>UQZS01000009.1 GCA_900545625.1 uncultured Oscillospiraceae bacterium | reverse complement strand
ACGATGAGATTGAGCGTCTTCCTGCGTTTTTGCAGCATGCTGCCGACTGCGGCGTGGACGCATTCATCGTGGCGGACATCGGCGTCTTGGCGCTTTGCAAGCGGCATGCTGAAAGCGTCCCCGTCCATATTTCCACACAGGCGGGCGTGGTGCACTATGCGGCGGCACGCGCCTTTTATGACTTGGGGGCGAAACGCGTGGTGCTCGCGCGCGAGCTCTCCCTTACAGAAATCGCCGAGATCCGCGCCAAAATCCCGGACGATCTGGAACTGGAATGCTTTGTGCACGGCGCCATGTGCGTCTCGTTTTCGGGACGGTGCCTGCTGTCCAATTACCTGACCGGGCGCGACGCGAATCGCGGTGCATGCGCGCAGCCGTGCCGCTGGGCGTTCGCTTTGTGTGAAAAATCGCGGGAGGGGCAGTATTTTCCCATTTCCGAAGAACCGGACGGCACCTACATTCTCAATTCCAAGGATCTCTGCATGATCGAACATATCCCGGAGCTCGTCGCAGCCGGCGTGGACAGCTTTAAGATCGAAGGCAGGGCCAAATCCGCGTATTATACTGCCGTGATTACCAACGCCTACCGCGCTGCGATAGACGGGTATCTGCAAGCTCCGTCGCCCGACTACTGTCCCGCACCGTGGGTGGTCGCCGAGACCGAAAAGGTCAGCTACCGCGAATATTGTACGGGCTTTTACTTTGACAGCCCCCAAACGACCGCGAACATCAGCCTTGCGGGCGGGTACCGGCGGCTCTGGGATGTCGTTGCGATTGTGCGCGGCTGGGAAAGCGGATATCTCCTGTGCGAGCAGCGCAACAAATTCTGCGTCGGCGACACGCTCGAAGCGCTCGAACGCGGCAAACCGCCGTTTACGTTTTGCGTGGAAACGCTGCAAAACGGCGAGGGTGAACTGATCGACGCCGCGCCGCATCCGACCATGCAGGTGCGGGTGCGCTGTGACACGCCGCTGCCTGCAGGCAGCCTCCTTAGAAAGCAGGCATAGTATGCAGATCGCGTTTCCCTCGTCCCTTTGTGTGCAGATCGGGCTGCCCGACGCGGCGCGCCGATGCGCCTATGAAGCATTTTGTACCCGAAATGCCGAAATCGAACGGATCCTCAGCGACCCGGAGCACTGTTTTGTCCCCGTGTGTATGCGTGCGCTGCGGCGCGATCGCGGCGCGGGCGCGGCGCTGTCGCTTGCGGCGGCGCTTGCCGTCGCCGACGTCCACACGCGCAGGCTGTACGCCGAAAAGGGCTTGCCGCAGCAGGTGTTTGTAAATACGATGCGGGACATTGCCCTTTGGGTGCACGACGCCGCGTGGGCGTACCGTGTAACGGGGCTTTGCAACGTCCCGTGGATCGCGCACGTGCTGTTTTTGGAAATTTTTTGGATCGGCCGGCTGGAATTTGAATTCTCGAAAACGAATTTTGCTGCGGCGCGCCTGCCGCTTGCCGCGCGCAAGACTGTGCCGATTGCGGATAAGGCACCGGTCTTAAATGTCCACATTCCTGCGGACGGCAGGCTTCTTCCAAAGGCGGTGGAGGAATCGTTTTCGGCGGCGGAGCGTTTTTTTGCGGCGTACTTCCCGCAATACAAGTATGCGGGCTTTGTGTGCGATAGTTGGCTTTTGGATGAGAATAACCGCCGCTTTATGCGGCCAGAGTCCAATATTTTACGCTTTGCGGACGCATTTGATTGCGTGGTGCAGACCGGGCGCGCCAATCACGAGCTTTTGCGCCGGCTTTGGGGCATAAACCATATATCGCATAAAAAACTTTGCGCATTGCCGGAAGAAACAAGCCTTCAGCGCGCGGCAAAGGCGTATTTGTGTGCCGGCGGGCGCAGCTTCAACGGCTATGGCTTTCGTCTGCGCCGTGAAAATCCGCAGATGCCCGTTTAATTTGGCGTTTCGCATCCCATACTGAAAAGGATGGGAGTTGGTCGGCATGCAAAAACGGGTGATCGTTCTGTTTTCACTGTTTGCGCTTATGTTTGGGCTTTTGTGCGTGCAGATGCTGACGGTGATGGGCAGCGCCGCCGTGCAAAGCCGCGCGCAGGCGTCTACTTCGATCTCCGCCGCGATCGGGACGACGCGGGGCTACATTTATGATTGTGATATGCGCCCGCTCGTCAACTGCGACACACAGCTTGCCGCGGCGGTAAAGCCCTCTGTCGAGGCGCTCAACGAAGCAGGCAGCGTACTCGTTTCGGAGGACAAAGACACGTTGTATGAAACGGTCACAAGCGGCAAGATCGCAGTGGCTGCGGCGTCCGCGCCGCTGGAGACGGACAGCGTCAAAACCGTCAGCCGCTATGTGCGTTACGGGGAAAATGCGCTGGCGCCCCACGTCGTAGGCTACATCAACGCGGACGGCGACGGTGTGAGCGGTGTGGAAAAAAGCTATAACGAGCTGCTGAAATCCGCGTCGGGCACACTCTGGGCGCGCTGTGGGGCGGATGCAATGGGGCGGATGCTCGACGGCGCGGCGCTGGAGATCGATGCCGACAATTACAATTCCCCCGCGGGCGTGGTGCTCACATTGCAATATGACATCCAGCGCATCGCCGAGGAGGCTCTGGAAAAATTTGAGGTCGAAGCGGGTGCGGTGGTCGTGCTCGATACCGCGACGAGCGAGATCCGCGCCATGGCGAGTGTCCCGACCTTCGACCGCAACGACCCTGCCGCAAGCCTTGACGCGACGGATGCGCCTTTTCTGAATCGCGCCGTCACACCGTATGCCGTCGGCTCGGTGTTCAAGGCGATCACGGCGGCAGCCGCCCTGGAAAGCGGCTATAACGAGGATTTTTCCTATATCTGTACGGGCAGCATCACTATAGGCGGTACGACCTTCGGCTGTTTGGAACACAGCGGCCACGGCGCGCAGGATATGAAAGAAGCCATGGCGAACTCCTGCAACCCGTATTTTGTGCAGTTGGCGCTCCATACGGGCGCGGACGCGGTCTGTTCCATGGGTGAAAATTTAGGGCTTGGTGCAAAGATCGAATTATCGGACGGCGACTACACCAAACCCGGCAATATGCCCGCGTCTTATGCGTTGACCTCTTTGCAGGACCTTGCCAACCTTTCGTTCGGGCAGGGCGAGCTGCTCGCTTCGCCCTTGCAAATGGCAGCGGTATATGCCGCGATCGCCAACGGCGGGGTATACCGCGCGCCGAGCTTGATGCACGCGATCGTGGATGCAGGCGGCGAAGTGGTGCAGCGTGCATTCCTGCCCGCGTCGCGCCGCGCCACGTCTGAAGAGACCGCCGAGCGTGTCGGCGCGCTGCTGTATTATGCTACACAAAACGGCAGCGGGCGGCGTGCACAACCGAGCAACACGACGGCGGCGGGCAAAACGGCGACCGCACAAAGCGGCTGGTACCGCGACGACGGTACCGAGATCACCCATGCGTGGTACTGCGGCTATTTCCCGTACGAATCCCCGCAGTACAGCGTCGCCGTGCTCAAGGAGGACGGGCAGGGCGGCTCGGTGGACTGTGCGCCGATTTTCCAGTATATCGCAGAGGAGATCATGAAGCTGTCGTGATCCCCCTGATGGCGCAGAGGATAAGGAGAAGGATATGCGCATTTTAGCGACAGATTTTGACAATACGCTGTTTCGCAACCGCGAGATCACGCGCGAGGACGCCGAGGCTGTCGCGCGGTTTCGCAGTGCGGGCAATCGTTTCGGGCTCGTCACGGGCAGGCATCTTGCCAGCATCCGCGACGAGTTGGCGCGTTGGGATCTGCCGCTGGATTTTGTGATCGCCTGCACGGGCGGCATTTTGACGGACGGGCAATTCCACGTACTTTCCGAGCACCGCGCGCCGAACGCGGCGCTTGTACCCTTGTATGAAGCCGCCATGCAGCTGCACCCACGGTATTTTTGCGTGTCCGTCGGCTTGGAACGATTTTGGTTCGACGTCGGCACACCCCCGCCAGAGGGCGCAGATCCTCAACTTTCCGCCGAAGCGTTGAAAAAACTGCCGGACTATCACGAAATGGGAACCGGCTTTTTCACGGAGGACGAGGCAGCGCAGTACACAGCGCATTTCAACAAAACCTGTCCTGAGCTCCTTTGCGCACATCAAAACGGCATTCATGTCGATGTCTGTGCGCCGCACACGGGCAAGGTCAGCGGGCTTTACGAGGTACTAAATCTCTACGGCGCGCAAAAGGATGACCTGTTCGTCGCAGGGGACAACCTCAATGACCTCTCAATGATTTGCGAGTTTTCCTCCTTTGCAATGCGGGATGGCCGTGCGGAATTAAAGCCCCACGCGATCGCGACGGTGGAAAGCATTGCCGAGATCGTAAAAATGCTGTTATAAATTGCAAAGCCCGGTGTTTTGTGATACAATAACCTACATATTTTTTTGGAGCAGGATATATGATCGCCATCTTGGATTACGGGGCGGGCAATTTGCAAAGCGTCCGCAAAGCATTGGATTACATAGGGGCAAAAAACTGCATCACCGCCGACCGCGCGCAGATCGAAGCGGCGGATGCGGTGATCCTGCCGGGTGTCGGCGCGTTCGGCACGGCGATGGACTGTCTGCGGCAGTCAGGGCTTTTAGAAACGGTGCGGGCAGCTGCACTTTCCGATACGCCGTTTCTCGGTATTTGTTTAGGGCTTCAGATGCTGTTTGACAAAAGCGAGGAAAGCCCCGGTGCGGCAGGACTTTCGGTCATGCCGGGCGAGGTTTTGCGTTTTCCCAAAGAGATCGGGCTCAAGATCCCGCAGATCGGCTGGAATTCTATCCATACAGATCCCGATTGCCCGCTGTTTTCCGGCGTGCCGGACGGCGCGTATGTCTATTTTGTCCATTCCTACTATCTCAAAGCCGCGAACCCCCAAAATGTCGCCGCTACGGCGGAGTACGGCATCGAGTTTCACGCGGCGGCGGCGGATACGGACAAAAAGCTGTTTGCCACGCAGTTCCACCCCGAAAAAAGCGGTGCGGTGGGACTTCGGATCCTGCAAAATTTCGCCGCGATGCAAAAGGGGGGCAAGTGATGTACGCCAAACGAATCATTCCCTGCCTCGATGTCAAAGACGGCCGCGTGGTCAAGGGCGTGAGCTTTGTGAACCTGCGCGACGCGGGCGATCCCGTGGAATGTGCCGTCGCTTACGACAAAAAAGGCGCGGACGAGCTTGTGCTGCTCGATATCACCGCCACGCATGAGGGGCGCGGCACGATGGTGGACATCGTCTCGCGCGTTGCCGATTCGATCTTCATCCCCTTTACCGTCGGCGGCGGTATCCGCACAGTAGAGGATTTCAAGGAGCTTTTGCGCGCGGGGGCGGATAAAATTTCCGTCAATTCCGCAGCAGTGCGCAATCCCGACCTGTTAAGCGAGGCGGCGGAACGCTTCGGCAGCCAGTGCGTGGTGTGCGCCATCGACGCGAAAAAACGGGCGTCGGGCGGCTGGGAGGTCTATCTCAACGGCGGCAGACTGCCTACGGGGATCGACGCCGTCGAATGGGCGTGCGAAGCGCGCCGGCGCGGGGCGGGGGAGATCTTGCTTACGAGCATGGATCAAGACGGGCAAAAGACCGGTTATGATATAGAACTGACGCGTGCAGTCTCCGAGCGGGTGGATATTCCCGTCATCGCTTCGGGCGGTGCAGGTGCACTCGAGCATTTTTACGACGCGCTTACCGTCGGGCAGGCGGACGCGGTGCTCGCGGCATCTTTGTTCCATTTCAACGAGATCCCTATAGCTGAGCTGAAAGCGTATCTTGCTGCAAAAGGCATCCCCGTGCGTCCCGTACAGGAGTCGGCAGAGAACACGATATAAAAAGCTGCCCCGCAGAAGGGCAGCTTTCTTTTGGATATATTATTCTACGCTGTGATCGGTGTTTCTGTTGGAGCCTGCGTCGGGGTGGGTTCGGTTTCCGGCGGCGCGGTCGGTTCTTCGGTCGGCTGCGTATCCTCTTCGGAAGCGGGTTCGTCCGGCGTCTCAGGCGTCTCAGGCGTCTCAGGCGTTTCGGGCGACTCCGGGGCTTCGGGCGTTCCTTGCGGCGTATCCTGCCCGCCGCTGTCTGTGTTTCCGCTGCTGCCGGGATTTGTTCTGTTCCCGCTGTTGCTTGGCGTGCGTCCTCCGGAAGAACTGTTTTGCGCTTCGGTCTCCTCAGGCTGCGTAGTGGTTTCCGCCTCGCTCACGGGGACGGCAGCGACGGCCTGCGTCTCGGTCTCCGTCTCTGAGGGCGCGGTGGTTTCAATTTTTTCAAATGTGCGCCGGTTTCCGCAGGCACAAAGCATAACGGCAAGCAGCAACAGCAAAAGTGCCGGAAGAAAAACCTTTCGCTGCATTTCGGAAGCCCCCTTCCAGAACGCGTGTATATACATTTTTATTGTAAAGCATTCGGAAATTTTTGTCAACCAACGATAGTTTGGGCATCATATCTTCCTCTTATACGCACCTGTTTAAATTCTTTTTTCGCGGCAATACTAACGAAAAAAGAATTTACAGGGGGATTTTGGATGAAAGCGGTTGTTCTCGCCGGCGGGTACGGCACGCGGCTGCGTCCGCTGACCTGCACGAAGCCGAAACCCATGGTGACGCTGCTCGGAAAACCCGTGCTTTCCTACATCCTGGAGTGGCTGCACGCCGCCGGTGTGGAGGAAGCAGTGTTGACTACGGCATATCTGCCCGATTGCATCGATGCGTTTCTTTCATACGCCACACCCGCCGGGATGCGCGTGCGTACTGTATGCGAACACACACCGCTTGGCACGGCGGGAAGTGTAAAGGCGGCGGCAGGCGAATGGGACGAGCCGTTCTTTGTGGTCAGCGGCGATTGTATCTGCGATTTTGATTTGCGGCGTGCGCTGGAATTCCATCTGCAAAGCCGTGCGGAAGCAACGATCGTGACGACGCGTGTGCGCGACCCACGGGAATATGGGCTTGTCTACACGGATGCGCGCGGGCGCGTAACGGGCTTCTGCGAAAAGCCGGATTGGAACGGCGTCGCCGCCGATACCGCCAACACCGGGATCTATGTGCTGTCTCCCGCTGCACTTCGCGGCGTGCCGGCGGAACAGCCGTTTGATTTTTCCTGCGACCTGTTCCCGGAACTGCTGCGGGACGGCGCGCCGCTGTATGCGTATGCGGCGCGCGGGTATTGGTGCGACATTGGTGATCTGTCCGCCTATCGTGCCTGCCAGCGCGATATGCTGGACAATAAGGTGCGCCTGCCGCTGCCCGCTGTTGCCGACGGCATATATGCGGCGGGAGAACTGCCGCAGGGGGAATATCAGCTTATCCCGCCCGTGTATATCGGCGCGCATGTCGCAATTGAGCGCGGCGCGGCGATCGGTCCCTACACGGTTGTGGGCGACGGCTGCTATATCGGCAAAAACGTCAAACTCACAGGCAGTGTTTTGCTGGAGGATGCGGCGGTTTATGACAATGCCGTCGTAAATTTTGCCGTGATCTGTGAAAATGCCGCCTTAAAATCCGGCGCACAGGTGTATGAGGACAGTGCTGTCGGCGCACGGTGTGTGCTGGGAAGCTCCGCGCGCGTCGGGCCGAATGTCAAGATCTGGCCCGAAAAGCGCATAGAAAGCGGCGCGCGCGTGGCACATAACGTCAAATACGGTGCGCCGCGCACCGCGCTGTTTTCCGAACGCGGCATTTGCGGGCTTTCAGGTGTGGAATTAGGCCCCGCCGCCATTGCTGCTTTGGGAAGAAGTCTTGCATCTTGCAGTCTCGGCGGCAAGATCGGCGTTGCGACCGATGCAAAACCCTTAAGCCGCGCGGCGTACCATATTTTGGCGGGATCTATGGCAACGCAGGGCAGCAGCGTGTGGAATTTCGGTGACTGCTTTTTGACGCAGATGTATTTCTTCACCGCGTTTTGCTCGCTGCAAATGGGCGTTTTCATTTCGTCGGGTGCGGGGAAAGTGCGCCTGCATTTGTGCAGCACGGGCGGGCTTCCGCTGCCGCGGGGCGTGGAGCGCGAGATCGAAGCGCGCTGCAAAAACGACGATTTCACCCGTGTCTCGCCGCAAGCGTGCAAAGAGATCTCCGATATGGCAAGCATGCAGGCGATGTATCTGCGTGAGCTCACGCGGGAGGCGAGCGTGCCGCTGCAAAGGCAGTGCGTCGGCGTGCAATGTAAAAATGAGCGCGTGCAGATGCTTGTGGAGGATTGCCTGTATCGTCTGGGGGCGAAAAACGGGGATGAAGTGACCTTGCGCTTTGGCGCAGACGGCACGACGGTTTCGGCGTTCCACCGCACATGCGGCTGGATCACGCATGACAAATTGCTTACGCTTTGCTGCAAGGCGGATCTTGAGGCGGGGCACGATGTCGCGCTGCCAACAGAGGCACCGTATACCATTACCCGTATTGCGCGTGCCTGCGGCAGACGTGCGCTGCGGTACGGCCGTTCGCCCGTCGGCGAGCACGACCGCGACGCAAGGCGCCTGGCGCAAAGCTGCTTGTATACGCGCGACGCACTTTTTTTAAGTATGCGGCTGTTAGGGATTTTGCAGCGGACAGGCAAAACGCTTGACGAGCTTGTATATGAACTTCCCGCGTTTTATGTCAGCCGAAAAAGCATACCGATCGACTTTTCTCCCACAGAGCTTTTAGAGGTGCTCGGCAGCAAGAAAGCCGTTCCGCAGGAAGAAGGCGTTGCGCTGCAAACCAATAAGGGCAGGGCGCTGCTTGTGCCGCAGCGCTCGGGCAAACGGCTCTATCTGCTTGCGGAAGCTGTGAGCTTTGAAGCTTCGCGCGAGCTGTGCGGCGACGTGGAAGCATATTTGCAAAAGGCAGGAAGAACGGAACATGATACGGCTTTAAACGATGCAGGTCTGCCGAAGCCGCATTAAAAGAAAAGGCTGTCACGATGCCGGGACTTTCGGTATATCGTATGCCTTAAGCATTGACACAAGACCGTTTTCGGGGTATCATATTATAATCGGTATTTTATCGTTTTACAAACTCGGACTTTCGCCTGCACGGTTGAGATACGGCAGGCGCTACATACAGGAACACCATCAAAACAATAAGGAGATTGGAATGGCAAACACAAACAAAGAAACTTCCAAAAGCTCCGCGCCGAAGAACGCACCGCGTAAGCAGCGGGCGTCCGGCGCGGGGACAGCCGCAGTCGGCAAAAAAACAGGAACACAGCAAAAACGGCAGCCCAAAAAGGATTTGATGCAGGGCCTTTCGGATTCCGCCGCCGGCAAGCAGCAGCGACGGTATTACAACAACCTCAAAAATACAACGCGAAAAAGCACGGCAGGTAAACGAAAAAAAGCCGCGGTGCCGCTGAAGATCGCTTTTCTCGGCGGCCTTAACGAGATCGGCAAAAACATGACGCTCTACGAATGCGGCAACGACATGCTGCTCGTGGACTGCGGGCTGGAATTCCCGGATCCCGAAATGCTCGGCGTGGACTTAGTGATCCCCGATTTTACGTATGTGCTCGAAAACGCCGATAAGATCAGGGGGATCCTCATCACCCACGGGCATGAGGATCATATCGGGGGCCTTTCTTACCTGCTCAAAAGTCTGAACATCCCCGTGTATTCCACAAAGCTGACCATAGGGCTAATCGAAGGCAAGCTGCGCGAGCACAGGATCCTCGACCAATGCACGCTCAATTGTATCAAGCCCGGCGACCGTGTGAAGCTCGGGTGCTTCGATGTCGAGTTCATTCACGTCAACCACTCGATCCCCGACGCCGTGGCGCTGGCGATCCGTTCGCCTGCGGGCACGGTGGTGCAGACGGGCGACTTTAAGATCGATACCACGCCTATTGACGGCGGTGTCATCGACATGGCGCGCCTTGCCGCGATCGGGGAGGAGGGCGTTTTATGCCTGCTTTCCGATTCCACCAACGCCGCCAAGCCCGGCTTTACCGAAAGCGAGCGCAAGGTCGGTGAGACCTTTGACGTGCAGTTCCGCCGTGCGGGCAACCGCCGCCTGATCGTGGCGACGTTCGCATCCAACATCCACCGCGTGCAGCAGATCATCAACACCGCCGAAAAGCTCGGGCGCAAGGTGGCGCTTTCGGGCAGAAGCCTGGAAAACGTCGTTTCCGTCGCGGCGGAGCTTGGCTATATCAACGTTCCCGAGGGGATCTTGATCGGGCTCGACAGCATTAACCGCTATCCGCCCGAAAAGCTGGTGCTCATCACCACCGGCAGCCAGGGCGAGCCGATGTCCGCGCTGTACCGCATGGCATTTTCCGAGCACCGCCGTGTGGAGATCTGCCCGAACGATTACGTTATCATTTCCGCCACGCCCATTCCCGGTAACGAAAAAATGGTCGGCAGGGTCGTGGATGAACTGTTAAAGCAGGGCGCGGAGGTCGTCTATGAAAAGATGTACGACGTCCATGTTTCGGGGCACGCATGCCAGGAAGAACTCAAGCTCATGATGAGCCTGACGCGCCCGAAGTATTTTATGCCCGTGCACGGTGAGCAGAAGCACCTGCAAAAGCATGCTGCGCTCGCCCGCGCCATGGGGATTCCGGATGAAAATATCCTGATCGCCGACAACGGCAAGGAAGTCGAATTGACTTCGGATAAGATCCGCATTTCCGGCGAAGTCCCCGCCGGCATGGTCTTTGTGGACGGCAGCGGCGTCGGCGATGTCGGCTCGGTCGTCCTGCGTGACCGCAAGCGCCTTGCCGAGGACGGCATCATCATCATCGTCGCGTCCATCGACCGCGAAAGCGGCGACGTGGTTTCCGGCCCGGACGTCGTGACGCGCGGCTTTGTATATGTCCGTGAATCCGAGCAGCTCATGGAGGAATCCCGGCGGCTTTGTGAAAGCGTGCTTGCCGAATGTGTGCAGCATCATGTATACGATTTCTCCACGATTCGTAACCGGCTTCGCGATGAAATTTCCCGGCTGACCTATGCGCGCACCAAGCGTTCGCCCATGGTTCTGCCGATCCTGATGGGGGTGTAAGCCTTGAAAGCGGGTCAAGCCATCCGCACCTATCCTCTGACCTTTGCCGCGCTGCTCGCGGCAGGGGTGTTCTGTGCCGTCACAGCATTTTTTAATCTTGCGGCGGCGGGGATAGAACTTTGCGTGCTGTTGGTGCTGGTGTTAATCGCTGTGCTGCGTGCGCGCAGGGATTTTCGGATCGTGCGCGAAACGGTTCTTTCGCTTAGCGAGAGCTTTACGGCGGAGGAAAATTCCGCACTGCAAAACTTCCCGCTGCCCGTTGTCGTGTTTGACAACGCCGACCGTGTGATTTGGTATAACTTGAAGTTTAAAAACGAGCTTTTGCCCGCGCGTACCGTAAAATCTGCGGATGTCCGCCAGTTTACGGGCGGGCTGGGGCTTTCGCAGATCCGCAAAAAGGAACGCTTTGACGCGGTGGTGGACGGCAAGTCCTACACGGTGTATTTCAGCCATATCGATTGCCGCGGGCGGCAGTCCTATGTGCTGTTGTATGCGGAGGATACGCGCTTAAAGCAGATCGCGCACGCGTATGAAATGGAAAAACCCGCTGTTGCGATGGTCGCCATCGACAGCGTGGATGAGATCTACCGCGCCTATAAGGAGAGCGAGTATGCTGAGATCAGCGGTGCGGTGGAGCGTATCACCGAAGGGTGGTTCACGCAGTATCCGGGGCTGTTCCGCAAGCTCGGCAGCGGCCGCTTCCTTGCGGTCATCCCTGAGGAAGCACTTTTGAAAATGGTCGCCTCCAAGTTCCGCGTGCTCGAGCTTGTGCGCGGCTATACATATCGGGACGCGCCCGTCGGCGTCACGTTGTCTATCGGTGTGGGCAGGGGCGATAACCTGTCCGATGCGGAAAGCAATGCGCGGCAGGCGCTGGATATGGCGCTGGGGCGCGGCGGCGACCAGGCGGCGCTTAAAAATACAGACGAAACCTATCGCTTCTTCGGCGGCGTGTCCAAAGGCGTGGAAAAACGCACCAAGGTGCGTACGCGCGTAGTGGCTTCCGCCATAGGCGAGCTCATCCGCGGCAGCGACAATGTGCTGATCATGGGGCACCAATATTCCGACCTCGACTGCATCGGCGCTGCCATCGGCATGTGCAAGGCGGCGCGTGATCTCGGCAAAGATGCTTTCATTGTCACGAATGCCCGCACCACGCTTGCCGCGCCTTTGGTGGAATACGCCGCAAAGCAGGGTGCAGGAGACTGGTTCATTCTGCCCGAGCATGCCGACCGGCTGCTTTCGGAAAAAACGCTGCTGTTTGTGGTGGATACCCATAAGGCAAGCTTTGTTGAAGCGCCGGAGCTTTGCGAAAAAGCACCGGGCATCGTCGTGATCGACCACCACCGCAAAACGGTCGATTTTATTCAAAACGCCGTAATTTTTTATCACGAGCCGCATGCTTCTTCAACGTGCGAAATGGTGACGGAGCTGCTGCAATACATGAACGGCAAGCCTTTGGTCACGCCGCTTTGTGCGAATGCGCTGCTTGCGGGGATTATCCTCGATACCAAGGACTTTGTGCTGCGCACGGGTGTGCGCACATTTGAGGCGGCGGCATACCTGCGTTCGCGCGGGGCGGACACCGTCGTGGTCAAGCGCTTCTTCAACAGCAGCATGGAAAACAAAAAGCTGCGCGGGCAGATCGTGCTCAATGCGCAAAGCTATCGCCGCTGCGCGGTCTCCGTGGCGGATGTGCAGACCAAGGACATCCGCGTGATCTGCGCGCAGGCTGCCGACGAGCTTTTAACGGTCAGCGATGTGGATGCCTCCTTCGTGTTGTTTGAAACGGATGATACCGCCAATATTTCCGCACGTTCCATGGGCAATATCAATGTCCAGCTCGTTATGGAAGCGCTCGGCGGTGGCGGGCACCAAACTATGGCGGCGGCGCAGCTTCAAGACACGACGCTCGACGAAGCGAAACAAAAGCTGTTTGAAGCGATCGACGCTTATTTTGAAAATCAATGATTACGGGCGCGCCGCGTGACGGCGCACGCCCGACAGGAAAGGAGCCACCGATATGGAGGTCATTCTGAAAAAAGATGTGAAAGGACTCGGCAAAGCGGGAGAAAAGGTCAAGGCGTCCGACGGCTACGCACGCAACTTCCTGTTCCCGAAAGGGCTTGCGGTCGAAGCCAACGCCCAGACGCTCACCGAATACAAAAACAGCGAAGCGGCAAAGCAGCATCGCGTGGATATGGAGATCGCCGCCGCAAAGGATGCGCAGGCGAAGCTTACCGGCAAAACCGTGAAGCTCACAGCAAAGGCGGGGCAGAACGGCAGGCTGTTCGGCTCCGTGACCGCCAAGGACGTTGCGGCAGCAATCGAAAAGCAGCTCGGCGTCTCGGTGGATAAGCGCAAGCTCTCCATGGCGGACATCAAAAACTTCGGAACATATACGGTGGAAGTCAAGCTTTACAACGGCATTTCCGCCAAGCTCTCCGTCGAAGTGGGCGAATAAGACCCGCACGGCGCAAAAGGGTGAACATATATGCCAATGGACAATCTGATGCTGGAAAAGCTCAACGAGCCGTACAGCCTCGAAGCGGAACAGGCGGTGCTCGGCTGCGTGCTCATGGACCCGGACTGCTTTGACCGCATTTCCGGGATCCTGCGCGGCGCGGACTGCTTTTATATCCCGCAGCATAAGGAGATCTACAACATCATCGCCGAGCGCAAAATGCTCAACCAAAAGGTAGATGCACTTATTGTCGCGGAGGCTCTGAAAACAAGCGGCTCGTATGACGACGCGGGCGCGCGCAATTATCTTGCGCAGTTAGCAGCGTCGGTGCCGAGCGTCGCAAATGTGGAATCCTATGCGAAGATCGTCAATGAAAAATACTACCTGCGTACCCTCATGGGGGCGGCAAGCGAAATGCTCAAAAGCGCCGCCGAGGAGGAACTGCCCGCGGATACCATCATGGACGCCGCCGAGCAGAAGATCTATGACATCCGTCAGGGCGCGCATACGAGCGGCCCGGTAAAGCTTGCGGACATCATCACGAACGACGTGTACGACAATCTGCAAAAGCTGACCGACCCTGAGCTTGCCGCGGAATATAAGGGCATCCCCACAGGCTTTTCGCTTTTGGACAAATATATGACGGGGCTTAACCGTTCGGATCTGATCCTTATCGGTGCACGCCCCGCCATGGGTAAGACCAGCTTCGCGCTGAACATCGCGCGCAACGTGGCGGTGCAGGCGAAAAAGAAGGTCGTGTTCTTCTCCCTTGAAATGGGTAAGGAGCAGCTCGCGCAGCGTATGCTTTCCACCGAAGCGCGTGTGGAGGGCAGAAAGCTGCGCACGGGTGAGCTTACCGACGATGATTGGCAGCGCATCGCCGAGGCAACGGTGACCTTGAGCGGCGCGGAGCTGTATTTTGACGATACGGCGAACATCACCGTGCCGGAAATGAAGTCGCGCGTGCGCAAAATGCGCGACGTAGATTGTGTGATCATCGACTATTTGCAGCTGATGACCGGCACCAAGCGCACGGAAAGCCGTGTGCAGGAGGTGTCCGAGATCACCCGCAGCTTAAAGCTGATGGCAAAGGATCTGCGCATCCCCGTCATCACCTGCTCGCAGCTGTCGCGTTCCACCGAGGGCCGCGGCAAATCGCACAAGCCGCAGCTTTCGGACCTGCGCGAATCCGGCTCTATCGAGCAGGATGCAGATATTGTTTTGATGCTCTATCGCGAATCCTATTACGATTCCGAAAAAGATGAGACCGTTGTGGTCGACAACGATAAGGCGCAGGTCATCATCGCCAAAAACCGCCACGGCGGCACGGGCGAGGTCGACCTGCATTGGAACGGTATGTATACGCGCTTCTCCACGCCGGAGCTGCACCATGATGCGTGAGCAGGTGCTGACTTTCCTGCGCGCACAGGGCGTGCAGGCAGGGGCAAAAATGATCGTTGGGTTTTCCGGCGGAGCGGATTCCGTCTGCTTGCTGCATGTGCTGCAAAGTCTCGATGCACTGCCGCTTGCTCTCACTGCCGTCCATGTGAATCACGGTTTGCGCGGCGAAGAAGCGGCGCGCGACGAACAATTTTGCCGGCAATTTTGTGGGGCGCACGGCATAGCGTTCCTTGCCGTCCATGTGGATGTGCCCGCCGAATCCGAGAAGACAGGCGAGGGGCATGAAGCCTGCGGACGGCGGCTTCGCTATGCGGCGTTCCGAAAGGCGGCAGGGGAGGACGGATATATTCTGACGGCGCACACCGCCGACGACAACGCCGAGACCGTGCTTCTGCACCTGCTGCGCGGCACGGGCCTTTCGGGCCTCGGCGGCATCCCGCCCGTGCGCGGGAACATCCTGCGCCCGCTGCTTTCCTGCACGCGTGCGGATATAGAACGGTATTGCGCACAACATGATCTGACCTATATGACCGACAGCACCAACAAAAGCGATCTGTATCTGCGCAACCGCGTGCGCCGCGAAGTGCTGCCGGTTTTCAGAAGCATGAATCCTTCGGTGCTCGAAGCGTTTTCCCGCATGACCGAAGCGGTTCGCGCGGATGAACAGTATCTCAAAGCCTGTGCGCAGGAGGCGGCAAAAACCGTGATCACACCGCACGGCGGTGTAGACGAGCAGGCGCTCCTAAAGCTGCCGCCCGCTCTGCAGCGCCGCGTTCTGTATATGTGGCTGTGCACAAAAACGCATAGTGCGCAGCATCAAATCGAAAGCGTACATGTCGAAGCGCTGCTTTCCCTTGTAGGCAGCGGTAAAAGCGTGACCTTGCCCGGGGCGTGTGCCGTGCGCAGCCGTTTGGGGTTCCTCGATTGCCCGTCGCCCGCCGTGGCGCCTTGGGCGCAGCCCTTGCCGCTCCCCGCACGTGATCAGACGGTGCAAACGCCTGTGGGAACGATCCATATCCAGCTTTTTCAACAAAAAGATTTACAAAATCTTCACAAAGAATACTTGGCGAACGCTGTGGATTGTGCTAAAATGAATAGCAATTTGGTACTGCGCAGCAGACGCAGCGGCGACCGCTTTTCCGATTCGGCGCGCGGGATCACCAAAACGCTGAAAAAATGGATGAACGAAAAAAAGATCCCGCCCGAACTACGCAATGCCGTCCCGGTGCTGGCAAGCGGCGATCAGGTGCTTTGGGTCGGCGGCTTCGGCACAAACGCACCGTTTGCTGTTTCCGAGCGAACACAGCAGTGTTTTGTGTTCATGTTTTAGAAAGACGGTGGCAATACTAAATGAAAACAGAAAAACAAGTCGCGGCGGATGTAGAGCGCGTACTGTTGGATGAAGCACAGCTGCACGAAATCGTGGAACGCATTGCCGCGCAGATCGACCGCGATTACCGCGACTGTGCGCAGCCGCTGTTGCTCGTCGGCATTTTAAACGGCTCTGTCGTATTTTTCAGCGACCTGATACGTGCGTTGCATATCCCTTGCTGTATCGATTTCATGTCGGTCAAAAGCTATGTGGGGACAGAGCCTTCGGGTGAACCGGAGATCCGCCTTGATTTAAAAGAACCGATCGCGGGCAGGCATTTGCTGCTGGTGGAGGACATCCTGGATACGGGGCACACGCTGGACGCGCTTCGCGGCATACTGTCAAAACGCGACCCTGCGAGCATCAGGATCTGTACGCTGCTGGATAAGCCTTCCCGCCGCGAGGTGCAAACGATGCAGGCGGACTATGTCGGCAAGGTCATCCCGGACGAATTTGTTGTGGGCTATGGGCTCGATTATGATGAAAAGTATCGGAACCTGCCCTATGTGGGCATTTTGAGATCCTCCGTATACGAACATAAGGAGTGAACATCTGTTGAAAAAAATCGATTGGAGAGCGGTGATCCCCTATATCGCTATCCCGCTTGCATTTGTGATCTGCATCGTGCTGTATATGACCATGGGGCAGACCACAAGAGAGAAAACCGAGTACTATCAGATCGTCAATCGGTTTGAAAACCATGAGATCACGGAGTACTCGCTGAATCTCAGCAGCGGCAGGCTTGAGTATAAAATTGCCGGGGATGAAGCGACCTACGAATACACTGTGCCGAATGTCAACCTGTTTTTAGAGGACGTGCACAGCCAGGTCATGGAATACAACCGCGAGAATCCCGACGCGCAAATTCAGGTGGACTATGAATCCGGCTCCGCAAACTCGTGGTGGGTCAGCCTCCTGCCGACGGTCGTCATCATGGTTCTTTTGATGGTGGTCATGTTCATCATGTTCCGCAAAATGAACCAGTCGGTGCAAAATGAAAACAACCGTGCGCTGTCGTTCGGCAAAGCGCGCATCAAAAAAGGCGGCGACGAAAACCGCAAGACCACCTTTGCAGATGTGGCAGGCGCAGATGAGGAAAAGGAAGAACTTGAAGAGATCGTCGAATTTTTAAAAGACCCGCAGGCGTTCAGCGCGCTGGGTGCACGGATCCCGAAGGGCGTGCTGCTCGTCGGCCCGCCCGGTACAGGTAAAACACTGCTGGCGCGCGCGGTCGCGGGTGAAGCGGATGTTCCGTTCTTCTCGATTTCCGGCTCCGATTTCGTGGAAATGTATGTCGGCGTCGGCGCGTCGCGCGTACGCGACTTATTTGACCAGGCGAAAAAGAATTCTCCCGCGATCATCTTTATTGATGAGATCGACGCCGTCGGCCGTCACCGCGGCGCGGGCATGGGCGGCGGACACGATGAGCGTGAGCAGACGCTTAACCAGCTGCTTGTGGAAATGGACGGCTTCGGCGCAAATGAGGGTGTCATTGTCATTGCGGCGACCAACCGCCCCGATATCCTTGACCCGGCGCTGCTGCGTCCCGGGCGCTTTGACCGTCAGGTCACCGTAAATTATCCCGACCTGCGCGGCAGAGAGGATATTCTCAAGGTTCACGCCAGAGGCAAGCCTTTGGGCCCGGACGTCAACCTCGGCAGCATCGCGGGCGCAACGGTCGGCTTTACGGGCGCGGATCTGGAAAACCTCCTGAATGAAGCGGCGCTGCTTGCCGCGCGCCGTAAGAAAAAGGCCATCACCATGTCGGAGATCGAAGAAGCGACCATGAAGGTGCTCGTCGGTACGGAAAAGAAATCCCACCGCATCACCGAGCGCGACAAACAGATCACCGCTTATCACGAGGCGGGGCATGCGGTCACATCTTACTATTTGGATCATAAAGACCCCGTGACGCATATTTCCATCGTGCCGCGCGGTATGGCGGGCGGGTTTACGATGTACCAGCCCGAAAAGGATGAAATGCACCTGATGCGTTCGCGTATGCTGGATGACATCGTCGGGCTTTTGGGCGGCCGCGTAGCCGAGCAGATCATTTTCAACGATATATCTACAGGCGCATCCAACGACATCGAACGCGCTTCGGACATCGCGCGTAAAATGGTCACCAAATACGGTATGAGCGAAAAGCTCGGCCCCATCGCCTTCGGCAAGGATAACGACGAGGTATTCTTGGGCCGCGATTACAACCATATGCGCAATTACTCCGAGGCCGTTGCCTCTGAGATCGATGAAGAGGTTGAATCCATCGTCCTTGCGGCGTATAAGCGCACGGAGAGCATCCTGCAAGAGCATATCGATAAGCTGCACGTTGTTGCAAAGGCGCTTGTGGAACGCGAAAAGATCGATGCAAACGAGTTCTACGCGCTGATGGACGGCAAGGAGCTGCCCCCGCTGCAAAGCGCTGAGCCGAAAGCGGACGAAAAACCGGCGGATGACGAAAATGCACAGCCGGTGGCACAAAATGCCGAAATGCAGGCACAGTCCGCCGATGCGTCCGCGCAAGGCGAGGCCGTGCCGAGCGAACAGCCCGCACAGAACGAAGAAGAAACGCCCGCGCAGCAAGCCGCGCAGGACGATCCTGCAACGCCTGACAGCGGCGCTGACAACCCGAATGCATAACGGACAAAAGCCGGATCCCTTGGGATCCGGCTGCGTTTTCAGAAAGATGGATTTTGAAAGGAAGATTTTGCATGAACGAAGTTTTGGAAGCCATCCGCACCCGCAGAAGCATCAAAAAGTATAAGCCCGATCTGCCCGAACAGGCGCTCATTGAGCAGGTAGCACAGGCGGGTACCTATGCCGCATCGGGGATGAACGCGCAGTCGCCGATCATCCTTGCCGTAACAAACAAGGCGCTGCGCGACCGCCTTTCCGCGCTGAATGCCGCAGTCTTAGGCGGCAGCGGCGATCCGTTTTACGGCGCGCCCGCCGTGCTCGTGGTGCTTGCCGATAAAGCCCGCCCGACGCGCATTTACGACGGCAGTTTGGTCATGGGCAATATGATGCTCGCCGCCCATGCTTTGGGCCTCGGCAGCTGCTGGATCCACCGCGCCAAAGAGGTTTTTGAAAGTGACGAGGGCAAAGCGATCCTCCAAGAGCTCGGCGTAGAAGGGGAGTACGAGGGCATCGGCAATCTGGTGCTCGGCTACGCAGACGGCGAATACCCCGCTGCAAAACCGCGCAAAGATCATTACATTTGGTATGTAAAATAAGCTGAATTCTTTTCTTGAATAAAAAATACGGCTGCGGTCACAGAACGCTCTATGACCGCAGCCGTATTATAATTTTGCCGTTCTTATTCTCCTTGTGCCTTTCCCGCTTTTTCAAACACCTGCGGGTTCTGCTTGCGAAAGCGCACCAGCACGATGCCTGCCAAAACGCCCGCGAGCAGCGCCGTGCCTGCGGCGTTGAGCCACAGCCCCGTCAGCTCCAGCTTCCAAAGCAGGGCGATGAGCAGCACGGGGAAGAAAAACGCCGTCGAGACCGAGATCGCACAGGCATAGCCCGGTTTTTCGACCGCCAGCATAAAGCTCTGCGCGGCGAAGGAGAACCAGCGCACGATGAAGCTCAGCGCAAACAGCCGCAGCGCATAGGCGGTCTCCTGCAGCAGCGCGGCGTTTGAGCTGCCTAAGAACAGCGCGCCGATCTGTTCGGGGAGCAGGAATAACACGACCGCGGAGCATACCGAGAGCACACCGGTTGCGGCAAAGCAGCGTTTTTCGATCGCGCGCACGCGCGCAAACTTGTTTGCGCCCCAGTTGCAGCCCACGGCGGGCTGCAGGGAGTCGCACATGCCGTAGAGGAGCGGCAGGATGAACCCTTCCGCATACATCAGCACACCGTAGATGGAAACCGCCGATTCGCCGCCGAAGCGCACGAGAAAAATGTTCATGATAATCGAGGTCAGCCGTCCCGCAATGTTGTTTAAGAAGTTCGGGCTGCCCGCGGCAACGATCTGTCGCAGCATGGCGCCCGAAAAACGCGGGCGGCAAAAGCGCAGCTGCATATGTCCAAAGGCAAAGCCACACAGCGCGATCACGGCGCAAAGCCCCATACCGAGACACGTTGCAAGCGCCGCCGCCCAAATGCCCCATTGGAACACATACAAAAACAGGAATTCCAAAGCGCAGATCAGCACGGACATAAAAATATTCAGGAACATGCTCTCGCGTACCTTGCCGCAAATGCGCAGGTAATTGTCCATGGCGAACACAATGGTGGTCACGGGCGAGCAGAGCGCATATACGCGTAAGTATTGCACGGCGAGCTCGGCGAATTCGCCCTCGGCGCCCATCAGGCGGATGAGCAGCGGCGCGCTGAGAAACAGGATCGCGCCGAGTGCTGCGCCTGATGCGACGATCAGTATGCATGCGGCGGAAAAGATGTTGTTGGCTTCCTTGTCCTCTCGCTTACCGAGACAAATCGAGATGGGTACGGAGGAGCCCACGCCGACAAGATCCGCCACCGCAAAGTTGATGATGACGAACGGCATGGCAAGATTGAGTGCTGCAAACGGCGTTTCGCCCAAAAACTGTCCGACGAATATGCCGTCAAAAAGCTGGTAGAGAGCCGACGCAAGCATGCTCACAGCGCCGGGCAGTGCTGCACGGAAAAACAGCCTTGTGATCGGTGTTTCAGTGTATAATGTGTAAGCGGTCATAATTTCTTTTTTCCTTTTTTCTTCTGTTCTTCGTCTGTACCCGCCTGTGAGAATATTTCCGTTTGGAAGCAGGCGGCAAAATATTGGAATGCGTCTATGAATTCAGGGGAGAAGCGTGCCAGCGTCTTTTCCATAGCCGCCTGCTCGGCGCGGTAGAGCGGCTGTAAAACGGTTTCGGCAAAGGCTTTTCCGGCGTCTGTCAGCACGAGCGCCTTTTCCCGCGTGTTTTCGAGCGGCTCCAATTCGAGATAGCCCGCTTCCCGCAGCTCGCGCACATTCGTACTTACGGTGGTTTTGGGCAGCAGCCAGTCGTCGCAGACCTGCTTTTGCGAATGCGCCTGCCCGTCGCCCAGTGCATAGAGCAGCGTCAGCGTGTTTTCGTTGATATGAAGCCGCCGCGCAAAATAATAATATGCACCGTCATTTTTGGTCGCAGCGAGCGTCAAACGCCGGATGTTCTGAAAATCCTTTTGCATAGGCACACTCCTTTAGTACGAAATCGTACTGAGTAGGGACTATATCACAATTTAAAAACATTGTCAAGCACGAATTTGCAGACTCCGGAAACACAAAATACGCTTGAATAAACTTGACGAAGCCCCCATATATCGTGTAAAATATACTGCGGAATTTTGGAAATATTGGGAATATCAAGAACGGAAGGCATAGTATGGCAAAAAAAGCGGCATATACGGAAGAAAGCATCTCACAGCTCAAGGGCGCCGACCGCGTGCGCCTGCGTCCGGGCGTCATTTTCGGCTCGGACGGTATTGACGGTTGCCAGCACGCGATGTTTGAGATCCTTTCCAACTCCATTGATGAGGCGCGGGAAGGGTTTGGCGACAAGATCATCGTTACCCGCTATCTGGACAAGTCTATTGAGGTGCAGGACTTCGGGCGCGGCATCCCTATGGAATACAACGAAAAGGAGAAGCGCTACAATTGGGAACTCGTATTTTGCGAGCTGTATGCCGGCGGTAAATACAACACCAACGACGGCGGCAGCTATGAGTATTCCTTAGGTCTTAACGGCTTGGGCCTTTGCTCCACGCAGTACGCCTCGGAATATATGGAAGCGGAGATCCACAAAAACGGTACGAAGTACGTTATGCACTTCAAAGCGGGGGAGCCCGACGGCGAATTGCAGCGTGAGCCGTACCATAAGCGCGATACGGGCACGCGCATCCGCTGGAAGCCCGATTTGAAAGTATTTACCGACATTGACATTCCGCTTTCCTATTATCAGGACACGCTGCACCGTCAGTCTGTTGTCAATGCAGGCGTGCGCTTTATCCTGCGTGACCAGATCGGGCCCAACAGCTTCGATACTTACGAATATCAATACGCGAACGGTATTTTGGATTACGTCAAGGAGTTCGTCGGCGAGGATGCACTTTCCGATGTGCAGGTCTGGCAGACTGAACGTAAGGGCAGAGACCGTGCGGACAAGCCCGAATATAAAGTCAAGATCAACGCCGTGCTCTGCTTTTCCAACAAAAAGCAGCTCAAGGAGTATTACCATAACTCCAGCTTCCTTGAGCATGGCGGCGCGCCCGACAAAGCGGTCAGAAGCGCGTTCGTTTCGCAGATCGATGCCTATCTGAAAACCAACGGCAAGTATTTAAAGACCGACGGTAAGATCAGCTTTCAGGATGTGGAGGATTGTTTGGTGCTGGTCGTTTCTTCGTTCTCGACACAGACATCTTACGAGAACCAGACCAAAAAATCCATTACCAATAAGTTTATTCAGGAAGCGATGACCGAGTTTTTCCGCCATCAGCTGGAGATTTATTTTATCGAAAACCCGCTGGAGGCTGAAAAGATCGGCAATCAGGTGCTGATCAATATGCGCTCGCGCGTCAAGGCGGAAAGCACGCGCCTGAATCTGAAAAAGACGCTGCAAACCGGAAATGATCTCACCAGCCGCGTCGAAAAATTCGTGGACTGCCGTTCGAAAGACGTCAGCGAACGCGAGATCTTCATCGTGGAGGGCGATTCGGCGCTCGGCGCGTGCAAACAGGCGCGCGACAGCGCCTTTCAGGCGATCATCCCCGTGCGCGGCAAGATCCTCAACTGCCTGAAAGCGGAGTACAACAAAATTTTCAAAAGCGATATCATCGTTGACCTCATTAAAGTCCTCGGCTGCGGGGTGGAGGTCACGGGCAAGGCGAGCAAGGAGCTGTCTTCCTTTAACCTCGACAACCTGCGCTGGAGCAAGGTCATCATCTGTACCGATGCCGACGTAGACGGCTTTCAGATCCGCACGCTGATCCTTACCATGATCTATCGGCTGATGCCGACGCTCATCCGCGCGGGCAAGGTCTATATTGCGGAATCCCCGCTGTATGAGATCAATTCCAAGGATGAAACCTGGTTCTGCTATACCGAAAAGGAAAAGCAGGAAGTATTAAGCGAGCTCGGTGACCGCAAATTCACCATCCAGCGCTCGAAGGGACTTGGCGAAAACGAAGCGGACATGATGTGGCTGACCACCATGAATCCCAAGACCCGCCGCCTTATCAAAGTGGAGCCCGACTATTCGCCTGAGGCGGTCTCCGCAAAATTTGACCTGCTTTTGGGTGATAATTTGCAAGGCCGCAAAGAGCACATCGCCGAAAACGGGCACATGTATCTGGAGCTTGCGGATATCTCGTAAGGTGAGCGCGAAAGGGAGTGAACAGAATGCCGAGAAAACCGAAACAAAAAACAGCGCAGCGCGATGAAACGGCGCAGCCGAACGCCCATATTTTGGGCGCGGGCGAGGTCGTCGAGCAATATATCACCGAAACACTCGAAACGAACTATATGCCCTATGCCATGAGCGTGATCCTCTCGCGCGCGATCCCCGAGATCGACGGCTTTAAGCCCTCGCACCGCAAGCTGTTATATACGATGTATAAAATGGGGCTGCTCTCGGGCGGCACCATTAAATCCGCCAATATCGTCGGCCGCACCATGCAGCTCAACCCCCACGGCGATGGGCCGATCTATGAGACCATGGTGCGCTTGACACGCGGCAACGAAGCGCTTTTGCACCCGTACATCCAGTCCAAGGGCAACTTCGGCAAGGCGTATTCGCGCAATATGCAGTGTGCCGCCTCCCGTTATACGGAGGCAAAGCTCGAGCCTATCGCCGCCGAGCTGTTCGCCGACATCGACAAGGATACGGTGGATTTCGTAGACAACTACGACAATACCATGAAGGAACCGACGCTGTTCCCCGTGACGTTCCCGTCGGTGCTCGTCAACGCGAATACGGGCATCGCCGTCGGTATGGCGTCGTCGATCTGCTCATTTAACCTGCGCGAGATCTGCGAGGCGACCGAGGCGCTCATCAAGGATGCGGATTTTGATATAAACGAGATCATCAAAGCGCCCGATTTTGTCGGCGGCGGGCAGATCGTCTATGACGAAGCGCAGATGCGCGAGATCTTCCGCACGGGACGCGGCTCATTCAAGGTGCGCTCAAAATACACGGTCGATAAAGCCAACCACTGCATTGATATCACGCAAATCCCGCCCACCACCACGGCGGAAGCGATCATTGAAAAGATCATTGAAAAGGTCAAAAGCGGCGCGGCGCGCGAGATCGCCGACGTGCGCGACGAAACGGATAAAAAGGGCTTAAAGATTACGATCGACTATAAACGCGGCACCGACCCCGACAAGCTGATGAAAAAGCTTTACAAGTCTACGCCGCTGGAGGATTCCTTTGCCTGCAACTTCAATGTGCTCATCGCGGGCGTGCCGCGCGTGCTGGGCGTGCGCGACCTGCTGCTCGAGTGGATCGCTTTTCGCTCGGAATGCGTGCGCCGCCGCACCTATTTCGATTTGAACCGCGCAAAGGACCGTCTGCATCTTTTGGAGGGCCTGCAAAAGATCCTATTGGACATCGACAAGGCGATCCGCATTATCCGTTCCACCGACGAAGAAGCTGAGGTCGTGCCGAATTTGATGATCGGCTTCGGCATTGACAAAGTGCAGGCGGAATACGTCGCCGAGATCAAGCTGCGCCATTTGAACCGCGAATACATCCTCAAACGCACCGCCGACATCGCAGAGCTGCGCGAGCGCATCGAGGATATGGAAGATATTCTCGCCAGCCGTGCGCGCGTCAAAAAGATCATCGTCTCGGAATTGCACAGCGTTGTGGAAAAATACGCCATGCCGCGCCGCAGCGAGATTATTTTTGCCGACGCCGAAACGGATGACGAAGTGTTTGAAGAGATTCCCGATTACCCCGTGCACCTGTTTTTCACAAAAGAGGGGTATTTCAAAAAGATCACCCCGCAGTCGCTGCGCATGAGCGGCGAGCAAAAGCTCAAGGACGGCGACAGCCTGCTTTTGACTGTGGAGGCGACCAACAACACAGATTTGCTGTTCTTCACCGACCGCTGCCAGGTGTATAAGGCGAAAGCGGCGGATTTTGAGGATACCAAGGCAAGCGTTTTGGGCGATTTTGTCCCCTCTAAGCTGCATATGGATGCGGGCGAGTCCGCCGTTTACATGGCAGTCACAACCGATTACAAGGGCTATATGCTGTTCTTCTTCGAAAACGGCAAGCTTGCGAAGGTCGATCTTTCCGCCTATGCGACTAAAACCAACCGCAAGAAGCTTATCAAAGCCTATTGCGACAAATTCCCGCTTGCCGCCGTGCGTCAAATCGAAGCGGATTGTGAGCTCGTGGTGCAGTCTACGGCAGGACGCATTTTGCTGCTCAATACGGGCGCCGTTGCGCCGAAGACCACCAAGGATACGCAGGGCGTCGCGGTGATGACGCTCAAAAAAGGACATCGTGTCGTAAGTGTGCGCGAGTACCGCGAAGGCGAATTCCAAAAGCCCGCGCGCTATCGCACGCGCTCCCTGCCCGCGGCAGGCGCGCTGCTTTCCGCCGAGGATGCGGGCGAGCAGCTCACGCTGTAAAAGGCAAAAGCGGCACAGCAGGGGAGAAACGACCTGCAAAGACCGAGATTATAACGAAATGCCGCCGTCCCAATATGGGACGGCGGCAAATTTGTATTTGTATGTGATGTAAATCAGACCCACTCGCGGATCACAGACGGATTTGCAAAAATCTCGTCGCATTTCACTAAGAACGGCGCGACCTCGCCGAAGTCCACCGCGCGGTGGTCAAACGCCATGCAGATCGGCAAAATCTGCCGTGCGTCGAAGACCTTGTTGCCGTTTTCGTCGGTCTTGACGCCGGCGCGTTCCTGAATACCGCCGATGCAGAACGCACTGACCTGCGGCGGGATGATCTCCAACAGCGCGACCTGCCCTTTCTGATAGCGGTACACAGAACCGACATTCGTGACCGTTACGGTGCCCTGCTCAATGTCGCGGAAGGTCAGGCGGTCCTTTTCGGGGATCGCATAATATTCGCGCTTTGCTTTTCCCGTGAGCGTCTTAACCTTGTGCTTGCCGGTCTTCGAGCCGATCAAACGGTTGATGACCGTGGCGATATGCCCCTTGCGCAGCGCTTTAAGGGTATTGTCCATGGAGACTTCAAACATGACCTCCGTGAGGTTCGTGTTGTTTGCACGGCGCACAACGTCCTGAATGTATTCTGTCATTTCCGTAAGCGACTTGTTTTCAAAGTTGTGCAGGTTGATCGTCATCATCTTTCCATTCGGCAGGATCATCGGCATCGAAATGTTGATGTCATCGTGCAGATCCAGTCGCCCGCGGACGAGCTTGCGGTTGAATTCAATGGTGGAGTTAAGCATCGGCGCCGCCTTTAAGCCCTCCACAATGACCTTGAGTATGACGGTGTTGACGGTGAAACGGTCCTCTTTGGCGCGCTCGGCGTTGAGCGCTTTGAGCTCTTTCATAAAATCCGTGACGTCCGCGTCATAGATGAAAGAGGAATGCGGGATCGTCTCCCAGCTTTCCGAGGTCATGTTGGAAACGATCTTTCTCTGAATGTCAAAGTGGATGGATTTTGTGACTGCCATGTTTTGATTCCTTTACTTTTATTTTATTTTTTAGAATAAACAAATTAGCTGACATGCGGCATTCCGGCCGTAGTCGGCGGGTCTTCCCCGAAACGGCGGCGGTATTCCTCCGCAAGTTCTTGACGGAAATCCGGGTGCGCAATGCGAATGAGCGCCGCTGCGCGTTCTTTCAGCGTTCTGCCCTTGAGCTGTGCTACGCCGTATTCCGTCACGACAAAGTTCACGTCATTGCGCGGGGTTGTGACAGCGGAACCTTCCGTGATGAGCGGCACGACGCGCGAAATATTGCCGCCCTTCGCCGTCGAGCACATCGCGATGATGGAACGGCCGCCACGGCTCATGGTCGCGCCGCGTACAAAATCCACCTGCCCGCCCACGGCGCTGAACTGCCGCAAGCCGATGGTGTCCGAAACGATCTGTCCGAGCAGGTCGATCTGTAAGCACGAGTTGATCGAGACCATATTGTCGTTCTGTGCGATGACCAGCGGGTTGTTGACGTAATCGATGGGGTGTAGCTCCACCGCCGGGTTGTTGTTTATGTAGCGGTTGATCTTGTCCGAGCCGAACGTTGCGCCGAGAATGCTGCGCCCACGGTTGATGGACTTTTTCTTGTTGTTGATGACGCCCGCTTCCAAAAGATCGACAACGCCGTCGCCGACCAATTCGCTGTGCAGCCCCAGGTCTTTTTTGTCCCAAAGCTGCCGGCAAACGGCGTTGGGCAGCGCGCCGATACCGAGCTGCAGCGTGTCGCCGTCGCGGACGAGGTCCGCGCAGTATTTCCCGATCTGCATTTCCACCTCGCCGACAGGTGCGTCCGGCAGCTGCGGCAGGGGACGGTCGATCTCGACGAACGCCGTGATGTCGCGCACGTGGATGTTGGCATTGCCGAAGGTACGCGGCACATATTTGTTGATCTGTGCGATGATGACTTCGGCGTGGTCGCAGACGCCCTTGATATAATCCACATTGGTGCCGAAGGAGCAGTACCCATGCTCGTCCGGGGGCGAGAGCATGACGATCGCTACGCGCGGCCGGATGTAGACGCGCAGCATCTCCGGGATCTCATAAAAATGACAGGTCGTGAAATCCGCGATGCCGCTTGAGACCGCCTGACGGTTGCTGGCGGAAGCAAACATGCAGTTGAGGCGAAAATGACCTTTCATCTCCGCACGGATCCACGGTGAGTCGCCCATTGTCAGCATATTGACGATGGTCACGTCGTGGAACTGTTCGTAGTGCTCCACCATGGCGTCCTCAATGCCGAACGGTTCCCCGCAGGCGAAGCCGGTCACGACCGTATCGCCGTCGTGGATCAGCGAAATGGCGTCCAATACGTCTTTTTGTTTGTTTTTGTAAATTTCCTGCCAGGTCAAACTCAACACCTCACAAAGTACCTGTTAAGTATATCAGAGGGAATAATAAAAATCAATACTGAAAAATAAAAACATTTTGTGTCTAATTATGAACAAATTGTAGACTTAGAGTATAAAAAAGAACCGTCTACAGGAGAAAACCCCTATAGACGGCGAAAGCAGTGAAAATGTTTTATTTTAAATTGGTTCATTCTTGAACCATTTTTAAAAAATCATCCTCAGACAAGATCGGTACACCAAGCTCTGTTGCCTTGCGCAGCTTGCTGCCCGCGTCCTCCCCCGCAAGCACGTAGCTTGTCTTTTTCGAAACGGAAGATGCCGTTTTGCCCCCGAAATTTTCAATGATCTCGGACGCTTCACTGCGCGTCATGGTGGGCAGCGTGCCCGTCAGCACAAAGGTAAGCCCCGCAAAACGCGTGTCCCTGACCTCTTTCAGGGAACGCATATTCAAGCCTGCCTTCTGCAGCTTTTCGAGCAGTTCGCACGACTGCGGCAGCGAAAAGAATTGAAGTACCGCATCCGCCATGACCTCGCCGAAGCCGTCGATCGAGAGGATCTCTTCGCGCGAAGCGGCAAGCAGCGCGTCCATCGTGCCGAAGCGAACGGCGAGCAGTGCCGCCGCCTTTTGACCGATGTGGCGGATACCGAGTGCAAAGATCAAACGGGCAAGGTCGTTTCCCTTGGATTTCTCGACGGCGGCACGCAGATTATCGGCGCTCTTTTTGCCCATTCCGTCGAGCGCCGCGATCTGTTCGTAATCCAAATTATAAATGTCCGCGGCATTTGTGAGCATCCCGCGGTTCACGAGCGTTTCCAATACCGCTTCGCCTAAGCCTTCGATGTCCATCGCGTCCCGCGAGCAGAAGTGAATGAGCATCCGCAGAAGCTGTGCGGGACAGTCGGGGTTCGTGCAGCGCACGGCAGCTTCTCCCGCCTCGCGCACCGCGGGTGCGCCGCAGGCGGGGCAGATGCGCGGCATTTGGTAAAGCGGCGCGTTTGGGTCATGCTTGGCGACGGACAGCACTTCGGGGATAATGTCGCCTGCTTTGCGTACCAGCACCGTGTCGCCTATGGAAATGCCCTTTTCGCGGATGAAATCCTCGTTGTGCAGCGTCGCACGGCTTACGGTCGTCCCCGCAAGAAACACGGGGGAGAGCACCGCCGTAGGCGTGAGCACGCCCGTGCGCCCCACATTTATCTCTATGTCCAGAAGCTCGGTCTCCCGTTCCTCAGGCGGATATTTGAATGCGACCGCCCATTTCGGGAATTTCGCCGTGCTGCCCAAACGCGTGCGCTGGGCAAAATCGTCGGTCTTGATGACCGCGCCGTCAATGTCGAACGGCAGCGTGTGGCGGATCTCCCCGATGCGGCGGATCTCCGCAAGCGCGCTTTCAATATCCGAGACCTTCGTGTAAAACGGCACGGTGCGAAACCCGAGTGCACGCAGAAAGTCGAGCGATTCCTTGTGCCCGGCGAGCGTTTTTCCCTCGATCTGCTGCACGTTGAATACAAAAATATCCAAATGCCGCCGCGCCGTGATCTTGGGATCTTTTTGCCTAAGCGAACCCGCCGCCGCGTTGCGCGGGTTCTTAAACGGCTTTTCCCCGCGCAGTTCCTGCTCTTTGACAATTTCATCAAAGGTTTCACGCGGCAGGTACACCTCGCCGCGCACCTCCAAAAACGGCAGTTCCTCTTTTATGCGCAGCGGTACGGCGCGTACGGTACGCAGGTTGGCGGTGATGTCCTCTCCGACGTCGCCGTCACCACGGGTGCTGCCGCGCACGAGCACGCCGTCGCGGTATTCGAGCGAAACGGAAAGCCCGTCGATCTTCGGCTCCACCACATATTGCGCATCCGGGCAGACCGCGCGCACGCGCGTATCAAAGTCGCGGATCTCCTCCTCGGAAAACGCATCCTGCAAACTTTCCATGCGCACGGTGTGCGTGACGGGCGCAAACGTGTTATCCGCACTGCCGCCGACGCGGTGCGTGGGGGAGTCGGGACGCAAAAGCTGCGGGTACTTCTCCTCAAGCGATTGCAGCTCGCGCATGAGCATATCATAGGTGTAGTCGTCCACGTCGTTCTCGTTTTCGACATAATAGCGGTAAATGTAGTGATTCAGCAGCTTGGTCAGTTCCGCAACGCGTGCGGCTGCGGAGTCATAATCGGTCATGTTGCGCCTCCGAAAAAGGAATGGTTCTGCGGTTTGTAACTTTGTTTATTGTAACATAAAAATCGAATTTTACAACACCCGTGCGCATATAGAATGGTAGAAAAAGCGTGTGAAGAGGGGTAAATTCCATGAAGAGATTTTTGGTCGTGCTGCTTTGCGGATTGCTGCTTTGGTGCGCCGCCGTACCGGTGGGAGCAGAAGAAATGTCGGCAAATACCGAGACGTTTCCCGAAATGCAGGTCGAGGTCAATGCCAAGGCCGCCGTGCTTATGGAGGCGAATACCGGCAGCGTGCTCATGGCAAGCAATGCGCATGAGCAGCTTTTCCCTGCCTCCGTCACCAAAATCATGACGCTGCTTCTCGTCATGGAGGCGGTCGAAAGCGGACAGATCGCCCTTACCGACACCGTCACCGCCAGCGCCGAAGCGGTCAGCAAGGGCGGCTCGCAGATCTGGCTTGAGGAGGGCGAGCAGATGACCGTGGATGAGCTCATCAAGGCGGCTGCGGTCGCCAGTGCCAACGATGCATGCGAGGCGCTCGGCGAATTTGTCGCGGGCAGCAGCACGGCGTTTGTAAAGCTGATGAACGAGCGCGCGCGGCAGCTTGGGATGCTGGACACGAATTTTGAGAACTGCACGGGGCTGGACGACACGACGGACACCCACAAAACCAGCGCGTATGACATCGCGCTGATGTCACGCGAGCTTTTAAAGCATGCGCTCATCCGCGAGTATTCTACGATCTGGATGGATTCCCTGCGCGGCGGCGAAACGGAGCTTGTCAACACCAACCGCCTGGTGCGCTTTTACGACGGGATCACGGGCTTAAAAACCGGCACGACCTCTAAGGCGGGCTGCTGCGTTTCCGCGACCGCCGAACGCGACGGGCTGGAGCTTATCGCGGTCGTGCTCGGCAGCGACACGAGCGACGACCGTTTTAACGGCGCGCGCGCCATGCTCGATTGGGGGTTCGCCAATTACGCGGCGCAGGCGCTTTCCGTGGACGAAACGCGCATCCCTGCTGTCGGCGTGCTCGGCGGCACGGTGCCGTCCGTCATGCCCGTCATCCCCGAAGCACAAAGCGTTGTGCTCAAAAAAGGCACTTCTCAGGAACTCACGCAGGAGGTCGACATGGCGGCTGAGGTGGCGGCGCCTGTCGAGAAAGGCCAGCTGCTCGGTCGCGTGCATTTCAAGTTAGACGGCGAAACCGTGTATACCTGCGACCTGCTTTGCGCCGAGGAGATCCCAAAGCTCACGCTCTTAGAAGCGTTTCGCCGCGTTTTGCTTGCGCTTTGCTCTTAAAACGCCTGCCGTGTTGCCGGGGGAAAGTAAGATTTTCTAAAAAATTCATAATTTCGTATTGAAAACAGACGCGTTTTAGGATAGAATAAGAACATAAAATTTATGGATTTTTGCCGCGCGGTGCGGCAGTGAAAGGGAAAACCAAGCACATGACCATTCGATTTGACACAAAATACGTAAACGGCTTTCTTTCCGAAAGCGATTTTGATGCGGTCGCCGCTGAGGCTGCCGCAGCGCATAAAGCGGTCCGCGAAAAAAGCGGCAAGGGCAACGACTTCCTCGGCTGGGTCGATCTGCCCGTGAATTATGATAAAGAGGAATTTGCGCGCATCCAAAAGGCAGCGGAGAAGATCCGCTCCGACTCCAAGGTCCTTGTCGTCATCGGCATCGGCGGCAGCTATCTCGGCGCGCGTGCTGCGATCGAGTATTGCACTTCACAAAACTACAACCTTGTGTGTAAGGATACCCCCCAGATCTTTTTCTCCGGCAATTCCATCAGCGCTTCTACGCTCAACGAGATCGTCTCGCTTTGCGAGGGCAAGGACTTTTCCGTGAACGTGATCTCCAAGTCCGGCACGACTACGGAGCCGGCAGTGGCGTTCCGCGTGTTCCGCGAGCTGCTGGAGAAAAAGTACGGTAAACAGGAAGCCGCAAAGCGGATCTATGTCACCACCGATAAGGCGAAAGGTACGCTTAAAGCGCTTGCCGACCGCGAAGGGTATGAAACTTTTGTCGTGCCCGACGATGTCGGCGGCAGGTATTCCGTGCTCACAGCGGTCGGGCTTTTGCCGATCGCCGCGGCCGGTATTGATATTGAAAGTATGATGCAGGGCGCGCGCGACGCGCGCGAAGCGTATTCGAGCGACGACCTTACTAAAAACGACTGCTGCAAGTATGCGGCGGCGCGCAACCTCTTGTATCGCAAGGGCAAGCGCGTGGAAATGATGGTTGCCTACGAACCGGATTACACCATGATGAACGAGTGGTTCAAGCAGTTGTTCGGCGAGTCCGAGGGGAAAGACGGCAAGGGGCTGTTCCCCGCTTCCGCTGTGTTTTCCACGGATCTGCACTCCATGGGGCAGTATATCCAAGAGGGCGAGCGTCTGCTGTTTGAAACGGCGGTCATTTTCGAAAAGCCGAAAACCGATCTTACCATTACCGAAGAGGCTGAAAACGCCGACGGGCTCAACTTCCTGGCGGGCAAGACCGTGAGCTTCGTCAACCGCAAGGCGTTTGAGGGCACGGTGCTCGCGCATGTGGACGGCGGCGTGCCGAACCTCGTGCTGGAGCTTCCCGAAATGAACGCATATACGTTCGGCTATCTCGTCTATTTCCTGGAAATGACCTGTGCCGTTTCCGGTTACATGCTCGGGGTCAACCCCTTTGACCAGCCGGGTGTGGAGAGCTACAAGAGCAACATGTTCGCGCTGCTGGGCAAGCCCGGTTACGAAGAAAAAACCAAGGCGCTCGAAGCACGTTTGCGCGGTTGATTTTGTTCCGTTTTCCGCATTTTGCGGAGTACATATAAATTTACAGGAGGAGATTCTATGGTATCTCTTATCATTGGGCACAAAGGCTCGGGAAAAACAAAACTGCTGGTGGACAAGGTCAACGCCGCGATCGAAAAATCCGACGGGCATGTCATCTGCGTGGAAAAGGAGACAAAGCTTACATACGACGTCAACTACCGCGCGCGGCTTGTTGCGACCGACAGCTATTTTGTGTCGGGCTTTGACGCGTTTTACGGCTTCTTAAGCGGGCTTTGCGCAGGGGACCATGACATCACCGATATCTTTGTGGATGCCACCTTCCGCATCGGCGGCAGAGACTATGAACAGCTTGCGGATTTCCTGAAAAAGGTGGACGACCTTTCCAAAATGGCGGGCACCAGATTCTGCTTCACCGTTTCTACGGATCTGGAGAATCTCCCGGAGCGCATGTTCGCATATTGCGAGAAGATCAACTGAAAGCGTAATACGAACGTTTTTAAGCGCATGGAGCCTCCAAGGGGGTTTCATGCGCCTTTTTGTGCGGAAAGCGGCGATGCCGTGCGGAGAGTGCCCGCGGATTTTCCGAAAAACAGAAACTTTTTGTTGACAAACCGAACCCGAGCCTATATAATATTTGTTGCGCTAAGACGAGGTATGGTATGTTTTTGGATTTAGAGCCTGTTTTTAACAACATCGGGGCGCGGCTGCCGTTTGCGTATGCGTTTGTGCCTGCCGACAGCGGCATCTCCGAATCCGTTGAGGTCTCGGGCGCGGTGGAAAACCGTGCGGGCATCGTAACGCTTTCGGCTTCGGTCTCTTTTACCCATGAAACGGTGTGTGACCGTTGCTTAAAGCCCATACAGGTTCCTTTTCAAAAGCAGTTTTCCCATGTGCTCGTACAAACACTTGCGGATGAGGACGATGACGAGTTCATAGAAGTGCAGGATTTGCATTTTGATTTGGATTCGCTTGTGCGTGAGGATATTTTGCTTGCGCTTGAGCCCAAAACGCTTTGCAAGCCGGACTGCAAAGGGCTTTGCCCTATGTGCGGCGCCGACTTGAACGAAACGGCGTGCAGCTGCAAAAAGCCTGTGGATCCACGGCTTGCGGTTTTGCAGCAGCTGCTGACAGATGAAATTTCGTAGATCAGGATAAGGAGAGCTTACTATGGCAGTACCGAAGAGAAGAGTTTCCAAAGCGAGACGCGACAAGAGACGTTCCAATGTTTGGAGAATGACCGCGCCTGAGCTTCAGAAGTGCCCGCATTGCGGCGAATACAAAAGGACGCACAGAGTCTGCGCTGCCTGCGGCTACTACAACGGCCGTCAGGTCGTCGTCAAGGAAGAGGCTTAAACTGCGGCAAAATTCGCGTAAAAGTCAAAAGGGCGGAGAAGTGCAGTCTTCCCCGCCTTTTTCTCGTGTGTGAAAGGGGGCGGCAGTATGGCGGTTCAAATTCAAGCGGTACGGCGGTTTTCCCGCTGCTGGCTTGCAGGCGTTCGCGCGGGGGACAGGCTCCTGACCGTGGACGGCAAGGAAATCGAGGACATCCTCGACTACGACTTTTATATGAGCTTCGCACCCGTCACCATGGAATTCTCCTGCCGCGGCGGCAAGACGCGGCGCGTGCATATGCCAACGGCAGACACCGGGTTATCCTTTGAAACCTATCTCATGGACAAGCAGCAGCACTGTAAAAACAAGTGCATCTTCTGCTTTATCGACCAGCTCCCGCCCGGTATGCGCGAAAGCCTGTATTTTAAGGATGACGACTCACGCCTTTCCTTCCTGTTCGGCAACTACATCACGCTGACGAACATTTCCGAACACGAGATCGAACGTATCATCGCCATGCGCATCAGCCCCGTCAACATTTCTGTGCATACTATGAACCCGGAGCTTCGCGTCAAAATGATGGGCAACCCCCATGCGGGCGAAGCGCTCTCGGTTCTTTCACGGTTCGCCAAGGCGGGCATTCAAATGAATACCCAGCTTGTGCTGTGCCCCGGCATCAATGACGGGAAAGAACTCGAATTCAGCCTTCAAGAGCTCGGCCGGCTCTATCCGGCGGTGCAAAGCATCGCCGCCGTGCCCGTGGGGCTGACGCGCTACCGTGAAGGGCTTTTCCCGCTCCGACCGTACACCGAAGAGACGGCGGGGCAAGTGATCGATACGGTCGAACGCTTTTCGTCGGATTTCAAAGCGCGCCACGGCGTGCGGCTTTGCTACCCGGCGGACGAGTTTTTTCTCAAAGCCCGCCGTCCGATGCCCGGCGGCGACTATTATGACGGCTATCCCCAGCTTGACAACGGCGTAGGGCTTTGGACTTCGCTGCGCGAGGAATTTTACGAAGCGTTGTGTGCATGCACAGCTGTTTCAAAATATTCAAAACTCACCTTAGCAACAGGGAAAGCCGCTTACCCGCTCATGCAGGAGCTTTGCACCGCCGCCGCTGAAAAGATCGGCTGTGCGATTCAGGTCGTTGCGATTGAAAACCGCTTTTTCGGCGAGCATATCACCGTCGCAGGCCTGCTTACGGGGCAGGATCTGCTCGAACAACTTGCGGGTGTGGAATTGGGAGAAGCGCTGCTCATCCCGCTCGTGATGACGATCGACTACACGTCCCGTCCAACCGAGAACAATAAATTTTTAGACGATATAACCGTAAAAGAAGCCGAAGCCCGCCTCGGCGTGCCCGTTATCCCGACGGGCAATAACGGGCAGGAGCTGCTTCAAAATCTTTTGGGAGAGTGAGGCTATGGCACGTCCCGTGGTTGCGATCGTCGGCAGACCCAATGTCGGCAAGAGCACTCTGTTCAACAAATTGGTCGGTAAACGGCTGTCCATCGTGGACGATACGCCCGGCGTCACGCGCGACCGTATTTTCGGCGACTGCGAGTGGCTCGGGCATCATATGCTGCTTGTGGATACGGGCGGTATCGAGCCGTATTCCGACGACGTGATCCTTTCGCAAATGCGCACACAGGCACAGCTGGCCGTCGAGAGCGCGGACGTCATCGTGCTGGTCACCGATCTGCGCACGGGCGTTACCGCGACGGATGAGGACGTCGCCGCCATGCTGCAAAAAAGCGGCAAGCCCATCGTGCTTTGCGTCAACAAATGCGATACCGTCGGCGAAGTGCCCGCCGAGTTTTACGAGTTCTATAATTTAGGGCTCGGCGACCCGGTCGCGGTTTCCTCCGTGCATGGACACGGCACGGGCGACCTGCTCGACGCCGTGCTGGCGCTCCTGCCCGCCGAGGCGGGGGAGGAGGAAGACGACGATACCGTGCGTGTCGCCGTGATCGGTAAGCCCAACGTCGGCAAATCATCGCTGGTCAACGCCCTGACGGGCGAGAACCGTGCGATCGTCTCCAATATCGCGGGCACCACGCGCGATGCGACGGATACACGGCTTGAAAACGAGCATGGCAAATTCGTGCTTATCGACACCGCCGGGCTTCGCCGCAAAAGCAAGGTGGAGGACAAGATCGAAAAATATTCCGTCCTGCGCGCGCAAATGGCGGTCGAACGCGCCGACGTGTGCGTCATTCTCATTGATGCGACCGAAGGCTTTACCGAGCAGGACTCCAAGGTCGCAGGTATTGCGCACGAAATGGGCAAGGCGTGCATCATCGCCGTCAACAAGTGGGACGCCGTTGCGAAAGACGGCGCGACCATGGATCGCGAGCGCAAAAAGCTGATGAACGATTTTGCGTTCATGAGCTATGCCCCGATCATTTTCATCTCCGCAAAAACGGGCCAGCGGCTCGACCGCCTTTTGGAGCTTATCAAATTTGTTGATACGCAAAACGCCATGCGCATTTCCACGGGCAAGCTCAACGAGGTGCTTGCCGACGCGACCCTGCGCGTGCAGCCCCCCACCGATAAGGGCAGGCGTTTGAAAATCTATTATATGACCCAGGCTTCCACGCGTCCGCCTACATTTGTGTGCTTCGTCAACCGCAAAGACCTGTTCCATTACAGCTACCAGCGGTATATCGACAACCGCATCCGCGAGGTGTTCGGGCTTGAGGGCACGCCCACGCGCTACATCATCCGTGAGCGCGAAAGCAAGGGCGGCAAAAAGGATACGAAATGACCGCGCAGACAGGAAACACCGTCCCCATGCGCATCATCGCGCATATTCGAACGGATTTTCCCGAAAAGTTCGGCGTGCCGCGCCAAAGCGGCATAGTCGAAACGCTGCGGGGGAAAATCGTGTTCGAGCCGGAATTCCGCAATGCGGACGCGCTGCGCGGGATAGACGGTTTTTCGCACCTGTGGCTATTGTGGCAGTTCTCCGAAAATCCGCAAAAGCCGTGGTCGCCCACCGTCCGCCCGCCGAAGCTCGGCGGCAACCGGCGCATGGGTGTGTTCGCCACCCGTTCGCCGTTCCGTCCGAACCCGCTGGGGCTTTCCTGCGTGCGGCTTGAAAAAGTGGAATTGCATACACCGAACGGGCCCATACTGGTTGTGACGGGCGCGGATATGACCGACAACACGCCGATTTTCGATATCAAGCCCTATGTACCGTATGCGGACGCGCGTCCAAAGGCCCGCGGCGGCTTTGCCGTACCGCCCGCGGAAGTGCATTTGCAGGTGGATTTCCCGCAAGCGCTTTTGAAAAAGCTGCCCGAAGAAAAACGTGAAACGCTCATGGACGTGCTCGCGCAGGATCCGCGACCGGGATACCGGCAGGAGGATGGAGAGCGGGTATACGGCTTTCCGTTCGCAGGCTTTGAGGTCCGATTTACGGTATACGGCAAAACGCTTACGGTCTGCGCAGTTGAAAAAATGGCGAACAGCGGCTTGTAATTTTACAGAAGCCGTGGTATCCTAACAACGAAACAAAAAAGGAGAAACGCATATGTTGGAATACCGTTATGATACCCAGCTGCTCATCGAGGGCGAGGATCTTGATGAGGACGAAATTCACGACTACTTTTTAGAACATTTTAAGGGCGACTGCCTGCTTGCCGTGGGCGACGAGGATCTTATCAAGATCCATTTCCACACCAACGAGCCGTGGAAGGTGCTGGAATATTGCTCGACGCTCGGCGAGATCTATGATATCGTTGTCGAGGATATGGACAGGCAGGAGCGCGGCTTAAAGGGCTGAGTAAAAAGCGGGGGAAAGGCTATGGCAAAACTCGAAGCGACGCTGCGCGGGGATTTTCAGGCAATCGTTTCGGATCTGGAAAATGAAATCATGCAGGGCAGCGTTTCCGCGTCCAAAGAGGATTCGGTTTTATATGAGAAAAACGGCGTACGGTGCTATGCCGGGGTTTTCGAGCGGTACAGCTACACGGGCGGCAACCGTGTGAGCATGACCGTTACGCTGTTCGGGGACGATGCATCATCTGATTTGTGCGTGATCACCTCCGGCGGCAGTACGGGGATGTTCTTTAAGTGGAACACCATCGGCGAGGAATCGTTTTTGGAAACCATCGAAGCCTGCGTGAAAAAATACGAGGCTTGACCGAATTTTTCGACGGCTATTGACAACGCCGGATTTTTGGTTCATAATATCTTTTGCAAAAAAAAACAATATCGGTAGGTAAGGCTCCCACAGGGATACGGGCTGCTGCCGCGAAACGGTGGAGACACCGTCAGCAGGTCAACAGGGCACATCGAAAGCGAAGGTGTGCTTTAACGCAGTTTCATCGCCCTCTGAAGCTAAAGCTTGAACGAAAACATAGTGCGCATACCGTCTTATTTTCGTTCGGCGGTATGCGCTTTTTTGCGATTTGATTTTAAATTTGTGAGGTGAAACGAATGGACACGGGAAGCACCAAAGGCACAGACCCGAAACCACCGCGAAGTAAGCGGCGGGAAGCGGCTGCTTTTCGTGCCGCCGTTTCGGAAATACGGCAGCGGATCTGATCCGCTGCCCCTAAAGGTCTTGTGCTTTGTTTCCTGATTACGCAAACATATGATCCACGGGAGGGAAACAAAGTGTACGAAAAAGTCACCGAGCTGCTGGAGAAAAAGGATTACCCGCAGCTCAAGGAAATTTTGTCCGACATGAACGAAGCGGACATCGCCACCGTGCTCAAAGAGCTGCCGCAGGAAAAGCTGCCGCTTCTCTATCGCATACTCCCCAAAGAGCTTGCGGCGGAGGTGTTCGTCAACATGGACTCCGATGACCAGGAGTTCCTGATCCGAGCGTTCAGCGATAATGAGCTGCGCGAGGTGTTGGACGAGATGTATGTGGACGACGCGGTGGACGTTATTGAGGAAATGCCCGCCACCGTCGTCAAGCGCATCCTCCAGCATACCGATCCCGAGATGCGCAAAAGCATCAACGAGATCCTGCAATACCCTGAAGACTCCGCCGGGAGCCTGATGACGACCGAATATGTCGATTTGAAAAAATACATGACCGTGGCGGACGCTTTCACGCGCATCCGCCGCACGGGCGTGGACAAAGAGACCATTTATATTTGCTACGTCACAGATGAAAATCGAAAGCTCCTCGGGATCGTGACCGTCAAAGATCTGCTTTTGTCCGACCAGACCGACAAGATCTTTGAGATCATGGATACCAATATCATATCTACGACCACGCTGGAGGATAAAGAGGTTGTCGCCGAAAAGTTCCGCAAATACGACCTTTTGGCGCTGCCCGTGGTCGATCGGGAAAACCGTCTGGTGGGGATCATCACCATCGACGACGCCATGGATGTCTTACAGGACGAGAACACCGAGGACATCGAAAAAATGGCGGCGATCACGCCCACGGACAAGCCATACCTCAAAATGAGCGTGTTTGAGATTTGGAAAAAGCGTTTTCCGTGGCTTTTGCTGCTGATGGTCTCCGCTACCTTTACGGGACGGATCATCCAGAATTTCGAATCGGCGCTGCAAGCATACGTCGTGCTCACGGCGTACATCCCGATGCTGATGGGCACGGGCGGCAACTGCGGCGCGCAGTCCTCCACGACCATTATCCGCGGCCTTTCTTTGGGAGAAATCGCTTTCCGTGATACGTTTAAAGTGGTCTGGAAGGAATTTCGCGTAGCGTTCTTCTGCGGGATCACGCTCGCCGCCGTGAACTTTGGCAGGCTTTTGCTGATGGATGAGGTGTCTGTACTCGTAGCAGCCATCGTAAGCCTTTCCATGATCCTGACCATTATTCTGGCGAAGTTCATCGGCTGCCTGCTGCCCATTCTTGCCAAAAAAGTACACCTTGACCCCGCGGTCATGGCAAACCCGTTTATCTCGACGATCGTGGACGCCATGTCCCTGCTCATTTACTTCCGGGTCGCAAAGCTGTTGCTGCCCTTTTAGAGCGCAGCGTCCAGAATTCAGCAATCAGAAATCAGAAGTCAGAAGTGGCACAAGAAAATGCGTGCAACCCCACAAATCTGCACAACCCGGTAGGGGCGGGTCTCCGTGCCCGCCCGAGCAGAGCGCGACAAGAAAAAACCGACGGCTGTGCAGAAAACAAAATATTTCCGCGTAGTGGCAGGCTTCCACGCCTGCCAAAAAGCCAATAGAGTAGGACAGGAGGGTTCTGTGTCTTTTTTAAGACGCAGAACCCTCCTTGCTTTTTATTTTTCGAACGCTCCGCCGCCACAATTTCTGCCGTAAATCTGCACAAAACGCACGCGCGTCCTGTTAAAAAATTGTCAAGGGAAACAGATGTTAAAATATTAACAAATTCCCATTGACAAGCGGGATTTCTTGAGCTATCATGAAACCAATACAAGAATACTGATTGGGGCGATAGGGCTTATGTGCAGCGCGCAAACGGGCGTTCGGAGCATCTCCAAACAAACGCTTCTGCGGCTTCCCATGTATCTCGATTACCTCAAACGTCTGCAAGGCGAAGAGGCGGCGCACATTTCCGCGCCGAAGATCGCCGCAGCCTTGGGGCTTAATGAGGTGCAGGTGCGCAAAGACATCGCCGCCGTCAGTTCTTGTGCGGGCAAGCCGAAAACCGGCTTTGAGACTGCCCGGCTCATCCGGGATATCGAAGCCTTCCTCGGCTACGACAGCGTCAACGAAGCGGTGCTCGTGGGCGCAGGCAAGCTCGGCCGCGCGCTGCTCGGCTATGAGGGCTTTGCGCAGTTCGGCATCCGCCTGGTTGCGGCATTCGACCGCAATGCCGATGCGGCAGCGATGTACGGCAAGGATGCGCCGATGATCCTCCCCATGGAAAAGCTCACCGACCTTTGCCGGCGTATGGGCATCCATATCGGGATCATCACCGTTCCCGCCGAAAGCGCGCAGGAGGTCTGCGATCTGCTCGTGTCCGGCGGGGTGCGCGCGATCTGGAACTTCGCGCCGACGCATCTGCATGTCCCCGAAGGGGTGCTTTTGCAAAACGAGAATATCGCCTCGTCTCTCGCGGTGCTGTCCGCCCATCTAAAGCAGTCCATGTAATCACGACGATAAAGGAGTACGGTACAATGGAAAAGACCAAGACTTACGAGATCGTGGATTCGGTTGAGAAGCTTGAACAGGCGCTCAAACGGGTCCGCAAGGCGCAGGAGACCTTTGCGACCTATACCCAGGAGCAGGTGGATAAGATCTTCCGCGCCGCCGCCATCGCTGCGAATAAGCAGCGCATTCCGCTCGCCAAAATGGCGGTGGAAGAAACCGGCATGGGCGTTGTGGAAGATAAGGTCATCAAGAACCACTACGCCGCCGAATATATCTATAACGCCTATAAAAACACGAAAACCTGCGGCGTTGTAGAGGAGGATCCCGCGTTCGGCATCAAGCGTGTCGCCGAGCCCATCGGTGTTATCGCAGCGGTCATCCCGACCACGAACCCCACCTCGACCGCGATCTTTAAGACGCTCATTTCCTTAAAGACCCGCAACGGCATTATCATCAGCCCCCACCCGCGTGCGAAGAAATCCACCATTGCTGCGGCAAAGGTCGTGCTCGAAGCCGCTGTGGCAGCGGGTGCGCCTGAGGATATCATCGGCTGGATCGACATCCCGTCTCTGGAGATGACCACGCTTCTGATGAAAGAGGCGGACATCATCCTTGCTACGGGCGGCCCCGGCATGGTCAAATCCGCATACTCCTCCGGCAAACCGGCACTGGGCGTCGGCGCAGGCAATACGCCGGCGATCATCGACGACACCGCCGACATCCTGCTTGCCGTCAACTCCATCATCCACTCCAAGACCTTCGACAACGGCATGATCTGCGCTTCCGAACAGTCGGTCATCGTGCTCGACAAGGTCTATAAGAAGGTCAAGGACGAATTCACCGCGCGCGGCTGCTATTTCCTCAAGAAAGCGGAGATCGAAAAGGTCCGCAAGACCATCATCATCAACGGCGCGCTCAATGCGAAGATCGTCGGTCAGCCCGCGCACAAGATCGCAGAGCTTGCGGGCGTGAGCGTCCCCGAGACCACAAAGATCCTCATCGGCGAGGTCGAGAGTGTGGATATCTCCGAGGAATTCGCACACGAAAAGCTGTCTCCCGTGCTTGCCATGTATAAGGCGAAGGATTTCGACGAAGCCATGGATAAGGCGGAGCACCTCATCGCGGACGGCGGCTACGGCCATACCTCCTCCGTGTACCTCAACGCCGTGACCGAGCAGGATAAGCTCGCACGCTTCGGCGAGCGCATGAAGACCTGCCGCATCCTTGTCAATACGCCTTCCTCACAGGGCGGCATCGGCGACCTTTACAACTTCAAGCTTGCACCCTCTCTGACGCTTGGCTGCGGCTCCTGGGGCGGCAACTCGGTTTCCGAGAACGTCGGCGTCAAGCATCTGCTGAATATCAAAACCGTTGCAGAGAGAAGGGAAAATATGCTGTGGTTCCGCGCGCCCGAAAAGGTGTACTTCAAAAAGGGCTGCCTGCCCGTTGCGCTTGACGAGCTCAAAAATGTGCTCGGCAAGAAAAAGGCATTCATTGTTACGGACTCCTTCCTGTATAATAACGGCTACACCAAGCCGATCGAAGACAAGCTCGACGAAATGGGCATCCGCCACACCTGCTTCTACGAAGTCGCGCCCGACCCGACGCTCCAGTGCGCCGAAAAGGGTACCGATCAGATGCGCCAGTTTGAGCCGGATACCATCATCGCCATCGGCGGCGGCTCGGCCATGGATGCCGCGAAGATCATGTGGGTGATGTATGAGCATCCGGACGTGGACTTCTCCGACATGGCAATGGACTTCATGGATATCCGCAAGCGTGTCTATACCTTCCCGAAGATGGGCGAAAAGGCGTATTTCATCGCGATCCCGACTTCGGCCGGTACGGGCTCCGAGGTTACGCCGTTTGCGATCATCACCGACGCCGAGACCGGCGTGAAGTGGCCGCTTGCAGACTATCAGCTGATGCCGAATATGGCGATCGTGGACGCAGACCTGATGATGAGCGCGCCGAAGGGCTTGACCGCGGCTTCCGGTATCGACGCCGTAACGCATGCGCTTGAAGCGTATGCCTCCGTTATGGCGACCGATTATACCGACGGCCTTGCGATCCGCGCGCTGCAAATGATCTTCCGGTATCTGCCGCGCGCTTACGATAACGGACAAAACGACCCTGTTGCGCGTGAAAAGATGGGCAACGCCGCCACTATGGCAGGTATGGCGTTCGCAAATGCATTCCTTGGCGTCTGCCACTCGATGGCGCACAAGCTCGGTGCGTTCCACCACCTGCCGCACGGTATCGCAAACGCGCTGCTGATCGACAACGTCCTGCGCTACAACGCGGCGGAAGTTCCCACCAAGATGGGCACCTTCCCGCAGTATGACCACCCGCATACGCTTGCGCGTTATGCAGAGGTCGCCGACGCGCTGGGCGTGCAGGGCAAGACGGACGAAGAAAAGCTCGAAGGTCTTATCGCTAAGATCGACGCCCTGAAAGAACACTGCGGCGTGAAAAAGACGATCCGCGAATACGGCGTGGATGAGAAATACTTCCTTGACACCCTCGACGAAATGGTCGAGCAGGCGTTCAACGACCAGTGCACCGGCGCGAACCCGCGCTATCCGCTGATGAGCGAGATCAAAGAGATGTATCTCAAGGCATATTACGGCGAATAAGGAGGAGCATATATGAAACTCGAAAAGGTCATTGCGGTCCGTACCGCGAAAACCGTTTATCGTGACGGCAACCGTGCCGTCAAAGTGTTCGACGAGGACTACAAAAAGTCCGATATCCTCAATGAAGCGCTCAATCAGGCGCGCGCCGAGGAAACGGGTCTGCCCGTGCCGAAGCTGCTGGAAGTCGGCGTTGTAGACGGCAAATGGGCGATCGCGTCCGAATATATCGAGGGCAAGACCCTCGGTCAGCTCATGGACGAACATCCGGAAAAGGTCGATGAATATCTGGAGCTGTTCGTGGACATCCAGCTGCGCATCCACAACCAGAAAGCGCCGCTGCTCAATAAGCTCAAGGATAAGATGAACCGCAAGATCGACGAGACCGACCTTGATGCGACCACGCGCTATGAGCTGCATACGCGCTTGGAGGGCATGCCCAAGCACAATAAGGTCTGCCACGGCGATTTCCGCCCGAGCAACGTCATCGTCGGGGATGACGGCGTCAACTATATCATTGACTGGGCGCATGTCACACAGGGCAACGCCTCTGCGGACGCAGCGCGCACCTATTTGGTCTTCTATCTGAAGGGCGAGACGGAGTTGGCGGAAAAGTATCTTAATCTGTTCTGCAAAAAGAGCGATACGGCAAAGCAGTATGTCCAGAAATGGCTGCCGATCGTCGCCGCCTCCCAAAGCGTCAAGCGTAACCCGGAGGAAAAAGAGCTGCTTATGAAGTGGCTGGACGTTGTGGACTACGAATAAGCGTCCGCAGCACTGTATAAAGGAGAATCAGCGATGAAAGTGACTGTCTGTATCGGAAGCTCCTGCCATCTGAAGGGCTCGCGCGCCGTGGTCGAGCGGCTGCAGCAGCTTGTGGCGGAGAACGACCTCAAAGACCGTGTGGAGCTCAGCGGGAAATTCTGCATGGGCAACTGCCGCAACGGCGTTTCCGTGACCGTGGATGACGAACTGTTCTCGGTTTCTCCCGAAACGGTCGATGATTTCTTCAAGCAGAACGTGCTTGCGAAGCTGTAACAAAATAACAGAACACTTGCAGACGGAATCGGGGGATCGATATGTCCAACTATATCAACCTGAAAAAGTCCAACTGCAAAAACTGCTACAAATGTATCCGCAACTGCCCGGTGAAATCCATCAGCTTTTCGGGTTCGCAGGCGCAGATCATCGAGGACGAATGCGTCCTTTGCGGAATGTGCTTTGTCGCCTGCCCGCAGAACGCCAAGGAAATTCGCAATGATTTATCATCTGCGAAGGCGCTGCTCGCGGGCGACGCGCCCGTATATGTAAGTCTGGCGCCCTCGTTTGCCGCAAACTACGAGGGCGTCGGCATTGCGGGTATGCGCAAAGCGCTCATGCAGCTTGGATTTGCCGATGCGCAGGAGACTGCCGTCGGCGCGACCATGGTGAAAAACGAATATGACCGCATGGCAGACGAGGGGACGCAGGACGTCATCATCGCCACTTGCTGCCATACGGTCAATTTGCTCATACAAAAGCATTTTACCGAGGCGCTTCCCTATCTTGCCAAGGTGCAGTCGCCCATGCAGGCGCACTGTTCGCTTCTCAAAAAAGAGCATCCGGGCGCCAAGACGCTGTTTATCGGGCCCTGTATCTCCAAAAAAGCGGAGGGTGAGGACTACCCCGGCATCGTGGACTGCGTGCTCACGTTTGAAGAACTCGACGAGTGGTTCGCCGAAGCGGGGATCACGCCTGAGCCAGTCCCGGAGGACGATGAGCCTGCGGGCAAAGCGCGCTTTTTCCCGACGGCGGGCGGCATCCTCAAATCCATGCGCTGCGACAGCCCGAAATACAGCTACCTTGCAGTGGACGGTATGTCGGCGTGTATCAACGCGATCCAGGACGTCATCAACGGGAACGTACACAACTGCTTTATCGAGATGTCCGCGTGCCCCGGAAGCTGCATCGGGGGGCCTACTATGCGCCGGTCGCACCGTGCGCCTGTGCAGGGTTACCTTGCGGTGGAGAAATATGCTAAAAAAGCAGAAGGTGCGGATTTTCCCGTCGAACAGCCGGAAAGCGAAGAACTTGCGAAAAACCTGATCTATCTCAAAAAAGAAAAACCGCGCGCGGGCAGCCGCGCTATTGAGGAGATCTTGCGCAAAATGGGCAAGGTGCGCCCTGAGGATGAGCTCAACTGCGGTTCGTGCGGCTACAACACCTGCCGTGAAAAGGCGCAGGCAGTGCTCGACGGCAAGGCGGAGCTTTCCATGTGCCTGCCGTTCCTTAAAGAAAAGGCGGAGACCTTCTCCGATACCATCATTCAGAATACGCCCAACGGCATTTTGATCCTCAACGAGGATATGGAAGTGCAGCAGATCAACGCCGCCGCACGGCAGATCCTCAATATCCGCAATCAGAACGATGTTCTCGGCGAGCCGGTCGTGCGCATTCTCGAACCGTTTGATTTCATCGAAGTCCTTTCGGGCGGGGTGGGCATCCACGACAAGCGCGTCTATCTTGCGGAGTACGACAAATACGTTGAGGAGACCATTATTTACGACCGCCTGTACCACATCCTCATGTGCATCATGCGCGACATTACGGAAGAGGAAAAGGAAAAGGCGAAAAAAGAGGAGATCAGCCGCCATACCATCGAGGTCACGGATAAGGTGATCGAAAAGCAGATGCGCATCGTGCAGGAGATCGCCTCGCTCTTAGGCGAGACCACTGCGGAAACCAAAATTGCTCTGACCAACCTGAAGGAGTCTCTCAAAGATGAATGACCTTTGTACCGATATCGGCTTTATGAGTGTCAACAAATTCGGCGAGCAGCTCTGCGGGGACCATGTGGAGGTCATTGACCAAAGCGACGACAGCCATGTGGTGGTCTTGGCGGACGGTCTCGGCAGTGGGGTGAAAGCGAGCATTTTGTCTACGCTGACCTCGACGATCATTTCCACCATGGTTGCCAACGGCATGAGCCTTGAATCATGTGTCGATACCATCGCCGCCACCTTGCCTATCTGCGAAGTGCGAAAAGTTGCATATTCTACATTTACCATCGTCAGAACTATTGACAACCGCGAGGCAGAAATTATACAATATGATAACCCGAAGCTCATCTTGCTGCGCGACGGCAAAAGCTTTGACTATCCTCAGACCGAGACGAAAATCGACGGCAAAACGATTTATAAAACAAAAATCGATCTGCACGAAAACGATTTTCTGGTATTTACCAGCGACGGCGCGATCTGGGCGGGCGTCGGCACAACGATGAACTTCGGTTGGCAGCGCGAGGAAATCGTAGAATTCCTTGAAAAAATGGTTCGTCCGGATTTCACCGCAAAGACTGTTTCGTCTCTGCTTCTGGACGAGTGCTGCCGATTGTACGGCGGAAAACCGGGGGATGACACCACCGTTTGCACCGTCAAGATCCGTCGGCGCAGATCCGTCAATCTGCTGTTCGGGCCGCCGCGCGACCCCAAGGATGTCAATAAGATGATGACCCTGTTCTTTGCAAAAGAGGGTAAGCACATCGTCAGCGGCGGAACGACCTCCACGCTTGCGGGGGAATTCTTAGGCAAGCCTGTGGAAACGCAGCTCGACTACCTCGATCCCGACATCCCGCCCATCGCGAAAATCGAGGGCGTCGATCTGGTCACCGAGGGCGTCATCACCATGAGCCGCGTGCTGGAATATGCCAACGGCTACGGCGAGGCGGACAGCATTTATGCGGATTGGAGCGTTAAGGAAGACGGTGCTTCGCGCATTGCACGCCTGCTTTTGGAAGAGGCGACCGATGTTAATTTCTTCGTCGGTACGGCGGTCAACCCCGCGCATCAGAATCCCGACCTTCCGATCAACTTCAACATCAAAATGCATTTGGTGGAAGAGCTTTCCGAGCGGCTGAAATCTCTCGGAAAGCGCGTGAAGGTCAGCTATTTTTAGAGGAGAAACCGGAATGGGAAAAGAAGGACGCAAATTTGATACCAAGGTGCAGTACCTGAAATACAAGGTGCTGCGTGAGGTGGCACGCATTGCTTTTGACGGCGATGAATTTCAGCTCGCCAACAGCTTCAACGATATTGCAAAGGTCGTGGCGCCCGGCCCGAAAGCTACCATGCGCTGCTGCGTTTATAAGGAGCGCGCCGTCATTGCCGAGCGTATCAAAATGGCATGCGGCGGGGATAAGACCAATCCCAATGTTATCGAGGTCATTGAGATCGCCTGCGACGAATGCCCAGCCAGCGGCTATCAGGTCTCGCAGGACTGCCGCGGCTGCATCGCGCACCGCTGTGAGGATGTCTGCCCGAAAGACGCGATCACCTTTGACGAGAACCAGAAGGCGCATATCGACAAAACCAAGTGCGTCAACTGCGGCGCATGCGCCAAGGTCTGCCCGTATTCGGCGATCACCAATTATGTTCGCCCGTGTGAGCGCGCCTGTAAGGTCAAGGCGATTTCCATGAAAAACGACGAGATGCGCGCCGCACACATTGACAACGATAAGTGCATTTCCTGCGGCGCGTGCGAATATATGTGCCCGTTCGGCGCGATTGCCGATAAATCCTATATTCTGGATGTTATCAGCATGCTTAAAAAGAGCCAAAACAATACGGCATATAAGACCTACGCCATCGTTGCGCCCTCTATCGCGAGCCAATTTACCTATGCCAAGCTCGGGCAGGTCATTGCCGCGATCAAAAAGCTCGGCTTTTACAGCGTTGTCGAAGCGGCGCTCGGCGCAGATATGGTGTCCTATACCGAAGCGCAGGAGCTTGCGGAAAAGGGCTTTTTAACAAGCTCGTGCTGCCCTGCATTCGTAGATTATATCCGTAAGAGCTTCCCGAAGCTCGCGGACAACATCTCCCATAACCTTTCGCCCATGGCGACGATCGCAAAATATATCCGCGACCGCGAGCCGGACTGCAAGATCGTCTTTATCGGACCCTGCACGGCGAAGAAAATGGAGATCCAGCTCGATCGCGTCAACCCGATCGTAGATTCCGTTTTGACCTTTGAGGAATTGCAGGCGCTGTTTGACAGCCGCGACATCGACTTTTCCGCACTGCCCGAGGAGGCGCTCGACAACGCCTCGTATTTCGGACGTATTTTTGCACGCAGCGGCGGACTTCGCGACGCGGTGGAGCAGGCGCTGAAAGAGCAGAATATTGACTTTGACTATAAGCCGATCGCCTGCGACGGCATTGAGGAGTGCCGTCTGGCGCTTCTTAAAGCATCGAAAGGCGTGCTCCCGAACAACTTTATCGAGGGTATGGCGTGTGTCGGCGGGTGTATCGGCGGCGCAGGCTGCTTAACACATGAAGCGCGCGACAAGAATGAGGTTGACAAATACGGCCGCGAGGCGATGGAAAAAACCATCACCGACGCCATCAGCGTGCTCAAATAACGATTTGCAAAGGCGGCGGGAAATCCTGCCGCCTTTTTTGAAGGGAATAAACCTATGCATATTGAACGTCTGCACACCGCCGATTTACAGGCGGTTTTGCGGATCTGGCTTTCCGGAAATTTACAGGCGCACGCCTTTATCCCAAAAACGTATTGGGAAAGCAACCTGTCCGCTGTGGAAAATCAGCTGCCGCAAAGCGAGGTGTATACAGCGAAGGAAAATGACCTTGTGTGCGGCTTTATCGGGCTTCGCGGCGGGCATATCGAAGGGCTTTTTGTAGATGAAGCCTGCCGCGGGCGCGGTGTGGGCAAAGCGCTTTTGGACTTTGCTAAGACAAAGTATCCTGTTCTTACGCTCTGTGTCTACCAAAAGAACACACGTGCCGCCGCATTTTACGGGCGCGAGGGGTTTTCCTTGGAGCGCACCGGCACGGATGCAAGTACAGGTGAACCCGAACTGCAAATGCGCTGGCAGGCTGAAAAGGAAAAATTTGTATAATCGATTAAAATTCCGTCAATCCTTTTGTTGCGAAAAGCAAAACCGCTTTTTAGAACGAAAGGATTGAAACATATATGCAGACAAAACGAAAATTCCGCCTGACCAAAGAGACCCGCCGCAAAGCGGAGCTGTCCGTGCTCTGTGGGCTTTTGATCGCGGGGCTGGTGAGCGTCACGTCGTTCGGCGCGGTATGCGGGCAAGTGCGCAAGGATGTGCTTCGCATGCACGTCATCGCCAATTCCGACAGCGAAGCAGACCAGGCGGTCAAACTCAAAGTGCGCGACGCGGTGCTGGAAGCGGGCGGCGCGCTGTTCGACGGAACGATGACCGTCGAGGACGCGCAGCAGGTGCTGCAAAGCGATATTGACCGCCTACAAAATGCGGCCGAGGACGTGCTCGCGGAAAACGGTATGGATTACGGCGTCACGGTCGAGATCGGGCAGGACTTTTTTGCAACGCGTACCTATGACGACGCGGTAACGCTGCCCGCGGGCGTTTACACGGCGGTGCGGGTCATCCTCGGGGAAGGGAAGGGACAAAATTGGTGGTGCGTGATGTTCCCGCCGCTTTGCCTGCCTGCCGCCGAGGGCGAGGTGACGCTCGACGATGCGCTGACCGAAGAGG
>UQZS01000008.1 GCA_900545625.1 uncultured Oscillospiraceae bacterium | reverse complement strand
TACCCCTCAGTCTCGCTTCGCTCGACAGCTCCCCTGACAAGGGGAGCAAAAGTTATTTTTTTGCACACTCCCCGCTGCCGAAATGCAGCGTTTACGCCTGATCCCGTTCGCCCGTGCTCACAATGGAGTAGTACGCGCGCGAGGTCGCGCGGTAAACGAGCACATAGAAAAACGCAAAGATCAAGTAACAGCACACCGTGACAAGGATCAGCAGCTTGAAATTCGTCAGGCTGAAGATCAGCAGCAGCTTGCGAATCAGCGGGAACGCAAACCCTAAGTGCACGCCCGCCATGATAAGCGGCAGGAAAAACACCGTCAGCACCTGCGAATTGATGCTGCGGCGGATCTCGCGCCCCGTCATGCCGACCTTCTGTATGATCTCAAACCGCGACTGATCCTCATACCCCTCGGACACCTGCTTGTAGTAAATGATGAGCACCGCAGCAAAGATGAACACGATCCCGAGTAAGATCCCTAAGAAGAACAGTCCGCCGTACATACCGTAGAAGAAAGAGCGCTCCGACGCGACGCCCTCAAGCAGCAGATTAAAACCGCTGCCCTCGCCCGCCTGCGTTTCGATTTCAGAAAGCGCAGCGTCCATTTCCTGTTGCAGGGCAATCTGTGTATCATCCGAACACGAAAGGTCAAACGCGTAAATGTAATTGAGCTCCGCCGGGGTCTGCTGTTCGGAAAACGCCGTGACTGCCGCGTCAAAGTCCGGCACGATGATATACATACTTGCGATGACCTGCATGGCGTCCACGCCGTTGTCCACAAAGCTCTCCGCCTGTTTTTTGACCTGCAGCGGCTCGCCCGTGCCAATCGTCAAGGTCGGCGCGTCATAGGTCTGATCTTTGGTGACATACACCATGACCTCATCGTCTGCGAGCGTTTCCGATGCGCCCATCAAGCGGTTGTAATCCTCCAAGGAGATAATGAAAAACTGCCATAAGTTTTCAATATCCGTAAGCTGGTTGACCGATTCGGGCACCTCCAGCAAAATGCGGTCGTTTTGTATAAGCCCTGCGAACGCGGCGGTCGGATAGGACAAAACGTTGGTGGGCGCGTAACCGTGGTTTTCACAGATCGAATTCAGCGCGTCGAGCGACTGCCGGACGGGCTCGCCGTGCAGCATGTCCAGAGACTCCACGGACACATTCAGGTTGTAGTTGCGCGGGTAGCGCATGCGCAGGCTGTCTTCTTTCCCGATATACAGGCACACGGTGGACGAGACCATGACGAGCACCATCGTGCACAAAATACAGATGGACGCAAGACCCGCGCCGTTGCGCTTCATGCGGTAGCGCATGGAGGAGACGGAGATGAAATGGTTGGTTTTATAGTAATATTTCTTGTTCTTTTGCAACAGGCGGCAGATCGTGACCGAGCCCGAGACAAACAGCAGATAGGTCGCGAGAATGACCATGATAACCGCCACAAAAAACCAGATCATAGCTGCAATCGGGTCTTCGATGGAAACCGCCAGCACATATGCGGCAATCAGCAGCACCGCGCCGAACAGCGCAACAAGCGCATTGCCTTTCGGCGGCTTTTCGCCTGTGTTTTCGCTGTGCAGAAGTTCGATCGGGTTTGTTAAGTGAAGCTGCCGCAGGGTGTTGAGATACAAAAGCGTATAGATCACGACAAACAGCAGCAGCGTATCGCGAATGGATTGCAGGTCGATATGGAACGAGAAATCCGCCGTCCCGCCTAAAATTTTCACGATACCCAGCTCCGCGAGCTTGGAAAACAGGATGCCGCAGAAAAGTCCCGCCTCGAGCGTGATCAGGGCAATGAGCAACGTTTCGATCCCCAGCACCAGCGCCAGGTTTTTCTTACCCATGCCGAGAATGTTGTAAAGCCCGAATTCGGTTTTCCGCCGCCGAATGAGGAAGGAGTTTGTGTAAAACAGGAACAGCAGCGAGAACACGCACATGACCCCGAAGCCCATGTTCAAAAACGCCTGTACGGTGTCGCCGCCCGGAAGGCTTCCGAAAACGGGGCTGTACTTGAGGAATGATACGATATAGCACATCATCACCATGCCGATACAGGTGAGCATGTAGGGAAGATATAACTTTCGGTTCTTTTGGATACCCGTCCACGCGAGCTTTGTATACAACCCGTTTTTCATTTGCGCTCACCGCCCGTCGCAAGCATGGTCAACGTGTCCGAGATCTTTTGGTACAGTTGTTCGTTCGTGCTCTCGCCGCGATAGATCTGGTGGAACACCTCGCCGTCCTTGATAAAAAGCACACGTTCTGCGTGGCTGGCGGCTTTGACGGAGTGTGTCACCATCAGAATGGTCTGTCCGCCGCGGTTGATGTCCCGAAACAAGCGCAGCAGCTCGTCGGTCGCTTTGGAATCAAGCGCGCCGGTCGGCTCGTCGGCAAGCACCAGCCGCGGATTTGTAATGAGCGCCCGCGCCACCGCCGCACGCTGCTTTTGCCCGCCGGAGACCTCGTACGGATATTTTTTTAAGATGTCGGCAATGCCGAGCTTTTGCGCAATGGGGTCAAGGCACACCTGCATTTCCTTATACGGTTTGCCGGCGAGCACCAGCGGCAGGAAGATATTGTCCTGCAAGGAAAAGGTGTCGAGCAAATTGAAATCCTGGAACACGAAGCCTAAGTTGTCGCGCCGAAAGGCGGCAACCTCGGATTCCTTGATCTCGGAAAGATCCACGCCGTCGAGCAAGACTTTGCCGCCGGTGGGCTTGTCGAGCGCCGCCAAAATGTTCAAAAGCGTTGTTTTGCCCGAGCCGGATTCGCCCATGATCGCTACATACTCGCCCTGCGCCACGCTGAACGTTACGTTTTTGAGCGCCTCCACCTTGTTGCCGCCGAAACGGGTGGTGTAGGTCTTTTTAAGCCCTGTGACTTCTAAGATGTGCATATCTGCACGCCTCCTTGCTTCGTTCTTGTGGCCTTATTGTAGCAAAACGGGGAAACGCTTCGCCATCGATTCGGCTTACATTTCCCCGTGCAAATCTTACGGTTTTGTAAGAAGTGGGCGTTTTGGATCGTATTTATTTCGCAGCGGCGGGAGCAAGCCCTGCCCTACGGTTTGTGCACAGCCCCGGTTACGCGCAAACCCGCCCCACTGTTTCTGTTCTCTGCTTTCTGACATCTAACATCTGTTCATTCCACCTCCAGCGTATTTTGCGCCAAATCGATGGAGATGACCGTGCCCTTGCCCACTTCGGACTGCGCGGAGATCGAGTGCCCGAGATTGTTAAGGATCCGCCGACAGAGATACAGCCCGATGCCGCTTGCGCTTTTGTCCGCCCTGCCGTTTAAGCCCGTGTAGCCCTTTTCAAATATACGCGGCAGGTCCTCGGGTGCGATGCCGCAGCCCGTGTCCCGGATGCAAAGCGTTTTGGGGCTTTCCAAAGTTATGGTAATTTCACCGCCTGCGGGCGTGTATTTGACGGCGTTGGAAAGCACCTGCTCGATGACAAACAGCAGCCATTTTTCATCGGTGACGACAGAGGTCTGCACGCTCTCGTAGGAAAGGCGAAGCTTTTTATAAATGAACTGTGTGGAGAATTTGCGCACCGCCTGCTTGAGGATCGCGTCGAGATCATACGAGCGGATGACGTAATCCGTAGAATCAGAATCCAGCCGCAGGAACATCAGCACCATTTCGACATACTGCTCGATGCGGAACAGATCCTCCGACGCGCGGCGTGCTGCGTCCGAATCCTCGTTTTGCAATGTTAAGCGCATGGACGCGATGGGCGTTTTGATCTGATGCGCCCAGACGGTGTAGTATTCGAGCATATCCGTATAGCGCGCATTCATATTGTTTTCGAGCGCGCGCTGCTCGTCGCGCAGCTTCTCGATGATCGCCTGATAGTCGAGGTCATCCACGGTGACGGCTTCGGGAAAACCTTCCATCAGCGCGGCGGGGCGCTGCATCATTTCTATAAGCGCACGGTGCTTTTTGCGCAAATTGCGGGCTTTGATGAGCAGCGCCGTCACCCCGACCGCAAGACAGATCGCCGCAGGGTAAAGCACCGCGCCCAAAGGCAGACTGTACAGGTAAAACGCCGCCGCAAAGACCGCACAGAACATAAAAAACAACCCGATACCCAGCCGATATTGCTTGAGATAAACAAGAAAGATGCGCATGCCTTCCCCTCCCTTTATTCCACCAGATACCCCACGCCGAAGCGGGTCGTGATAAAGCCCGGAAGTCCTGCGGCATCCAGCTTTTTGCGCAATCGGTTGACATTGACCGTGAGGGTATTTTCATCCACGAAACTGTCTGTCTCCCAAAGGCGCTCCATCAGCTTTTCGCGGCTGACGACCTTGCCCTTGTTTTCGAGCAGCGTGTACAAAATACGGTATTCGTTTTTGGAAAGCTCAATCTGGCGCCCTTCGTAAGTCAACGTATTGTCGCCCGTGTTTAAGAGCGCGCCGCGGTGCTCTAAGATCGGCACGGCAGCGGCAAAATCATAGGTGCGCCGCAAAAGCGCCTGGATCTTTGCCGTCAGGACGCTTTGGTCAAAGGGCTTGGCGATAAAATCATCCGCACCCATGTTCATCGCCATGACGATATTCATATTGTCTGACGCAGAGGATATGAATATAACGGGGATCTTGGACACGCGGCGGATCTCGGAACACCAATGGTAGCCGTTGAAAAACGGCAGGGAGATGTCCAAAAGCACCAAATGCGGATCGTACTGCGCGAATTCCGCCATCACATTGCGGAAATCCGTGACACAGCGCGCGTCCAGTTCCCATTTTTGCAGCGCTGCGGCGACCGCCTTGGCGATACCGGGGTCATCCTCTACGATCAAAATGCGATACATAAGCTTCTCCTTACTAAGCTGTCGTGGATCAAACCCGATATGCCGATAACGCACCGACAGCTTATTGGCCTGTGTCTTTATGAAATATTACCACACTTTGCACCGGGTTTACAAGTCGGTATGTGGGATATGCGGGTTTTGTCAAAAACGGGATTTCTTTGTTGACTTCTCGTGTGCGCCATGCTAAAATTTGTATAATACAAGCGGGGGCTTCGGGCTGCCGCCGCGACAAAGCCAACGGGGGTTTTGGTATATCGGCGCTTTTTGCGCCGTTTTCGCAGACGCCATGCTTGCACGTTTGTGCGAAGCCGGCGTTTTCTTTGAGCCAACTTTGGGTTCGCCTTTGGGCGATCCAAGAATAAAAAAGTGAGGGTTTCGGATGAAAGAGAAAAAAGTTTACGGCTACCTCCCCGACGAACGGCCGCCGTTTTGGCAGCTGCTGCTGTACGCTGTGCAGCAGGTCATCGTCATGTTCCCCGCAACGGTCACCGTGGCACTGATCACCGGGTTTCAGGTGTCCACAACGATCTTTGCCAGCGGCCTTGCCACGATCTGCTTTATCCTGATCACCGGGCGCAAGATCCCGCTCTACTACGGGTCGAGCTTCGCGTATCTGACGGCGATCTCGGCGCTGGTCACCAGCGAGACCGTGATGGAAAAGCTCTCGCCTGAGGCATATGCGCAAATGCTTGCCTGGCAGGAGGGCGCGGTCGCGACACTGCCGACGGAAGCGATCCAGTACGCGCAGTTCGGCATTGTGATGTCGGGCTTTGTCTCCATCGCCGCAGGTCTTATCATTAAACTGTTCGGCACCCAGGCTGTGGAAAAGATTTTGCCCCCGACCATTACGGGTCCCGTCGCGATGATCATCGGTCTGACGCTTGCGGGCAACGCGCTGACGGACGCCTACACGCCGTCCGCGACCTTCACGGGCAACATGGGGCTTGTGTGGCTCGTGTCGCTTTCCACACTGCTTGCCACGATCCTCTTTTCGAGATACCTCAAAGGCTTCCTCGGACAGCTCCCGCTGCTTTTGGGCGCGGCGCTCGGCTGTGCGGTCGCTGCGATCATCTATTTTGCAGGCGGGCGCACCGACGGCATGAACCTGTTTGACCAGATGACCGTGGATTCGCTCGTTTCCGCCTCCGTTTGGAAAGCCGGCGACGGCAGCATCTTCGCGCTGCCCGCTTTCTCTCTGCCGAAGCCCTCGCTCGCGGCGGTCGTCGCCATTATGCCCATCGCGATCGCGACGATCCCCGAATCCACCGCGCATATGTATCAGCTTGACATTTACGTCAACGACGTGGCGCGCCGCAAGGGCGTTTCCAAGAGATATGACCTCGTCAGCAAGCTGGACCGCAACCTCATCGGCGACGGTATCGGCGATATGATCACGGGTATGATCGGCGGCCCTGCGGGCACGAACTACGGCGAGAACATTTCGACCATGGCAATCACCAAGGTCTTCTCTGTGCCTGTGCTCATCGTTGCGGCGATCATCGCAATGGTCGTTGCCTGCTTCACCCCCCTTATTCGCGGCATTTACGCCATCCCGACCGCAGTCATCGGCGGGCTTGAGATCTACCTGTTCGGCGCGATCGCCGCACAGGGTATCGCGATCATGATTGACAAGAAGTGCGACATGTTCTCCTCAAAGAACATCGCCGTCATCGCGTGCATCATGATCATCGGCCTCGGCGGGCAGTATGCTTTCGGCGGCAACATCCCGTTCCCGGGCTTTACAAACGGCATCCCCTGCGTGGCAGGCGCTGCGGTCGCGGGCATCATCCTCAACCTGCTGTTGAGCATCGGCGAGCGCAAAAAGTCGAAGAAAGCCGACGACGCGCAGACGGAAGCGGCTGTCGATGCGGAATCCTCTGCAAGCGAACAGGCGTAAATCCGCAGTATTTTATAAACGCATAAACAAAAACAGGAACTTTGCAGAAACAAAGTTCCTGTTTTTTATGCCATAAAGCGTTTATCTGCATTCCGGCATTGCGTTTCCCAGGTTCGAATCCTTTTTGTCTAAAAAGAAAACCCAAAGGGGCAAAAGCCTCTTTGGGTTTTCTGGCAGCGGTAAAAGGATTCGAACCTCTACATACGGAGTCAGAGTCCGCTGTGCTACCATTACACAATACCGCTGTGTGAAATTGCAAGTGGTATTATACAATGTAGCAACGAGAAAGTCAAGCCTTTTTCATCAGAATTTCTTGTGAATGCTTATGTTGCCGTGCTTTACATGCGCTTTGAAATATGATACAATAAATTTGATTTATATGGGCAGGAAGTTGTGCATAAGCACAAATTGCCCCTGTTTTTCAACCATATGCTGCAAAAAACGGAGGGTACGGCATGGAAAATGAGCCCCTTGTGCCCAACGGCACAGAGCCGGACGATACAAATACGGACACAGACGCGCGCGAGGCCCTATTCCTCGCGGCACGCCGCGCGGTCGACAGTTCCGAGCGCCGCGCCGCGCGCAAAGCCGCGCGTAAGACGCCCAAACACCCGATCGCATATCTAATCAAAGTCGACTTTGTTTGGCAGCTTCTCAGCTTACTCGCCATCATGCTGCTGACTGTTCTGATCTACCTTGCCGCGTCGGGCGACACGACGCGTGAGCCGTTCGCTACGCTTTTGCGTCTCAGCGCGGCGGCAGTCGGGCTTGTTTCCGCGGTATGCCTGTCCGCGTTTTTCCGAAAGAAAACCTGCTTCGGCGGCGCGGTAGCCGATTTCAAGTGGCTGTATCTCTTTCTCCCCGACGCCGCGACCGGTTGGATCGCCGTCCCGTTTGCCGCCCTTGCCGCCGGCGCCGAGACGCTTTCCGTGCGAAACGGCTTGTACCTGTTTTTCGGACTTGTGTCTGTTATTGCTTCCTTTTTGTATTTTGCATACTTTGTCCGCACCGCTGCCGAGACGGACGTGGACGAACGGCGAAAGCGGCTCAAGCCCCTGCTCATGCTCTCGCTGCTTGGATATTTGCTCAACCTGATTTTGGACGCGGTGTTTCGGGGCGTTGCGGGGATCTCCGTCTTCGGCTGGATAGAAACCGCCGCAACACTGGTGATTTTCTTAGCTGTACTGTTCGGCGCGGCATTCGGCATTTACAAGCTGCCGAAGCTGAAAGCGCTTTGGCTTACCGTATTGCCGATCCTATACTACTTGCTGCCGAATATCTTTTTCATTGTCCGGAAAGCGATCGCTTGATCTCGCTTTTCAAATATTTGGGGTTCAAGAGAATGGAGGATTCTGTATGGCAAAACGCACACTTGCGCAATTTCGCGCGGAACAGAACATCTGGCGCAAGGATCTTGCCGAGCTTCTGTCGATTTCGGAAGCGGAGGTCGCGCAGTTAGAAGCAGCGGATGAAGTACCGGCGGATACGGCACAGAAGATCATCGAGACATATCGTCTGCCCGCGGACTATTTCACGGTGGATGTAGACGCACTTGTCGCCGCACAACGCGCCGCCGCGGCCCAGGCGGCGCGCGTCACGCCGGAGAAGCCGATCCCGTATCTGATGAAAATCGGCTTTGTTTGGATGCTTCTCGTCGCGGTCGTACAGGTGCTGCTCCTGTTGCCGACTTCTTTTCTTTCTGTGTTACAAGAGGCCAGCGCAGAGCCGCTTGACACGCTTTTCAATTTTTGCTCGTCGGCCGTCTCGCTTTGTTCGGGGCTTCTGCTTAGCCGGTACATCACCAAGCACACCACCTTTCGCGGCCGGATCGCGGATTTTTCGCTGCTGTATGCCTTCGTGCCCACCGCAGCAATAAGCTGGATTTCGATGCCGTTTTCCATGCGCGCCACAGAAGCAGGCGTTTTGTCCTCATGGGGTTTCGCGTACATGTTGGTTGGGATTCCGGCGCTTGTTTTGGAACTTGTGTTTTTGGCCTACTTCTTAAAAAGCGCCGCCGAAGCGGATACGGAAAAGGGTCGCAAGACTATGACGATCCTTTTGGCCGTCTGCATGGGCGGCAAGGTGCTGTATTACATCCTGTGGGCCGTGCTGGGCAACTTCTCAGCCTATGCGGCGCTCGGCTGGGCAAACTTTGCCATTCGGTTCGTTTTATTTGCGGTCATCATCTACGGCGCGGCGTTCGGCATTTACAAGCAGCCGAAGTTAAAAAAGCTGTGGCTTTTGGCTCTGCCGATCGCATATTATGTCATTCCCGATGTGCTTTCGATCGTCGACAAACTGATATGATCGGTTTCGATCCTTGCACTTTTCACTGTAAGGATCGTGTATATACCTGAAAGGGGCTTTTCTATGGCAACACGCACGCTCGCGCAATTCCGCGCGGAACAGAACATCTGGCGCAGGGATCTCGCAGAGCTTTTATCGGTTTCGGAAGCGGAGATCGAACGGTTGGAAATGACGGGGGAAGTGCCCGATGACGCGGCGCAGAAGATCATAGAGACGTATCACCTGCCTAACGACTATTTCACGGTGGACATAGATGCACTGCATGCCGCCGCACGCGCGGCGGCGCGCAAGACGCCGAAAAAGCCGGTTTTGTATTTGACGAAAATCGTATTTGTATGGTATCTTTTGGTTTTTGCGGTGCAGACTGCGCTGGAAACGCCCGCCTTTATTGCGGCGGCGCTCGGGGCGAACGTGCCGGATCTGTATTTTACCGTTTCCGATGTTTGCCGGACGGTCATCACGATCTGTTCGGGCATATTCCTCGGATCGTACCTCATCAAGCACACGAATTTTCGCGGTCGGGTGGCGGATTTTGAGTTTCTGTATCCCTTTGTCGCAAATTCGGTCGTTTCGTGGGTGATCCTTCCGTTTACCGCAAAGACTGCCCGAGCCGGTATAGGTTCCGAATGGTTTGTTGCGGAAACGGTCGTTTCGCTTGCATCGCTGGTTGTGGACATTGTCTTTTTGGCGTTTTTCCTGAACGCCGCCGCACAAGCGGATACCGAAAAAGGGCGTAAGACGCTGCGGATCTTGCTGGGGCTCGTACTTGCCGGGCAACTTTTGTACCATATTCTTTGGATCGCTTTGGGCTTTTACGCAGAGGCAACGGTTTTCCACCGCGTAAACGTCCTGATCCGCACGGTCTTTGAGATCCTGATCTTCTACGGCGCGGCGTTCGGCATTTATAAGCTGCCCAAGCTCAAAACGCTGTGGCTCACCATCTTGCCGATCCTATGTTTCGCTGTGCCTGAGGTGATTTTCACCATCGAGCAGATCACCCAGATATAAAACAAAACAAGGGCTGCCTTTCGGCAGCCCGTTTTTATGCCCCGGACAGCGTCGTGCCGGGGTAGTAATGCGCCAAAATTTCTTCGTAGGTCGCGCCCTGCCGCGCCATATAGTCCGCGCCGTATTGGCTCATGCCCACACCATGCCCGTTGCCCGTGCAGGTAAAGGTGAACTGCCCGTCGGCGTATTCCACCGTAAAGGCAGGCGAACGAAGCGACAAAAGCGTGCGAAGCTGCTGCCCGGTCATGATCTTGCCGCCGACGGTGATCGATGTGACCACGCCCGTTTCATTTTCGGAATATTGCATGTCGGCAAGCCATGCGGACGGGTCGTCGCCGAGCACGATCCCGGCATCTGCCGCCGCTTTTGTACGGAATTCCTCGGCGGAAAGGACGGTCGTTTCGGTATAATCCGGGGAAAGGCGGTCGCCGGGGCTTGTGACCGATTGCAGATACGGCACCTCCCCGCCCCAGATGTTCGCCGCGCTTTCCGTACGCCCGGGGCACAGCGCACAGTACGCCGCCGTAATATACGCGCCGTCATAGGTGAGGGTTTGTCCGCGCACGGCGGTCACCGCTTCGGTAAGCTTTTCGTTATATGCGTCATAGTTGTCGCCCCATTTTTCGCGGCGTGCCGCTTCATCCAAATACCCTTGGTGGCGCGCGGGGTCGTCGGAGATGTCCGCGCCCTCAAGCGTCGAATCGGGGTCTGCTTTAAGCCGCTGCACGTTCGTGTACGCCGCCACCGCCTGCGCCTTGAGCGCCTCAGCATCGGCTTGCGCAGACATTTCGCTCGCCACACAGCCCACCAGATATTCCACCGTATCCATTTCGACCACATTCCCGCTCGCCGCCTGCAGCACCGCTACCGTCTCGCTGTCGGTCGCTTCGTCAGACTGCGTTTCCTGCGTCTCCTCGCCGAACAGCACCTCCCGCGCGGCGGCAAATGAAAAATCACCGAGGTCCAGCACCGCAACGGGCGCCGCAAACATCGCGAGCGCCAGAACGAAGCATAAAATACCGTAGGTTTTCATCCGTTTCCCTGCCTTTCGGAATTTCCCGTGCGTTTGGTTGACTTTAGGGCTGTTTTGCGATACAATAATTATCTAGATTTTTTCGGCTGTGCCGATCCTGATATATTTCCGCACCGCGCTGCAGCCGGTGCGCAAAAGGAGACTTTCTTACATGCCCGGTTACATATCCCCGATTTCCAACGATGCTCTTTCTAATTTATGCGAAGAACTTGCAAAAAATAACCGTATCCGCTCTGAGGACTACCTACGCTTTGACGTAAAGCGCGGCTTGCGCAACGCCGACGGAACCGGCGTTATGGCAGGTCTTACGCGTATTTGCTCGGTCGAAGGGTATTATATCGAGGACGGCGAACGCGTGCCGAAAGAAGGGCGCCTGACTTACCGCGGGATCGACATGAGCGAGATCGTGCGCGACTGCATGGAAAAGAACCGTTTCGGATTTGAAGAGGTCGCTTGGCTTTTGCTGTTCGGTGATCTGCCGACACAAAAACAGCTCGACCGCTTTTGCGAGCTGTTGGCGGAGTGCCGCGAGCTGCCCGACGAATTCATTGAAGACATGATCATGAAAGCGCCGTCGCCCGACATCATGAACAAGGTCGCGCGCTCGGTGCTGGCGCTGTATTCCTTTGACAAAAACCCCGACGACACCTCGGTGGAAAACGTGCTGCGCCAATCCATCCAGCTCATTGCACAGATCCCCACCATCATGGCGTATGCCTATCAGGTCAAACGGCGCGTTTACGATCACAAAAGCATGTATATCCACCAAAACGATAAATCCTTAAAAACCGCCGAGTCCATTTTGCACGCCATCCGTCCCGACCGCAAATTTACGGACGAGGAAGCCAAGCTTTTAGATTTGTGCATGATTATCCATGCCGAGCACGGCGGCGGCAACAACTCGACCTTCACCACGCGCTGCATCACCTCCTCCGGAACGGACACCTATTCCGCCATTGCGGCGGGGATCGGCTCGCTCAAGGGTCCGAAGCACGGCGGCGCGAACATCAAGGTTTATAAAATGGTGGAGGATATGCGTGAGCATATCTCCGATCCTACCGACGAGGGGCAGGTCGCCGATTACCTGACGAAGGTCATCCATAAACAGGCAGGCGACGGCTCGGGGCTTATCTACGGCATGGGGCACGCGGTCTATACGCTTTCGGACCCGCGCGCCGTGATCCTGCGTGAAAACGCGCGTTCCTTTGCCAAGGAACACGGCTTTGAAGATCGCTTCCGCACGCTTGAACTTATAGAAAAGCTCACGCCCGAGCTTTTTGCCAAATACAAGGGTGAAAAGAAAAAGATGTGCGCAAATGTTGATTTGTATTCAGGCCTGATCTATGAGATGCTGCGCATCCCGCAGGAGCTGTTCACACCGTTGTTCATGGCGGCGCGCATCGCGGGTTGGTCGGCGCACAGGCTCGAGGAGCTTACCTCCGGCAGCCGCATCATGCGCCCTGCTTACAAAAATGTCTCCTTGCCGCGGAAATTCGTGCCGCTTTGTGAGCGCATTCCCAATCACGTGGTGCAAACGGAATACATTCCGCCCGAGGAACGGTAAAACCGGCGCCCAGCGCCGCAGAAAACGAGGATCGTTGCCATGAAGCTGAATATTCGAAAATCCGAACAAATCGATGCGCGGCTGCTGCTTTGTGTTTGGGGCATCGCCTGTATTTTGGCTGCGGTGCTGCGCACCGTGCAGCTGTTTACGAATATTGAACCTGAAACGGGCTTCTTTGAAGTCGTGGACTGGTCTGTTTATGTCGTATACGGCGTGCTGCTGGCGGCGGTAGTATTGCTCGCGGTACTGCCCGCCTGCAGCGCGTGCCTGCCCGCCTCCCGGGCGCTTGTGCGCAAGGACCGGGCGTTGTTTTTCGGAAGCGCGCTGTTTGCCGTGGGGCTTCTGTACGACGCGGTGCTAAGCGTGATAAACGCCGCCGGAACCGTTTCGGAAAGCGGCAGGCTCGCCATGGGCGCGCTGTTGTTTACCGAAGGGCTGCTTGCCGAGATCCTACAGGCCGTCTGCGGGGTGCTTGCCGCCGTTTATATGGGGATTCTGGCCGTTTCCTATCTAAAAGGCGACGCACGGTTCACCAAATACCGCTTTCTCGCGCTCACACCCTTGTTTTGGTCGATGTTCCGTATCGTACTGCGTTTTATGACAAAGATCAGCTTCACCATGGTTTCCGAGCTTTTGCAGGAACTTGCAATGCTCGCGTTTATGATGTTGTTTTTGCTGTCGTTCGCACGCATGGCCGCACAGGTAAATCCCAGAGGCGAAATGCGTAAGCTCGTCTGTTTTGGGCTGCCGGCGGCGTTTCTTGCGGCGGTAATCGGCGTTTCACGCCTCATCTGCACCGTGGCGGGCCGGGGCGACCTGCTCGCGGACGGTTTCCCGTTTGCGTTCGGGGAAATCGGTTTTGCCGTCTTTGCTGTCGTCTATATCTTGGAACACATGCGTTTCGGCAGACCCGCTTCGGAAGAGCCGCAGGTGGAGGAAAATGATACGGCGGCTGACGCAGACATGCCTGACGGCAAAGACAGCGCGAACGCATGAGCTTTTTGCAAAATGCCGGAACGGCGGCCATGCAGGTGGCAATCCTATATGTGCTCGCGGCGGTGGGCTTTGCCTGTGATAAGGCGGGCATTTACACTGAGAAGGCCGCGAAGCTTACGAACGACCTGCTTTTCTATATCGTCACGCCCGCCGTGGTGGTACAGGCGTTCGCGGCAATGGAGCGGACCGATGCGACGCTTCGGAACCTGCTGTTTGCCCTGCTCGGCGGCACGGCGCTGCATGGGATCGCCATTTTCTTGTCCCTGCCTTTTTTCCGCAGGGGCGACAAGACCAACGCCGATATTTTCCGCTTTGCGTGCATATACGGTAACGTAGGCTATATGGCGCTGCCGCTGGCGGACGCAGTTTTGGGCGAGGCGGGCGTATTCTTCTGCTCGGGCGTGCTCGTCCCCTTTAACCTCTTCGCCTTTACCCACGGGGTGCGGCTGATGTCGGGCACTGCCGGAAGGTCGGCTTTTCGTCCGCTGCGGCTGCTTTTAAACCCCGGCGTGATCTCGGTGCTTTTGGGGCTGCCTGTCTTTCTGTTTCAAATCGATTTGCCCACCGTGCTTTCCGAGCCGATCGGGCTTTTGGCGCAGCTGAACACCCCGCTTGCCATGCTGATGTTCGGCACTTATCTTGCACATACCGATCTGCGGCACATGTTCAGCCGGCCGCAAACCTATCTCGCCGCACTTTTGAAGCTGATCATACTGCCTGCCGTGATGCTGTTGCTGCTGCGCCTTTGCGGCATTTCGGGCGTGCTTTTGACGGCACTGCTCATTTCCGCATCTGCACCCACGGCGAACAACACGGTCATGTTTGCTGCAAAATACGGCAGGGATCTGGAGACCGCCTCACAGACCGTTGCGGTCGTCAGCCTGTTTTCCATCGTCACCATGCCTGTGTTCATTGCGCTGACACAGGCTTGAAAATATTTTATCTTTTCGGATTTCGGAGGGATTTTTATGAAACTCATCATCGCCATTGTCAACAGTGAAGATGCTTCCGCTGTTTTGTCAGAACTCACAAGCAAAGGCTTCAGCGTCACGAAGCTTTCGACCTCCGGCGGCTTTCTGCGCGCGGGAAACGTCACGATGCTCATCGGCTTGGAGGAAGAAAAGGTCGCCGAGGCGCTTTCCGTGATCGAAGAATTCAGCTGCCAGCGCAAACAGCAGATCCCCGTAAACTCCGGATATATCGGCGACTCGCTGCTTTCCGTGCCGGTGGAAATCACCGTGGGCGGCGCGACGGTCTTTGTGCTGGATGTGGAGCAGTTCCATAAATTATGAGCCTGTCGGAATTTCCACTTGCAAACGGGGAACAGCGGTTTCTCGAATATCGTCTGCGCACGCATCAGTTCCCGCAAACCGTTCTCATAGAGGGCGGCGGCGAGGAGGCGCGGCGCGCGCTTACCCGCTTCCTTGCAAACGCTCTGGTCTGTACGGGCGAAAATGCGCGCCCGTGCGGGGTTTGCCGTGCATGCCGCAAGTGCCGCTCCGGCAATCACCCGGACGTGCAGTGCTTCGCGCCCGAAAAGAAGAACGGTGTTTTCAAGGTAGAGACCTGCCGTGCCATTCGGCAGGATGCCTTTGTATTGCCAAATGACGGAGACGCAAAGGTCTATATTTTAGAGGACTGCCAAAGCATGAACGACAGCAGCGAAAACGCGCTGCTGAAGATCTTAGAAGAACCGCCCGCAGGCGTATATTTTCTGCTGACCTGCCCATCCGGCAGCGCGATGCTGCCCACAGTACGTTCCCGCGCCGTGACGATCACGCTGACAGGCTTTGAAGAACCGTTTTCCAAAGAGACGCAGCACACGGCGGGGCAGCTTGCTTCTGCGCTGTGTGCGCGATCGGAATGGGCGCTTTTACAGGCGACCGCGCCGCTCGAACGTGACCGTGAGGAGACGGGCAGCGTGCTGCGCTGCCTAGCAGAGATCCTGGAGGATGCTTTGCGCATCAAGGCGGGTGCTGCTGCGCGTATGGGGTTCGGCGAAGTGTCCGCGCAGCTTGCTGCGCAGTTCACAAAGCCGCGGCTGTATGCGTTGGTGCGGGAAGTGCAGGAGCTTTTGTCGGAAAACGAGGGCTACGCCAATGCGAACCTGCTCTTGACGGGACTTTGCTATCGCCTGCACCGCGCCGCGGAACAAACCATCTAACGCTTTTTACCACAGCGTATACAAAGGAGTATCTATGGCTCAAGTAGTCGGCATTCGATTCAAGGACGTCGGAAAAGTGTATTACTTTGACCCCGACGGCATGCAATTCAAAAAAGGTGACCGTGCGATCGTGGAGACCGCGCGCGGCGTGGAGTGCGGCGAGATCGCACTTCAAAACCGCGAGGTGCCCGACGAGGAGATCGTCAAGCCCTTAAAGCGCATCATCCGCGCCGCCGGTCCCGAGGACCTAAAGACCCTTGCGGAGAACCGCGAAAAAGAAAAAAAGGCGTTTTCGATCTGCGAGGAAAAGATCCGCGCACACAAACTGGATATGAAGCTTGTGGAGGTCGAATACACCTTTGACGGCAGCAAGATCCTGTTTTATTTTACCGCGGACGGGCGCGTGGATTTCCGCAGCCTGGTCAAGGATCTGGCAGGCACATTCCGCACACGCATCGAGCTGCGGCAGATCGGCGTGCGCGATGAGTCCAAAATGATCGGCGGGTTCGGCATTTGCGGACGGCCGTTTTGCTGCAGCACATTTCTGGGCGATTTCCAGCCTGTTTCCATCAAAATGGCGAAGGAACAGGGGCTTTCTTTAAACCCGGGCAAGATCAGCGGCACCTGCGGCAGGCTGATGTGCTGCTTAAAATATGAGCAGGAATCCTACGACCACCTGCTGCGCCACACGCCGAAGGTCGGCGCGGTGGTGGAAACGCGCGAGGGCCGCGGGGTGGTGCTTGAGAACAACCTGCTGACGGGGATGCTGAAAGTCCGGCTCGACCGGCGTCCCGATGCGGCGCCCATGCTCGTCGAACGGCATGAAGTGAAGCTCATCCGCGACGCGCACATCCGGCTCAATAAAGCCGAGCTCGAAGCGCTTAAGGGAATCGAATAAAAAAGGCTTGCTATTTTCAAAATTTGTGTTAGAATGAAAGTACTTTGTATAAGGGAGGTCACAAACATGGCATATCATATCACCGACGATTGCATCGCCTGCGGCGCTTGCGCTTCGGAATGCCCCGTGGAGGCGATTTCTGAGGGTGACGGCAAATACGTGATCGACGCGGATACCTGCATTGACTGCGGTTCCTGCGCCGGTGTCTGCCCGGTCGGCGCTCCGCAAGCGGAGTAAGCAAACAAGCAGAAGTGAGGAAAGACCGCCTGCGGGCGGTCTTTTTGCTTTGCTTTTTTTCCGTTTTATGGTACAATGCCCATATGGGATTTATGCTTTTTTCGGGAGAACATGTCGAATATCTGCGCCGCGGCGTCGGCGTGGTCGTCTCGCCCGCGCACACGTTCGGCACGGACGCGCTGCTGCTTGCCGATTTTGCCGCGCCGAAACGGGACACCCGCGCCTGCGATCTCGGCACGGGGTGCGGGATCATCCCCCTGTTTTGGAAAAGCCGCGGGCTTTGCAGCTTTGTGGACGGCGTGGAATTGCAGGAAGCTGCCGCTTCGCAGTTTGCGCGCGGGATCTGCGGCAGCGGTCTAACCGGTTCGCTTGCCGCCCACTGTGCGGATCTGAAAGACGCCGGCGCCTTTCTTCGCCGCGGCAGCTATGATCTTGTGACGATGAACCCGCCCTACAAAGCGGAGAATGCAGGCTTGAAAAGTACAGATATGTCGGCACGCATCGCGCGGCACGAGACGCACTGCACACTTGACGACATTGCCCGTGCCGCCTCCCTGCTTTTGCGCAGCGGCGGACGGTTTTGTATCTGCCTGCGCCCCGAGCGCCTTTGTGACGCGATGCACGCCATGCGCTGTTACCGTTTGGAGCCCAAGCGGCTGCGGCTTGTGGCGAAAAATGCCGAAAGCGCACCGTGGCTTTGCCTTTTGGAAGGGCGGCGCGACGGCAAAAGCGGCTTACAGATTTTGCCCGGCTTGTTTTTATACACGAAAGACGGGGCGCTGTGCGCCGAGATGCAGCGGCTGCAGCAGCCGTATTCCGAGCAAGGAGGTGTGGACGGATGAGCGGTATTTTATATGTGGTCGGTACGCCGATCGGCAACCTTTCTGATTTTTCCCCTCGTGCAGTAGAGACTTTGCAAAGCTGCGACCTTATTGCGGCGGAGGACACGCGCGTCACGCGCAAGCTGCTCAACCATTTCGGCATTTCCACGCCGACGGTCAGCTACCACGAGCACAACAGCCGCACGGCGGGTGAAAAGATCCTGTCACGGCTGCTCGCGGGGGAAAACTGCGCGCTCGTGACGGACGCGGGAATGCCCGCCGTTTCCGACCCCGGTGAAGCGCTTGTCGCACTTGCGCACGAGCACGGCGTGCGGGTGGAGGCTGTCCCCGGTCCTACCGCGTTTGCGACCGCTGTCGCCGTTTCGGGGCTTCCGTCCAAACGATTTACCTTTGAGGGCTTTTTGAGCGTGCAGAAGGCGGAGCGCCGCGCGCATTTGCAGTCGCTCGTTTCGGAGACGCGCACCATGATATTTTACGAAGCGCCGCACCGTCTTTCGCGCACCTTGCAGGATCTGCTCGACGCATTCGGCGACCGTGAGATCGCGCTCGTAAAAGAACTGACCAAGATCCACGAAGCCGTGGAACGCACGACGCTCTCTGCCGCAGCCGCGAAATACGCAGAACAGCAGGTCAAGGGCGAATACGTGCTGGTAATACACGGTGCAGATACACCCGATAAGGCATCATGGAGCCTGGAAGAAGCCGTCACCTTTGCCAATCGGGAGATACAAGCAGGCGCATCAAAAACAGAAGCCGCCAAAGCGGCGGCTGCAAAAAGCGGATTAAAGAAGGGCGACATCTACAAAGCCCTGACGCAATAAAATCGGAGGGAATATGGAATTTTGGTATCTTTGGGTCATTTTCGCCGTGCTGTGCGTGGTGACGATCTTTGTGCTCCTAAAAGCCTCCAAGGCGCTGCGCGGGCACAATGAGGAGACCAAGCGCGCTTATGCGCAGATCGAACGGCTGACCGCCCTCAAGGCGGATTTTCGCGGCGCTTCGGCGGAAAAGGTGCTAAGTGAGGAAGCGGCACGCGTGCTGGACGGCGCGTTCGCCGTTTTACAGGCGCAGTTAGAAGGTGACGCAGACCCCGACCGCCGCTTTGCCGAGATGAACGAACCGCAGCAAAACATATACACGCTGTATTGGCTGGTGCAGGACATGCAAACGTCGCTTTCGTTCTTTTTCAAAAACAACGGCGAGCCGCTGCGTGCGTTCTGCCCGCGGGCGCTGCATGCTGTCGGCGAAAATACGCTTGGGGAAATTGCGGGCAAGATGTATGCGATGTTCGATGAAACGAACGAGAGCGTGTCATTGGAGCAGGAAACACTCGATGCGCTGGATGCGGATTTTTCAAAAGTCTTTGCCCGCGACGCACTGCTTATGCGCCTGCGGGACTATGCCGCAGAGCACGCGGCAGCCGTTTTCGGCACGGCGGAATAGCGTTATGCCTGCCCCCTGCCCTCGGCAAAGGGCGCGAGCGAGCGGCGCAAAAGCTGTTCGCTGTTTTCCACGATGGTATGCACACAGACGGGCTGTGCCGTTTTTGGCTTTTCCTTTGGCGCGTCCGCGTGCAGCTTTTGCATCAGATCGCCCATGAGCGCCGCGCTGAGCGCTTCTGCGGTGGACGTCGGCATAGACACCCACTCCGCAGGCAGCACGCCTTCGTCGCGCGCCTGTAAGGCTACGCGATAGACCGCCAGCGCAAAATAACTGCGCAAAAGGTCGGCAGCCGCGGGATTGGTCACGGCGAGCGCATCGCTGAGCATGGTCGCGGCGCGGAACAGCGTGCCCGTGCGGAATTCCCTGTCCTGCGCGGTGTCGCGTTCGTCAAACTGTTCATTGAACGCGCGGCGCGTATTGCTCACGCCTAAAAGATAGTCACAGCTCACGTCGTAAAACGCCGCGGCGGCGCACAAAAATTCCAGACCGCATTCGCGGATGCCCTTTTCATAGTGCGACAGCAGCGCGCCTGAAATGCCCATGGCGGCGGCGGCGTCCTTCTGCGTCAAGCCGCGCTCGCGGCGCAGTGCAGAAAGCCGTGCGGGGAACACTGTATTCATAAAACGCCTCCAAGATTCTACATTTTGTAACTGTATTTTATCATAAAATCAACGATTTGTATATTTCTTTTGTAAAAACGGGAAGGTGATCGCGTTGAAAACCGCTCAGATCCATTTGATCCGTCACGCCGCCGAAGGCAACGAGGACGGACGTTACATCGGGCAGACCGATCTGCCCGCCACAGACGAAGGGCTGCGGCAGGTGGACGATTTAAAAGAGGAATACGGCGGCTACCCGGACGTGGAAGCTGTGTTTTCCAGCCCCTTGCAGCGCTGCCTGCAAACGGCAAAGCGCATTTACCCCGATAAAGACCCCATCGTCATGCAGGAGCTCGCCGAATACGACTTCGGCGAATTTGAAGGCAAGACCGCCGACGAGCTCAAAGACTTGGATACGTTCAAGACCTGGCTTGCGGGTACCGAGCCCGAAACGCCCGTGCCGTTCGGCGAGAGCCAGGTGGACTTCAACCGCCGCATCTGCACGGCATTCCAGCGCATCGTACAGGGTATTTTACAGTCAGGCGTGCGTTCGGCGGCGGTCGTGACGCACGGCGGGGTGATCATGGCGCTGATGACGGCCTTCGCCATTCCCGAAGCGCCCATGCACGAGTGGCTCACGCCAAATGGCTGCGGCTATACCTTGCGCATCGACCCGTTTTTGTGGTCGCATACCGGGAAACTCGAAGCGATCGCGGAATGTCCCGCCCTGCCGCTTTCGGAGGACGACGAGCGCGCGCTGTGGGATTATTATCCGTCCGATCTATACGAGGAATAATGCATTATTCTTTCGACAGTTCGCCGTATTGCGCGGCATAAGAAAATGCCGTCTGTGTGCCGTCCTTTTCGATATGGACACACTGCTCGCCGAGCGAAAAGATCGGCCGGTCGTGGCGATAGGAGTCCGAATACACCGTGCAGACATGCGCGCCGTCCGGGAACGCTTCTTGAAAGCGGCGCACCTTTTCCTCGCCGCGGCAGTTTTCCCCCAGCAGTGTCCCGGTCTTCGGGTCGTGGCGCGTGCATAAAAGCACATCTATTTTTAAGCGCTCGGCAATTTCCCGAAGCAGAAAGTCGGGGCTTGCGCTGATGACCACCGTGTACCGTGCGCGGCGTTCCGGCAAAAACCACGGAAAAACGTCGCGCTCGTGCCTGTCCCAAAACGCGCGCACCGCTTTTTCAAGCGGGATAAAGCGCACGGCTGCAAAAATGTGGCGCTTGAAGCGTCCAAGCCCAATGATACGAAGTCCGTAAAGCGCACCCAGCACCAGGTAAAACGGCAGCAGCAAGATCAAATACGGGTACTTTCGTACACAGAACAGCAGGAAGGTCGAGCCGCTGTCAAACGGCACGACGGTTTTGTCAAAATCGTAAATATCCAAATCCATTTCGTATGCTCCCGATCCGTATTAAGCGTTATGGGTATTGTACCGCCCACGCGGTTAAATTGCAAGTAAAAAAGACCGGCTGTGCTACAGTCGGTCTTTTTGATACATCGTGCGAACGTTTCTGAGCGCTTTACGCTTCCTCTTTTTTGTAGTGCTTGGCACGCTCGAATTCGTCGGTGATTTCCTTGTCGGGTGCTTTTGTCAGGAGCGACACTACGACGATCACGATGCACGAAAGCACAAACGCGGGGAACAGCTCGTAGATATCCAAAATGCCGCCGAGCGGACGGATTAGCAGATTCCAAACGAACACCATCACGCCGCCCGTGACCATGCCCGCCACGGCGCCCGCGCGGGTGGTGCGCTTCCAGAACAGGGAGAAGAGCATGATCGGCCCGAACGTTGCGCCGAAGCCCGCCCACGCGAACGAGACGACGGTGAAGATCACGCTGTTTTCATCCCACGCGATCGCAATACCGATCAGGGCGATGACCATCAGGACGATGCGCGCGACCCACATGACCTGCTTGTCGGTCGCGTTCTTTTTGAGCACGCCGCCGAACAGGTTTTTGGAAAATGCAGAGGATGCGATCAGCAGATACGAGTCCGATGAGCTGATCGTCGCCGCGAGAATGCCCGCCATGACGACACCCGCCACCACAGGGTGGAACAGCGCGCGGCTGATCACGATGAACACGTTTTCCGCACCGCTCGCAGTAGAAAGCGTCTCTTCCACAGGGAACATCGCGCGGCCCATAAGCCCGATATACACGGCGGCGGCAAGGGAGATGATGACCCAAACGGTCGCGATGCGGCGCGAACGGGTCAGCTCACGGCGCTTGCGGATCGCCATAAAGCGCAGCAGCACCTGCGGCATACCGAAATACCCAAGCCCCCATGAAAGCGTAGAAATGATCGTCAAAAAGCCGTAGCTGCCCGCTTCGCCGAACTGCGGGACGCCGTTTACCGCCTGCTGGACGCCGTTGGCGTCCACGGCGGGCGAGGCAACAGAGGTCAGCGAGAAAAAGCCCTCGATGGACTGCGCATTTTCAATGACCGCCCAAAAGCCGCCCGCATGGATCGTGCCGGCGACGAGCACCACCAAAAGCGCGAAAAACATGACCACGCCCTGCATAAAGTCCGACGCGCTCTCCGCAAGGAAGCCGCCGAGGAAGGTATACAGCAGCACGAACACCGCGCCGACGATCATCATGGAATGGTAAGGAAAGCCGAACAGCGTGCTGAACAGCTTGCCGCAGGTGACGAAGCAGCTGGCGGCATACACCGTGAAGAACACAAGGATGAACAGCGCAGATACGGAAAGGATCACCTTTTTCTTTTCGTGGTAACGGTTGCTTAAAAAGTCGGGAATGGTGATCGCATCGCCCGAAACGACGGAATAGCTGCGCAGACGTTTGGCGACGATCAGCCAGTTGATGTAAGTACCGAGCGCCAGCCCCAAAGCCGTCCAAAACGCGTCGGCAAGACCGCACCAGTAGGCAACGCCCGGCAGCCCCATCAAAAGCCAGCCGCTCATGTCGGACGCTTCGGCACTCATCGCGGTCACCCACGGCCCCAGCGAGCGCCCGCCCAAAAAGTAATTGTCGGAGTTTTTCTGCGAACGCTTCGCAAAGTAAATGCCGATAAAGATAACGATCAGCATATACCCGCACATCGCGATCAGCACTTTTACAGTGTCTTGGGACATAGCTTCTCCCCCTTGGAAAAATGTGCTTTCATTATAGCGAAAAAAGGACAAAAAGTAAACCTTTTGTTTTTGCTACACAAAACAGCAGCCGGCGCAACACCGGCTGCCGTTTGCGTTTGTCTTTATTCCGCGGACATCATGCGTATGTATCGCTTAAAGAATTTGAGCGCGTCGCCCATGCACGCGATCGGAATGCGTTCATTTGTACCGTGGGTGGTCAAGAGCAATTTCGTATCCATCACGAACGGCGCAAAACGGTAAATGCAGTCGCAGACCTCCTCGTAATGGTAAGCATCCGTACCGCCCATAACAAGATACGGCGCGACGATCATGCTCGAATCCGTACGCGTGCAAATCGACTCAAGGATCTTAAACGAGCGGCTGTCGGTCGGCGAGACCTTGGAGGCCTCCTTGCCCTTGAGATATTCGATCTCGATCTCCTTGTTGCGCACGCTTTGGCGGATGTGCTGCTCGACATCCTTGAGCGTTGTGCCGGGCATCATGCGGAAGTTGACCGTCACCGACGCTTTCTGCGGCAGGACATTCGCCGCGGGACTGCCGCTCGCCATGGTGACGGCGGTCGTCGTGTGGATGAGCGATGCGGCGGGCGGGATCTTGGTCATCACAAAGGTAATGAGCGGCTTCAAAAGCCACAGATTGCAAGTGACGATGCGCGCCGGGTAGCTGCAATTTTTGCCGATCTTGCAAAACAGATCGTACACAAAATCGGGCATGGTCGCGCGGAACTGGTGCTTTTCGATGTCGCGCACCACCTCGGCAAGCGTGCCGACGGCGGTATGTGAAGGCGGCTGCGAGGAATGTCCGCCCTTGGCGCTGACGGAAACGCGGTAGTCGGCATAGCCCTTTTCGGCGATGCCCACACCCGCAAGCCGATTGTTGAGGATAGAACCGACCTTCAGATCCAATATCGCGCCGCCCTCGTCAATGACACTGTCGAGGTGCACGCCGCGCGCTTTCAGTGTATCGGCAATCGCACCTGCGCCCGATGTTTTCGCGGCGACGATCTCTTCATCGTGCCCGAAGCACAAGTATACGGTGCGCTCCGGCCAAAATCCCTCGGAAAGCAGCGTTTCCACGCTTTCGAGCACGGCGATCAGGTGATTCTTCATATCCAGCGCGCCGCGCCCCCAGATGAACTCGCCGTCGTCCACACCGTCAAAGGCAGGGTGCGTCCAGTCCTGCTCGGTACCCTCGGCAACAGGCACGACATCCTGATGCCCCAAAAGCGCGATAGGCTCCAAATCGGGTCTTGTCCCCTCCCACGTATACAGCAGGCTTGCCAGCGAGATCTCCTCGCGCTTTAGGTGCTTGTGCACGAGCGGGAAACGCTCTTCAAAAAGCTTGTGCAGCTTTTGGAACTCGCCCCAATCCACCTTGTCGGTGTCCACATTGGAGATGGTTTTGATGCGGATCGCGTCGCTTAAGTCTTTGCGGTACTTTTCGACGTCGACCGCTTCGTCGGGCAGCGGCTCGGCTTGCTGCTTTTCAGGCGTCCAAAACGCCGCGCGCACCAGCGTCACGAGCAAAAGCGCGCCGATCAAGCCTAAAATCGTCCACAGAACCCACATAATGCTCCCTCTTTTCCGTTTTGTGCTTATGTATTCTTATCGACCTTATGAAATGTTTTAAGGTTGCCCTCTTTTTGATGGCGGCGGGCAAGCTCCGCTTTCACGTCGTCGGGCGTAATGCCCTCATTCGCCATCATAACGACGAGATGGAACAGCAGGTCGGAGATCTCGCCGACGGTATCCGCCTTTACGCCGTTTTTGGCGGCGATGATGGTTTCGGCGGACTCTTCCCCAATCTTCTTCAAGATTTTATCGAGCCCCTGCTCGAACAGGTAGCAGGTATAAGACCCTTCCTTTTTCTCTGCGTGCCGCGCCATGGCGACGGCGTACAGCTCATCAAGCACATCGTTCATTGTGCATTCGCCTCCCAGATCGTATTAAAAAAGCAGCTTTTAGACCCCGTATGGCAGGCGGGCCCCGTCTGCACCACGGTAACAAGCAGGGTGTCGTCATCGCAGTCCCCGACCACACGCACCACGCGCTGCTTGTGCCCTGAGGTCTCGCCCTTGTTCCAAAGTTTTTGCCGTGAGCGGCTGTAGAACCAGGTGTAGCCCGTCTCCAACGTCTTTTGCAGGGATTCACGGTTCATATAGGCGAGCATCAGCACTTCATTTGTCCCCTGCTCCTGCACGATGGCGGGGATCAAGTCGCCTTTTTTGAAAAATTTTTCTAAGTCCATTTGTTTGCCCCCTTACTGCGCTTCGCGGATGGCTTCTTGGAGCGAAAGCGTGCCCTTGTAGATCGAACGCCCGCAGATCGCACCGTACAGTCCCGTCGCTTTGAGCGCGCGAATATCCTGAATATCCTTGATGCCGCCGCTTGCAACAATATTGCAGGATACGGTATCATTTAGCTGCTGCAGCGCGTCGAGCGCGGGGCCGGAAAGCATCCCGTCGCGGTCGATGTCCGTGAAAATGATGGTTCGCACGCCCGCCGCTTCCATGGCTTTGCCGAGGTCGAGAAAATGGACGCTGCCTGTTTCCACCCAGCCCTCCGTCGCAACAAAGCCGTTTCGCGCGTCGATGCCGACGGCGATTTTGTCGCCGTAAGCCTTGCACGCTTCGCGCACAAGCTGCGGGTCTTTCACCGCCGCGGAACCGAGCACCACGCGCGCGATCCCGCGCGAGAGGTAATATTCGATATCTTCCATCGTGCGGATGCCGCCGCCGACCTCGATGTGCAGCCCCGTGGCTTTTGCGACCTCCAAAAAGACGTGTGCGTTTTTGCGCTCGCCCGCACATGCGCCGTCGAGGTCGACCATGTGAATCCATTCGGCGCCCGCCGCTTTGAATGCATCAGCCGCCGCTAAATAGCTGTCCGCGACCTGCTCGGCGGAATCCATTTCACCGCGATACAGCCGCACGCAGGTCTCATTTTTGATGTCGATCGCAGGAAAAATAATCATACGAGCCCTCCGAAAAATCAGTCTATCGAGCCCTTCGTAGACAGCGTTCCGCCCGCTGTTTCAGAACATGCGATCTGCATGGCATGCCCGAATGCCTTAAACAGCGCTTCGAGGATGTGGTGGGAATTGTCGCCGTAGGGCGCGCGCAGGTGCAGCGTCACACCCGCTTTCGTTGCAAAGGCGCGGAAAAACTCGCGCGCCATGCAGGTGTCAAATTCACCGACGCGTGCTTCGGGGAAGTCCGCATCAAACACCAAGAAAGGCCGCCCGCTGACATCTGCCGCACAAAAGCCGAGTGCTTCGTCCATCGGAACAAAGAAACTGCCGTAGCGCGCAATGCCGCTTTTGTCACCGAGCGCCTCCGAAAACGCCTGCCCGAGCACAAGGCCCGTATCCTCCACCGTATGGTGGCAGTCTACCGCAAGATCGCCCTTGCAGGAAAGCTGCAACCCAAAGCCGCCGTGCACGGCGAACGCTGTGAGCATATGGTCAAAAAAGCCGATGCCCGTCTGCACCTCGACCGCGCCGCCGTCTAAGGACAGCGTGACGGAAATATCGGTCTCCTTGGTGGTTCGTTTGCAGCTTGCCGTTCTCATGCGCTTTCTCCTTTCAAGCACGCCTCGACCTCATGCAGCACCGCTTCGTTTTCATAATTCCGCCCTGCACTCACACGAAGCCCACCGCCTGTCAGGCGAATGATGATGCCGTTTTCTTTAAGGTATTCAAAAATTTCCGCCGCTTTTGGCGTTTGAATATACACGAAATTCGCGTCAGGCTTGAACACGCGCAATTTCGCTTGCGGGTAGGCTTCCTGCAAACGCGCAAAGCCCTCGTACAGTTCGTCGCGCGACTCTAATATGCGCTGCACCGCCGCTTGCAGATAATCGGGGTGCGAGAGCACGACCGCGCCGATCGCCTGGGTGAGCGTGTTGACATTATACGGGGATTTGGCCGCCTGTAAAACGTCGATGAGCCGCTGCGTGCCCACCGCAAAGCCCAGACGGACGGCAGCCATGCCGAGCGCTTTTGAACAGGTCTTGAGGATCAGCAGGTTGTCAAAGCCGGCGAATTCCGAAAGCATGCTCTGATCGGAAAAATCCATATACGCTTCGTCGAGCACCACAAGCGCTTCGACTGCTGAAATGATCTTACGCACTTCTTCGCGTGCGAGCACCAAAGAGGTCGGGTTGCAGGGGTTCGAGAACACAAGCATCCGTGCACCCGTACGGTTGACCGTCTCAATGATCTTTTCTGTATTCACGGTGCAGTCCGCATTTTTTCCGACGGTGACCACGCGGCATTCCGTCAAAGACGCATAAAATGCGTACATTGAAAAATCAGGAGAAAGCGTAACTACCGTATCGCCCTTTTGCAGAAAGGCGTTCATCACGACGGTGATCACCTCATCCGAACCGTTTCCCGCCATCACACATGCGCGCGGCACGCCGTACAAATCGGCAAACGCCTTGCGCACCTCTTCGGCGTAAGGATCCGGGTAGCGATTGAAATGGATATGCCGCAGCTCCTCGTCGATCTGCTCGCGCAGCGCCTGCGACGGCGTGACAAACGACTCGTTCGCATCCAAGCGGATCCGGTATTTGCCCGCGACGGGGTCATACGGCGTTAGGTTCTGCACTTTTTCATTGAGTTCAAACATAAAGATGAAAACTTCCTTAGTTAAAAATTGACTGTAAAAATACTATAGTTAAAATCTGACTTTGACCGCGTTTGCGTGTGCAGTCAGGCCCTCGGTTTCGGCAAGCTTGACGATATCGTCCTTTGCTTTCCGAAGCGCGTCCTCGGTATAATAAATGAAGCTGGACTTTTTGATGAAGCTGTCGACCGAAAGCGGTGAAAAGAACCGCGCCGTGCCGCCTGTGGGCAGCACATGATTAGGTCCCGCGTAATAGTCGCCGAGCGGTTCGGGCGCGTACTGTCCCAAAAACACGCTGCCGGCGTTATCGATCCTGCCGATGTATTCCAGCGGCTCGCGCACCGCCATTTCAAGGTGTTCCGGCGCGATCGAATCGGCTATATCCACTGCCTGCGCGATGCTGTCGCAGATAATGACAGCACCGAAGTCCCGCAGCGAAGTTTCAATGATGTCGCGGCGCGAAAGCGTCTGCACCTGACGTTCCAGCTCCTCGACCGTGCGTGCGGCAATGCGCTCGCTGTCGGTTAAGAGCACGGCGGACGCCATTTTGTCGTGCTCCGCCTGGCTCATCAAGTCAGCGGCGAGAAATTTCGGGTTCGCGGTTTCGTCAGCAATGATCAAAATCTCGGAAGGCCCGGCGATCATATCGATATCCACCGTACCGAACAAGAGCTTTTTCGCCGTAGCAACGTAGATGTTGCCTGGGCCGACGATCTTATCCACCTGCGGGACGGTCTGCGTGCCGTAGGCAAGCGCGGCGACCGCCTGTGCGCCGCCCATGAGGAATACGCGGTCTACGCCCGCGATCTTTGCCGCAGCGAGGATGTCGGGGTTCGCCGTACCGTCTTTTCTGGGCGGCGTGACCATAACGATCTCCTCTACGCCCGCGATCTTTGCAGGGATGGCGTTCATCAGCACGCTGGACGGATACGCTGCCGTGCCGCCCGGGACATACAGCCCCACACGCCGCAGCGCGCGTACGCGCTGCCCTAAGATGACACCGTCGGGCTTGGGCTCCAGCCAGCTTTGCTGCTTTTGGCGGCGATGAAAATCGCGGATGTTGTCCGCTGCTTTGTATAGCGCGTAAATAAACTCGCTGTCGCAGGTCTTGACCGCTTCTTCAAGCGCCGAAGCGGGCACTTCCGCTTGTTCGGGGACGCTTCCGTCAAATTTCATCGTATACTCGCGCACGGAGGTGTCGCCGAAGCGGCGCACATTGTCGAGGATCTCCGTAACCGATGCAGTGACCGTGCGGTCGATCTCACCGCTGCGCGCTTTAAGTGTGTCGAGCAGCCGTTTTTCGGACACGCCGTCCGCATGAACCATTTGTATCATACCGTTACCTCCTGCGAAGCTTTTCCGATTTTTTCCACAAATGCGTCGATCTCCTCACGGCGCAGCTTCATGCTTGCAGTGTTGACGATGACGCGCGCAGAGATCGGCATGATCTTTTCATAAACCTCCAGCCCGTTTTCCCGCAGCGTCGTGCCGGTCTCCACGATATCCACGATCGCGTCGGACAGATCCAAAAGCGGCGCGAGCTCCACCGAGCCCTCGATCTTGATGATGTTGACGTCCATACCCTTGCTCTGGAAAAATGCACGGGCAACATTCGGGTATTTCGTGGCGATTCGCTTGACATTGTATCCGCCGTAAAATGATACGCCTTTTTTACCGGCAAGGCAGAAATCGCATTTTCCAAGCCCCAAATCGCACACCTCGTAGAAGCTCTTGCCGTATTCCACAATGGTATCTCTTCCCACGACACCGATGTCACAAACCCCGTGCTCCACATAAGTCACAACGTCTGCCGCCTTGGCAAGCACCGCCTCGTAGTCTCCAACGGGAAGGATCAGGCGTCTGCCCTTATTGTGCAGTTCCGTACAGTCAAGCCCCATTTTCTCAAACAGCGCGACGGTCTGTTTTTCAAGTCTGCCCTTGGTAAGCGCTATACGCAGCTTTCTCATACGTGCACCTCCCGCACACCGGTTTCGTCGAGGATATATACCGTAGGTATGCCGCACTGCCGCGCATATTCCACAGCCGTCTCCTGCGTCGGCGCCAGACTGTTTTCACATAAGACGCCTTCGTTCAGCAAGCGCGCCTGCAAATCCAGCGCATTGGTCTCAAAGCCGTTTTCGCCAAAGACGAGCGCAGCGGGCGTCAGCGGGCTTGCGGTCTCACCGCGCCGCAGCTTAGCGCGCGCCAGCAGGTCGGTCTGCACGCCGAAGCCTACGGCGGGCAGATCTTCGCCGAATTCCGCAATCAGGCGGTCGTATCGGCCGCCCGAAAGCACGGTCTCTCCGCTACCCGAAATATAACCGCGGAACATCAGCCCCGTATAATAATTCGTGCGGTGCACAAGGCTTAGATCGATGGTGACGTGCTCCGAAAGCCCCGCTTTTTCGAGCCGTGTATATACATCTGCAAGGTAGGACAGTGCCGCATGGGTCTCGCCTGCCTGCATTTGCAGCGCCTGCGCCGCCTTTTCGAGCACGCGTGCGTCACCGAACATGCGCGGCAGCTCGCGGATGGCGCGGACGGCAGGCGTATCGCCGAGGGCGTCGAGCACCGTATCAAGCGCAACATAATTCTTACTTTCGACACAGGCGTAGATCTCGGAGACGGTTTGAGGGCTTGTATCGAGCGCCTCACAAAGGGACTGAAAATAGCCCGCGTGACCGATCTCCAGCTTATAATCCGGCGTACCGCACTGCTCCATAACGCGCATAGCAAGGGTGAGCGCTTCCAGATCGGCGCGCAAGCCGCCCGCACCGAGCAGTTCTATACCGCTTTGTGTTGTTTCATCGCTATATCCTGCCAGCTTCGGGCGCCGCGCAAACACATTTTGGTTGTAGTAAAGCCGCAGGGGCAGCCGCGCGCCGCGGAGCCGTGTGGCGGCAACGCGCGCTATAGGCAGCGTGGAATCGGGCCGCAGCACCAGGAGCCTCCCGTAGGCATCGGTCATGGTATACAGCGATTCGGGCAGCGTGCCCGCGCTTTCGCGGTTGAATACATCGAAAAACTCGACGGTCGGCGTGATGATCTTGCGGTAACCGCGCGATTTGAACAGGTCGGCAAGCTGCCGTTCCACCGTGCGCAGCGCGTCGCTTTCCTCAAATAAAAGGTCACGCGTGCCTTCCGGCGTGAGCTTCGCATAGGTTTTCATATCGGTATCCTTTCCGAATCGGGAATTTTTCCGTAGAGGATGGTATACCCTTCTTCTTCACTTTAGCGTGCTACTATGATAGCATGATAAAGCAGCTCTGTCAATCCCGCATTTTGCACGGCTTCACAGAAGGTGCATATTGCGGCATTGTGCAGCCTGCACGGCAAAATCGGCAGAACGCAGTTAAAACAAGGAGATCTGTGCGGTTTTCGGCATATCGCCGAACGCGCCGCATTTATCGAGCAGCTCGACAAGGCTCTTGCCTGCCTTTGCGCGCCGTGCGAAATCATCCACCGAGATAAACGGGCCCTCGCCGTCGCTGCGCGCCGCTTCGAGCGGATACGCCGCGCTTTCCCCTACGCCCGAAAGCGCCGAAAACGGCAGGCGGATCTTTCCGTTCTCAATGGTATAGGCAGTCGCCTTGGACTTGTAAACATCTACGCCCAAAAGCTCTACGCCGCGCGCCATCATCTCGTTGACGACCTGCATGGCGGTGTATTGCTCCTTTTCCTTGGCCGTGGCGGACTTGTCCTTGATCTTGGCTTTGAGCGACGAAAGGCGCTGGCGCACGGCATCGTGCCCCTGTACAACGACCTCAGCATCCAAGTCCCCGCCGCGCACGGTCAGAAACGCCGTGTAATATTCGAGCGGCCGGTAGATCTTATACCAGCCAAGCCGCAGCGCCGCAATAACATACGCGGCGGCATGGGCCTTGGGGAACATGTATTTGATCTTACGGCAGGAATCCATGTACCAATCCGGCACATTGTGCGCCCGCATCGCTTCCTCCGCGCCCTCGGGGAAGCCAACTTTGGCGACAATGCCTTTACGCGTTTTTTCCATGATGTTGAACGCCATGCTCGGCTCAAGCCCTTTGTGCAGCAGGTACGTCATAATGCTGTCGCGTGTGCCGATGACCTCGGAGATCGTACAGGTCTTGTTGTGGATCAGCTCCTGTGCGTTGCCCGTCCACACGTCCGTGCCGTGGGAAAGGCCCGAGATCTGCAGCAGGTCGGCAAAGGTCTTGGGCTGGGCTTCGAGAAGCATCTGGCACACGAAGGACGTGCCCATTTCGGGAATAGACAGCGTGCCTGTGGGCCAATCGATATCGTCTTCGGTCACACCCAGCGGTTCGGGGCTCGTGCAAAGGCGGACGATCTGCGGGTCGCAAACGTCCACATCCATGACGTTGATGCCCGTCAAGTCCTCCAAATGCTTATAGAGCGTGGGCACATCGTGCCCGAGGATGTCGAGCTTCAAGATCGTATCGTGCAGGGAATGGAAGTCGAAGTGCGTCGTTTCCATGTCGCTGCCCACATCGTCCGCGGGATACTGTACCGGGGTGAAGTCCCACACATCAAAATTGCTCGGCACGACGACCATACCGCCCGGGTGCTGCCCCGTGGTGCGCTTGACGCCCGTGCAGCCGTCCACCAGCCGCTGTTCTTCGGCACGGTTGACATGTAAGCCGCGTTCCTCCAGATAATTCTTCACAAAGCCGTAGGCGGTCTTGTCGGCGACGGTGGCGATGGTGCCCGCTTTAAAGACGTTCGCAGAGCCGAACAGCTCCTCGGTGTAGCGGTGCGCCTTGCCCTGATATTCGCCGGAGAAGTTCAGATCGATATCGGGCGCTTTGTCGCCGTGGAAGCCGAGGAAGGTCTCGAACGGGATCTCATGCCCGTCGCGCACCATGTCCGTACCGCAGTGCGGGCAGTTCTTTTTGGGCATATCAAAGCCCGAGCCGTATTCGTTGTGCGTATAGAATTCGGAATAGCGGCAGTTCGGGCAGCGGTAATGCGGGGCTAAGGGATTGACCTCGGAAATACCCGCCATGGTCGCGACGAACGACGAGCCGACCGACCCTCGCGAGCCGACATGGTAGCCATGATCTTCGGAATCCCACACCAGCTTTTGCGCAATGATATACAGCACCGCGAAGCCGTTTTCAATGATCGAGTCGAGCTCGCGGTTCAGGCGCGTTTCGACGATCTCGGGGATCTTGCCCTCGAATTCATACCACTCCTTTGCCTTGTTCCAGCAGATCTCCCGAAGCTGCTCTTCCGACCCCGGGATAGACGGCTGATAGGTGCCGTTGGGGAACGGGCGCATGACCTCGACCATATCGGCGATGCGGTTCGGGTTTTCGATGACCACCTCGCGGGCGGTCTCCTCGCCGAGATACTGGAATTCGGCAAGCATTTCTTCAGTCGTGCGGAAAAACAGCGGCGCCTGATGGTCGGCGTCGGCAAAGCCCTGCGCCGCCATTAAAATCTCGCGGTATTTTGCGTCTTCGGGGTCAATAAAATGCACGTCGCAGGTCGCAACGACCGGCTTGCCGAGGCGGTCGGCGATGGCGATGATCTTGCGGTTGATGTTTTCAATATCCGCCTCGCAGGTGATCTTATCGAACTCCCGGTTGCGCTCGGGATTTTTCGCGTTCGGGTCGGAGTGTGCGGCGATCATAAAGCGGTTGTTGCCCGTGGGCTGGATCTCCAGATAATCGTAGAAATTCGCAATTTCCAAGATCTCCTCTTCGGGGCGCTCCTCCAGCACGGCGCGGTACAACTCGCCCGCCTCGCACGCCGAACCGAGGATCAGCCCTTCACGGTGCTTGATGAGCTCCGACTTGAGCGTGCGCGGACGCTTGTAGAAATACTTGGTATTGGACAGCGAAATGAGCTTATACAGGTTTTTAAGCCCCGTCAGGTTCTTCGCCAAAATGATCTGGTGGTAGGAGCGCAGCTCTTTATAATCCTTGCCCGGCTCTTTTAAGTCGTCCACAAAATAGGACTCCACGCCGTAGATGATCTTGATCTTGCCTTTCGCGGCGTTCATCGCATCGGGGAACGCCTGCACGCAGCCGTGGTCGGTGATGGCGATCGCCTTATGCCCCCAGCGGATCGCGCGCTCCACAAGCGTCTTTGCGGGCGTCATACCGTCCATTTGGGACATGTTGGTGTGCAAATGCAGCTCCACGCGCTTTTCGGGGGCGTTGTCCTCTTTTTCGATTTTTTCGGTCGTGCTCACGGCGCGCGGGTCGATGATATAATCGCGCTTAAAGGAATCGAATTTCACATTGCCGTGTAGCAGGATATGTACGCCGTTTTTAAGCTTTTCCAGCAGCGTGTCGCTTTGCTCGATCTTGACGATCATGGAGACGGGGAACGAATAGCTGCCGTCGGTCAAAAAGAAATTGATGATCTTATGCTTGCCCTTTTTGCTGGTGCGCTCTTCAAAGCTGAACACGCGCCCCCAGACCGTTACGGGGATCTCATCCTGCTCGGTCTCGGGCAATTCGATGTCGGCGATGCGGATGGGCTCGCTGCGGATGATATTGCCGAAAATGGGGTGGACGCTTTCGAGATAATAGGGTATGCCCTCTTTCACGACATGCTCGCGCGGGGGTTCGTTTTCCGCTGCCTTTTCGGTCTTTTGCACCTTGGCGCCCCTGCCGTATTTCTGCTCATTTGCCGCTGCGGCTCTGGCGGCGCGGTCGCGCGCGTCGATGCTTTCCTGCGCGGCCTGCAGGGACTGCACGATATCCACCTGCGCTTCTTCGAGGTGAACCGCCGGCTCTGCGCCGAAGCGTTCCGAGATGACCCTGTGCAGCGCTTCGGCAAAGCCGCCGTTTTCCAAGATCGCCTTGCCGCCGTGGTGCAGCGTTACAGAAACGGCGTCGGGCGAGATGTCCCATTCGGCGTCGTCAAGAAAGCCGTTTGCAACGGCGACGTGTTTTTTGAGGTATGCGGTCAGTTCCGGCGCGTAGGCGCTGTCTAACTGCGTGCAATCAAAGCGCGGTAAAAGCTCCACCTGCACCGCGCCGCCGAGCGATTCGGTAACGCACGCGGCGATCGAGTCGAGCATACGCGAGGAGACGGGATGCGCAAAGCGCACCGTCACCGCAAGGTGACGGTGTGCGCCGTCGTGTTCGATTTTTAAGATCTCCGCAGCCGTCAGCGCCGCTTCAAAAGGCTCAAGTGACGCGCGGCAATCGGAAAACAGGTCGTAAAATCGGGTCATGCTTATGTTCCTTATCGATATGCCTTATAATTTTTCGATTTCCTGCAATAACGTGTCGACGATCTCCGATTCGGGAACCTTGCGCAAGATCTCCCCGTGACGGAAGATCAGGCCGCTGCCGTCGCCGCCCGCCACGCCGATGTCCGCCTCGCGCGCTTCGCCGGGGCCGTTGACCGCACACCCCATCACCGCGACGGTGATGGGCTTTTTACAGCCGCGCAGGGCTTCTTCCACTCGGTTGGCAAGTGAAATCAGGTCGATCTTTGTGCGCCCGCAGGTGGGGCAGGAGACGATCTGCGGGCAGTCGGTTTTCAAACCCACCGCCTTTAAAATATCAAAGCCCGCCGCGATCTCGCGCACAGGGTCAGCGGTCATGGACACGCGGATGGTGTCGCCGATGCCGTCGAGAAGCAGCGCGCCGATACCCGCCGCAGATTTCACGAGCGCCATATGCTCCGTGCCCGCCTCCGTCACGCCGAGGTGCAGCGGGTAGTCGCACAGCTCGGCAATGCGCCGGTAGGCTTCGACCATGCGCCGGACATTGGAGGATTTGATGGAAATCACGATGCCGTCAAAATCATAGCGTTCCAGAAGCGCGGCATGCCGGAGTGCGCTTTCGCAAAGCGCTTCCGCTGTGGGCGAGCCGTATTTTGCAAGCAGCTCTTTTTCGAGCGACCCGGAATTGACGCCGATGCGAATCGGGACACCTTTTTGGCGGCAGGCGTCCGCCACCGCTTTGACGCGGTCGGGGGAACCGATGTTGCCGGGGTTGATGCGGATCTTATCCGCCCCCGCCGCCACGCTTTCGAGCGCACACTTGTAGTCAAAGTGGATGTCGGCGACCACAGGGATCGAGACCGCTTCCTTCACCGCCGCAAGCGTGCGCGCCGCCTCTACGTTCGGCACGGTCAGACGCACCATTTCGCAGCCGGCGTCTTCCAGCGCCTTCGCCTGGCGCACGTTGCCCGCCGCGTCCTCCGCAGGGATATTGAGCATGGACTGCACGCTGATGTGCGCGCCGCCGCCGATTTGAAGCGATCCCGCTTTGACCGCCTTACTCTTTCTTCGTTCCGCCATTTTTCCTCACCCTATCCGCCGCGCGCGATGCGCAGAATATCATTGAGCGATACCACGACCATCAACAGCAAAAGCAGCACCATGCCCGCCGCATGCACATAGCCCTCATATTTCGGGTTGACAGGTTTGCGTCGGATGCCCTCGATCACCAAGAACAGCAGCCGTCCGCCGTCGAGTGCGGGCAGGGGCAGCAAATTCGCCACGCCGATGTTGATGGTGATAAACGCAAGGATCATCAAAAGGTTGCCGATATTGCCCGACGAAGCCGCCGTCGCGGTCACGTCGGAAATGATATCCATGGTGCCGATGGGTCCCGCCAGCTGCGAAAGCCCGTAGCGCCCCGTTACAAGGTCAAACAAACTCAGCCAGACCATGCGCACGATGGAGGCGGACTGCGTAAACGCATTTTTGGTGACGTTCCAAAAGTTCGGGGTTTCACCTATAATGATGAAATCGTAGTGGACGAGCGTGACGCCGTCTACCTCTTCGGTGGCAAAGTGCACATCGTTTAGCGTGACCTTTTCGCCGTCGCGCTCCACGACGAAATCAAATACGCCGTCGTCGCTGCGCGAAAGCAGGAAGCTCAGATCTAAGTCCGACCAAACATGGTGCCCGTCAATTTCCAAAAAGCGGTCGCCCTCTTGCAGCCCGTACTGCGCGCTGACGGAATCTTCCGTCATAGAATGGATGACGTTGCTACCGATAAGGTCGCCGCCGGTGGAAAGCATCAGGATCATCAGCAGGATTCCTAACAGCAAATTCATGATCGCGCCCGCCGCGACAATAATGATCCTTTGCCAAACGGGTTTTTTCCCGAACGCACGGTCACCCTCACTGTCGGCGTCCTCGCCCTCCATGGAGACATAGCCGCCGATGGGGAACAGGCGCACCGCATACTGCGTGTCGCCGCGTTTGCGCTTAAAAAGCGCAGGACCCATGCCGAGCGAAAACTCGTTGACCTTGACTTTAAAGAGCTTCGCGCAGGTGAAGTGCCCGAACTCGTGCAGCATGATCATCAGCCCGAAGAACAACAGCGCGACCGCTACGGTCCACACCTTGCTCCAGACAGAGGACGCCGTGATTTCCAGTAAAAGTGCTCTCATTTGCCACCTCGCACCGCTTCGCGCGCGAAACGGTCGATCTCCAGAATGTCTTCGTACGTGTAGGTCTCCTTCTGCGGTGCGGATTCCAGCACCCGCTCAACGCGCTCGGCGATCTCCAGAAAACCGATCTCGCCGTTTCGGAACATGGCGTTCGCCTGCTCGTTGGCGGAATTGACCGCCGCAGGAAGCAGCCCACCTTTATGTATGGCGCGGCGGCACAGATTTATGCATCGGAACGTCTCGTAATCCGGTTCATAAAAGGTCATTTTGCCTAAAGCCGCAAAATCCAGCTCCCCGACGGGCGAAGCGTAACGCTCGGGGTACGTGAGCGCATATTGGATGGGAATGCGCATATCAGGAAGCCCCATCTGCCCGATGACGGAGTTATCATCGTACACGACGGCGGAATGCAGGATACTTTCGCGGTGGACGACGATCTGCACTGCGTCGGGCGACACGCCGAACAGCCAGACTGCCTCAATGAGCTCGAGCCCCTTATTCATCATCGTAGCGGAGTCGACCGTGATCTTCGCGCCCATTGCCCAATTCGGGTGGTGCAGGGCATCCTTAACGGTCACGTTTTTAAGCTCCTCGGCGACTTTTCCGAAAAACGGCCCGCCGGAGGCTGTCAGGACAATTTTTTTGAGCGCACGGTTCGTCGGCGCGCCCTGGAGGGCTTGAAAAATCGCAGAATGCTCGGAATCGACAGGCAAAATCGGCACGCCGTTCTGCTTTGAAAGCTCCATGACCAGCTGCCCGCCTGCGACCAGCGTTTCCTTATTGGCAAGCGCAAGGCGCTTTTTCGCACGGATCGCCGCAAGCGTGGGTGCAAGCCCCGCCATGCCGACGATCGAATTTAAGACCGTATCCGCCGCACTTTGTGACGCACAGAATTCCACGCCCGCCGAACCTGCAAGCACCTTTGTGTTCGTGTCCGCGACGCGGGCTTTCAAGTCTGCCGCTGCCACTTCATCCGCCATGGCGGCGTACTGCGGGCGGAACTCCCGAATCTGTTCCTCCATCGTTTTTACGTCCGAATAAGCAGTCAAAGCCTCGACGGTATACCCGCGCATGCGGGCAACGTCAAGACTTTGTGTGCCGATGGAGCCGGTCGAGCCCAATATGCATAATGACTTCGTCATCAGAATACCGTCCTTGTCAGTAAAATCAAGGCATACAGCGCCGACGAGACGAACAGAACGCTGTCACAGCGATCCATCACGCCGCCGTGCCCGGGAAACAGCTTACCGAAATCCTTGACGCCGAAATTGCGCTTGACGACCGATGCGGTCAGGTCACCGCACATGCCGACGACCGACAGCACCGCCGAAAGAATCACGATCTCCAAATAACCGATGGTATGTACCGTAAAGAAGTAGGTGTCAAACACCGCGAACAGGATCACACTGCTCAAGATCCCGCCAATCACGCCGCCGATCGCGCCCTCTACAGTCTTTTTCGGGCTGATCTTCGTCAGCTTGTGCTTTCCTAAGAACTTGCCGGTAAAATAGGCGAACGTGTCGGTGATCAGTGCACAGAACAGCGCGAACAGAATGAAAAACAGCCCGTGGTAGCCGTCGAACTCCTCGGGGAAGCGCGTGTCTATCGCAGAGAGCAGCGCCAGCGAGGAAAATGCCCACGGTACGAAGATACTCGCAACCAGTACCGCCGCGACATCCTCGAATTTGGTATGCTCGTAATTTGCGAGCATCAGAATAAACAGCAGGATCGCATACAGCGCGACCACAGCCGTCGTGGGCAGGTTCAAGCCCGCTTCGGCAAGCGCACCGGCATAGGTATAATACAGCGGCACCAGCGCCGAAAACACAAGGCTGACCACTTCGATCGCCTTATTTTTGAGCTGCACACATTTTTCTATCTCGTACGTTGCAATGCAGGAAAGCACGGCGAGCACAATGGGCATAGCGGGCGTGTCACGGAACGCGATCACTGTAATTGCAAGTGCCGCGGCGATCACGCCGACCACGATACGTTTCAGCATACAATGCCTCCATAGGTTTCTCTTTCTCCCGCCCGGAGAATTTCTTACACCCCGCCGAAGCGACGGTTGCGGTGCTCGTAAGCCCGCAGCGCCTCCACAAAATTCTCTTCGGTAAAATCGGGCCACAGCACGTCGGAGAACCAAAGCTCCGCATATGCCGACTGCCACAAAAGGAAGTTCGACAGGCGGTATTCGCCGCTCGGACGAATGATAAGGTCGGGGTCGGGCAAACCTTTCGTGTACAGGTGCTCCGAAAGCATCTGCTCGGTGATGTCCTTCGCCTTGAGCTTCCCTTTTTCGACCTCATGCGCAAGCGCACGCACGCCGTGCAAAATCTCCTGCCGGCCGCCGTAATTGACGGCGACATTCAAAACGACATGTTCCTTTTTGCGCGTCATGCGTTCGCTGTATTTCATCATACGCTGGATATCCTTCGGGATGCCGACTCTGTCCCCGATGAAATTGACTTTTATGCCCTTCTCCTCGTTTTCCGCCTTGCGCATATCAAGCTCGCGCAGATATTCACGGAACAGGTCCATGATCGCCGCGACCTCTTCGGGCGGGCGGGACCAGTTCTCCGTCGAAAATGCATAAAAGGTCAGGCATTCAATGCCGAGGTCGCCCGCGAATTCCCCGATCTTCCGAAAGGTCTTCGCGCCCTCGACATGGCCCTTATAGCGCGGCAGACCGCGCTGTTTTGCCCATCTGCCGTTGCCGTCCATAATGATACCGACGTGGCGCGGCAGGACGGAAAAGGCGGGCAGAGATGCTTTATCCATAACTTTGCTCCCGAAACAGCTGTCGAAGCGCGCCGTCAGATCTCCATGATGTCCTTTTCTTTTGCATCGACCATTTCATCGATACGCTTAATGAATTTATCGGTGATTTTCTGAATTTTATCCTCGCCGTCGTGCAGATCGTCCTCGGTGATCTCGCTGTCCTTTTTCTTTTTCTTGAGCTTTTCCATGCAGTCGCGGCGAATAGAGCGCACAGCGACCTTAGCATCCTCACCAAGCTTACTTACGTCCTTGGCGAGCACCTTTCTCTTTTCCTCTGTAAGCGGCGGGAAAATCAGGCGGATCACCTTGCCGTCGTCCTGCGGGTTGACCCCGAGATCCGACGCCTGAATCGCCTTTTCAATGGCGGAAATGGTGCTCACGTCCCACGGCTGGATCACGAGGATGCGTCCCTCGGAGACCGACACCGCCGCCATCTGCTGAATGGGGGTGGGCACACCGTAATAATCCACTGCGATGCGGTCGAGCAGCGACACGCTCGCCCTGCCCGCGCGCATGGTCGCGAACGCATTGTGTAAAGCGTTTAAGCTCTTTTCCATTTTTTCGTTTGCGTAGTCAAAGATCTCCTGCATAATGACGCCTCCTGTGTAAGGTTATTTTACGATCGTGCCGATGTTTTCACCCTTGGCGGCACGAACGATATTCTGCGGGTCGGAAAGGTTGAATACAAGAATGGGGATATCGTTGTCGCGGCAGAGCGACGCCGCCGTCGCATCCATTACGGCAAGCCCGCGGCTTAAGACTTCGGTGTGGCTCAAGGTGTCGTACTTCTGCGCGTCGGCAAAGCGGTTGGGATCCTTGTCATAGACGCCGTCGACATTCGTTGCCTTAAAGATGATGTCCGCGTCGATTTCCGCCGCACGCAACGCTGCCGCCGTGTCGGTGGAGAAGAACGGGTTGCCCGTGCCGCAGCCGAAAATGACCACGCGCCCCTTTTCCAGATGGCGGATCGCACGGTTGCGGATGTAGGGCTCGGCGACCTGCCGCATCTCAATGGCGGTCTGCACGCGCACCTCCAGGCCGTACTGCTCGAGCGCATCGGCAAGCGCGAGTGCGTTCATCGCCGTGGCAAGCATACCGATGTGATCGGCACGGGTGCGATCCATATCGCCGGAGCTTCTGCCGCGCCAGAAGTTGCCGCCGCCGACAACAAGCCCGATCTGCACGCCGAGCTTGGCACATTCGTTGACCCAGCGGCAGATCTCCTGCACGGTGTCAAAATCAATGCCGTGCTTTTCCTTACCCGCGAGCACCTCGCCCGAGAGCTTGAGCAAAATTCGTTTGTAAACCGCTTCCATATCGGGAGCCTCCGTTCCGACTTTATCGTATTTATTTTAGCCTATAAACGCGGTCGTGTAAAGAGATTTTTTCATTTGCCCCGCAGGAAAAACGGAGATCTTGCGCACGCAGCGGCGTTCCAAACGCGCTTCGTATTGACGAAACGCGAAAAACGGTTTATAATGTAGAGAAATGTTACTCGCCAAAAGCTGCGGCGGGCACAAAACAGCCGAAAGGGTGTACGTATTGGAACAGAAAGCTTTAGATCCGCTGTTTATTCAGCAAAGCTTTGCGCTGCCGGGGGAATACGACACATTCCAAAGCATTAACAACGGGCACATCAACACGACCTATCGCATGCATTTTACGGATGCGAGCGGCGCCGTGCAGGAGTATGTGGTCCAGAAGATCAACACCAATGTGTTCAAAGATCCCGATGCGCTCATGCAGAACATTGTCGGCGTGACGACGCATCTGCAAAAGAAGATCGCCGCGCGCGGCGGGGACGTCCTGCGCGAGACGCTCAATTTCCTGCCCGCCAAAGACGGCAAATATTATGTGTGCGACGACGTCGGCAACTGCTGGCGCTGCTACCGCCATGTCGGCGGCGTTTATACCTGCAACACCATTGACAGCGAGACCGTTTTTTACAATGCCGGCGAGGCGTTCGGCGCGTTCCAGAACGAGCTGGCGGATTACCCGGGCGAAACGCTCGCCGAGACCATCCCGAACTTTCATAACACCGTCTCACGCTTTGCGGATTTTGAGCGCGCCGTAAAAGAGGATGCCGCCGGACGAGCCGCTTCGGTCGCCGACGAGATCGCGTTTGTGCGCGCACGCGAGGCGGACACGCATGTGCTCATCGACCTGCTCGCAAAAGGCGAACTGCCTGTGCGCGTAACACACAACGATACAAAGCTCAACAACATCCTGTTCGACGAAAAGACGAACAAGGGCATTTGCATCATCGATCTTGATACCGTTATGCCGGGTCTTGCGCTTTACGATTTCGGCGACAGCATCCGTTTCGGCGCGAACACCGCAAGCGAGGATGAAAAAGACGTTTCCAAGGTCTCCTTAAGCCTGCCGCTGTATGAGGCATACACGCGCGGGTACTTAAAATCGGCGGGCAAAAGCCTGACCGCACAGGAGATCGAATACCTGCCGTTTTCGGCGAAGCTGATGACGTATGAATGCGGCATGCGCTTTTTGACCGATTATTTGAACGGCGACACCTATTTTAAAATCGCCTATCCCGAGCACAATCTGGTGCGCTGCCACACGCAGTTTGCGCTTGTGCGGGATATGGAGCAAAAAATGGACGATATGCGCGCCGTCACCGCGCGCGCGGCAGCCGAAGCAAAATAAGCAAAGAAAAACCATGTGCCGCTATAACCGGCAGCTTCAAACCGAGAGGCAGAGTCTGCGGCTTTGCCTCTTTTCTATTTCACAGGAGGACGCTATATGCTGCTCAAGGACGCAAAAATCGGGGATGCCTGCGTTGTGGAAGACATCCGCCTTCCCTTTGAAATGGAACGCCGTTTAGAGGCGCTGGGCATGACCCGTGGGACGTCCGTTTCCGTTATCAACCGCAAGGGAAAGGGCATCCTCATCATCAAGCTGCGGGGCACGCGCTTTGCGCTGGGCTTCCACATCACCAAAAACATTGAAGTGAAAACGGGTGAAGCACATGGCGAATGAAATGACCATTGGCTTTATCGGTAACCCCAACTGCGGCAAGACCACCCTGTTCAACGCCTATACCGGCGCGAATTTGAAAGTCGCCAACTGGCCGGGCGTTACGGTGGAAAAGGTGGAGGGCGCGATCAAGGATCATGACATGACCATCCATCTGGTCGATCTGCCCGGCACTTACAGCCTGACCTCCTACACCATGGAGGAGACCGTTTCGCGCCGCTTTATTTTAAGTGACGAGGTGGACGTGATCATCAATGTCGCGGACGCCTCTGCGCTTGAGCGCAGTTTATATCTGACCTTGCAGCTTTTGGAACTGGGCAAGCCCGTGGTACTCGCGCTCAACATGATGGATATCGTGGAAAAACGCGGCATGGAGATCGACATGCACCGCCTGCCCGAGATGCTGGGCATCCCCGTTATCCCCGTTTCCGCACGCAAGCGGCGGGGCTTAGACACCCTGCTGCACGCCGCCATGCACCACAAGGGACACACAGCGCCCGACCGCCTCATCCACGAGCACAAGGAAATCTCGAAGCACCGGCACGACCACCATGCGGAATTCGCCATGGTATATTCCGACGCGCTGGAGGATAAGATCGACTGGATCATCCCGGCGCTCCGAGAGCGCTACCCGAATTTGCAGAATTACCGCTGGCACGCCATCAAGCTTTTAGAGGGCGACAAGGAGATCACGGAAAAGTACCCGGTCGACCTGCCCGATGTGCTCGACCGCAGCTACGAGTCGGACATCATCAACCAAAAATATGACTTCATTGACGAGATCATGGACGAGGTCCTGCTGCACAAGCAGCGGCAGGACGTGCTGACCGATGCGGCGGACAAGGTGCTCACGAGCAAGATCTGGGGCATTCCCGTTTTTCTTGCCGTTATGGCGGTGATCTTTTTCCTGACCTTTACCGTCGGCGATTTCATCAAAGGTTATTTCGAGCTCGCCGTAGGCTGGCTGTCCGATGCGGCACTCTCGGGGCTTGCCGCCGTGAATGCCGGCGACCTGCTCACGTCCCTGATCGTGGACGGCGTGATCGCGGGCGTGGGTACGATCATCACCTTTTTGCCGAACATCCTCATTTTGTTCCTGTGCTTGGCGCTTTTGGAGGACAGCGGCTACATGGCGCGCGTGGCATATGTCATGGAAGGCATTATGAGCAAGCTCGGGCTTTCCGGCAAGGCGTTCATCCCGATGCTCTTGGGCTTCGGCTGCACCGTACCCGCCATCATGGCGTCGCGCGCGCTCGAAAACAAGCGCGACCGCTATAAGGTCATGCTTGTCACGCCGTTTATGAGCTGCAACGCGCGGCTGACCATTTATATTTTGTTCTCAGAAATGTTTTTCGGCGACAACGCGATGCTTGTCGCCTACTCGATGTATCTCATCGGCATCGTTGTCGCCATTCTGGTCTCGGCGATCATGCATCTGTTTGACCGCAAAAAAAGCGTCAACTACCTGCTCATTGAGCTGCCGGAATACAAAATGCCCGACGCGCGCACCGTTGGCATTTACGTTTGGGAAAAGATCAAGGATTATCTCGAAAAGGCGGGTACGACGATCTTTGTCGCAACGCTGATCATTTGGGCACTGCTCAACCTTGGGCCGAATGGCTTTGTCGCCGATGCGGCGGAGAGCTTCGGGGCAAGCATCGGCAAATGGCTCGTGCCGTTCTTTGCGCCCATCGGTCTTGGCTTTTGGCAGATCACCGTGGCGCTCATCGCGGGCATTTCCGCAAAGGAAGTCGTGGTCTCGAGCTGTGCGGTGCTGTTCGGCATCGTCAATGCAAGCTCGCCCGAGGGCATGGCGGATTTTGCCGCAGCGCTCAGCGGCATCGGCTTCGGACAATTCAATGCGTTCTGCCTGATGGTATTCTGCCTGTTGTATATTCCCTGCGCCGCGGCACTGGCGACCATCCGCAAGGAGTCGAACAGCTGGGCGTTCATGGGGCTCGCCGCGCTGTTCCAGCTGGCGGTAGCGTGGATCGTCACCTTTGCGGTATACCAGATCGGGATGCTGGTTTTATAAGGAGCGGATCGTATGGGCGTTTGGCTGATCTCGGCGGCGCTGCTGCTGTGTGCCGTGTGGGCGGTTCGGCGCATCATCAAACGGCGAAAGCAAAGCCGTTCGCACTGCGCCGACTGCCCGTATCACCAAAACGGCATTTGCGGCAAGGCGGGCGGTGAGGACAGCTGTCACGAAAAGCCGAAGAAACAAAGGTAAAGCAAAAGCGCACTGCAAATTTGCAGTGCGCTTTTCTTTTTTTGATTCTTTTTACTGCATCAGCTTGCAGACCGCTTCGGAGAAGGCAACGGGGTCGTCTACGGAAAGTCCTTCCATCAAGCACGCCTGGTCATACAAAAGCTTGGCGTACTGCGCAAGCTTGTCCGTGTCGCCCGCTTCGAACGCCGCCGTAAGCGACGCATACACGGGGTGTTCGCCGTTGAGCTCCAGCACGCGCTCGGCTTTCGGCGCATTTTCGGAATTGGGCATGGCGGCAAGCACCTTTTCCATTTCGATGGACATCGCGCCCTTGCTCGACAGGCACACCGGGTGCGTTTTTAAGCGGTTCGAGAGCTTCACTTCGCTGACCTTGCCTTCCAGCGCCTTCTGCATCGCCTCGAACATGGGCTTGCCGGCTTCGGCTTTTTCTTCATTTTCTTTCTTTTCCTCGTCGCTTTCCAGCCCCAGATCGTTGCCCGAGATCGAGCGGAATTCCTTCTCGCCGTGCGCGTGGAGGATCTGCATCAAAAACTCGTCCACGTCGTCGGTTAAGAAAAGGATGTCGTACCCGTGGTCGCGCACCGTTTCCGCCTGCGGCAGCAAATTCAGCTTTTCCACACTCTCGCCTGCGGCGTAATAGATGTATTTCTGCCCCTCGGGCATAGCATCCACGTATTCTTTCAGCGTGCAGAGCTTCGAGTCGGACGCGCGCGTGAACAGCAGCAGGTCTTCGAGCAGCTCGCGCTCGCCGCCGATGGTGCTGTATAACGCGTATTTGAGCTGCAAGCCGAAGGCTTTCCAGAACAGCTCATACTTTTCACGGTCTTTTTCGAGCATATCCGCAAGCTCTTTTTTGATCTTCTTTTCAAGCGCGCGGGCGATCACCTTGATCTGACGATCCTGCTGAAGCGTTTCGCGCGAAATGTTCAGTGTGAGGTCTTCGGAATCGACCACGCCTTTTACGAAGCTGAAGTAGTCGGGTAAAAGGTCTGCGCACTTGTCCATGATCTTGACGCCGCTCGAATACAGCGCCAGACCCTTTTCAAAGTTTTTGGAGTAGTAGTTGTAATCCGCCTTTTCGGGGATGAACAGCAGCGCCTGGTAGCTTGTCGTGCCCTCCGCTTTCTGGTGGATCACGCGCAGGGGCTTGTCATACGCGTGGAAGCGCTCCTGATAAAATTTCTCGTATTCCTCTTCCGTGATCTCGCCTTTCGCCTTTTTCCAAAGCGGCACCATGCTGTTGACGGTCTCTCGGACGGTGTACGTTTCGTACTCGTCCTCGCTCCCCTCTTTTTTGCGCGAATGCTCCATATCCATTTGGATGGGGAAGCGGATATAATCCGAATATTTTTTAACGAGCGACGAGATCGTATAGGTCTCTAAAAATTCGTCATATTCTGCTTCGGGCGTATTCTCTTTGATGTGCAAAATCACGTCCGTGCCGACGCCGTCTTTTTGCGCCTCGGTGATGGTGTAGCCGTCCGCACCCGAGGACTGCCAGCGGTACGCCTTGTCCGCACCGAACGCGCGACTGACGACCTCGACGCGGTCGGCGACCATGAATGCCGCATAAAAGCCCACGCCGAACTGCCCGATGATGTCCACATCCTGCCCGTCCGTCTCGTTTTCGGCAGAGAACTGCCGCGAGCCGCTTTTGGCGATGGTTCCGAGGTTTTTGTCGAGCTCTTCCTCGGTCATGCCGATGCCGTTGTCGGATACGGTCAGCAGGCGGTTATCTTTATCGATCTTGACATCAATATGAAAATCGTCGTGCTTCAGCTGCACGCTGTCGTCGGTCAACGAGCGGAAATACAGCTTGTCGATCGCGTCGCTTGCGTTGGAGATGAGCTCGCGCAGAAAGATCTCCCGATTTGTATAAATGGAATTGATCATCAAATCCAGCATCCGCTTGGATTCGGTCTTGAATTGCTTTTTTGCCATGCCATATGCCTCCGAAACGTTTTAGCACTCTAATACTTCGAGTGCTAAAATATACTATATACCTGTTTTTCCCATTTTGCAAGGTACGCACGGCAAAAAGTTTTGAATAATTTGTGAATTTTAAGCACGGTTCATGCAACGGATACCGTTTGCAGACTTATATAAAAAGACGGCGGGGGCAAGCGCCGCCCTGCTGTATGGTTCATAATTTCTGAAACGGGTTTTCGCACTCAGACCCGCACAAAATTCTCGACCTCTTTCATCAGCAGCTCCTCGCGGCGCGTGCCCTCGCGCGGGGTGACCGTGAAATTTTCGAGCGTCAGGTTTTCGGCATAGCGCGCAAACAGCCCGTAAGCGTTCAAATTGCGCATGCGGTTGCACTCCGGGTAGGTGTCCTCATAAGCGGGCACAAAGGGGCGGTAGTCGTAATAATCCGCACCGGGCGCATATTCAAGTGTAAAGTTGCGCAGCATCACATTTTGCACGGTCAGCTTCTTTGTGCCCGTCACGATCACGGGGATCTCTACGCCCGTTGCACGGATGTTTTCTACCGTCACGCTGTCTATCGCCCCCGCGTTGTCTTTTTCGCCGTCGCGGTTGCGGTTGTTGAGGCTGATGAACAGCGGGCAGGTCTCGCCGTCCATCTCAATATTGCGGATCGTCACGTTTTGCACCTTTGCACCGTCGGCAGATTCAATCGAAATGCCCGAAACGCCGCCGGGATAGATGTCATTTAAGAAAAATGCGCAGTTTTCGACAAGCACATCCGAAATATCGGCGCTCGTTTCCGTGCCGATCTTAAAGGCATTTGTGCAGGAGGTCACGCGGCAGTCGCGCACGGTGACGTCCCGCATCTCGTCGCCGGTTCCCAGCCCCTCGCTGTTTTTAAGCACGATGCCGTCGTCGCCGGTCGAGATGAAGCAATGTTCAATCACCACATTTGACGAGCCCGCCACGTCGATGCCGTCGGTATTGGCGACATGGCGGTTGTTGTCGATCACGAGATCACGCACCTGCACGCCGCTGCAGCCGTTGAGTTCCAGCGTCCACGCGGCGGAGTTTTCCAGCATAAAGTTTTCGATGCGCACACCCTCGCACTCGATCAAACGCACCAGATTCCCATATTTGCTTTCGTGGGCAAACCGCACGCGGCGGCGGTATTCCTGCCGCAGTTCCCACACGCCGAGCGTTTCGGCGAACGGCTCTGTCTGCGGCATTTCTGCGGGCGCGAGCGAATAATAATTTCCCTCGCCGCACAGCTTCCCGCCGCCCGTAAGCACAATATCCCGCGCATGCTCGGCATACAACAGGCAGCCTTTGTCCATATCCGCGCCGTTTTGCGAGGCGACCAATGCCGAGTCCCGCTCAATGAACAGCGTCACACCGCTTTTGAGCGTCAAACTGCCCGTCGTGAAGCTGCCGCCGCGCACCACGACCGTCCCGCCGCCATGCGTGTAGACCTCGTCGATCGCCGTCTGCACCGCGTCACGGTTGTTCACGTCCGCACGGTCAGGCACAGCGCCGCAGTCGCGGATATCCACGGTATAGACACCTGCCGGAGGTTCGCCGTCGGAAAGATAGTCGTCATAGGGGATGCCGGCATAAAAATCCCCCTCGTACACTTCCGAAAAAACATCGCCCGAAGTCACCTTGAAATCCTTTGTATACACGCCGAAATACCAGCCGGCGGCACCGCCCGTTACAAGTAAAATACTGACTGCCGCCGCAATAAGCCGCTTCGCCGTTTTGCCGAGTGTTTTCCGCACGCCGCCGCGCCCCTTTCTTTTTTATCAGAATAGCACAAATCGCCGGGCGCGTAAAGGCGGATATGTCGGTTTTGTAAACATTTTGTGCCGCAGCAGGATTTTATTTGAAATACACGGCGGTTCGTGATAAGATAATAAAGATACAGACAACAAGGAGGTATTGCCTTGGACGATCAAAAAGAAAAACGCGGCGGCACGCCCGAACCGGATGTTGAGCCGAACGCCGAGCCGAATGCCGAGCCGAACGCCGAGCCGCAAGCCGGATCGGACGGCGAGCAGTCGCTGCACGACGAATTGGAAGATCTCGCAAGGGTCTTTCAAGAGGAGCTCGACCGCGCAAAGGCGCAAGCCCGCGAAGATGCAAACCGCACAGACGATGCGCCGGGCATTCTGATCCAATCGCTTGACGATCTGCCGGATGTGCAGCGGGAAGCGGACGCAGAGGCGGCGCCGAAGGACGGCACGGAAGAAACGCTTTGCGAATGCTGCGGCGAACGGCCGAGCGGGACGCAGAAAGATCCCGATTCCCCTTACTGCTCCGTCTGCGACGAGGGGCTGCGGCATTATCCTTTCGACTTTTTGAATGTTTTGCTGGCGTTGGTGCTTTTGGTGTTTGTGTTTTACGGCGGCTACCAGTTTGCCGAGCACACCGAAGTGTTTGTTCGGACGGCGCAGGCAGATTCGCTTGCTGCGGACAATGAACTGTATTCCGCTTTGGACGCCTATACGCAAGTTGAAGAAGCCATGTCCTCCGACCGGATCAACGGGGAGCTGGTCTATAAGCGCGCCGCTCTTACGATGTATAAACTCGGATATATGTCGAATGTTGTGGAGCTGGGAGATGCCGTCCACAGCTGGGAGCTGCAGCTGCCGCATTTCCGCGCTATGAAAACGGCGCTCGACCGCGCCGAGCAGTTCCTTGCCACGGGCGACGCCGCCACGGAGATCCTGTCGCCGTACATGTCCATGTCCGCGCAGGACATCCCGTATGACGATGTACTCGCGCAATTAGAAGCGCTCAAAACCGCCTCCCCCGAGGAGACGACCGCCGCAGAAGAGACCACGGATGAAGCGGGAACGACGGAGGCTGCGGATACAGACGCTTACACGCCGCAGTACACCGGCTACAACACCGCCATGGTCACATTTTACCAATACTATCTGGCACTTATCTCCGACCGGCCTTTAGAGACCCAGATCGGTTTTGTGGAAGAGATGCAGTCGCTGGAGCCCGAGGAGACATGGCTGTATGCAACACTGCTCGGTGAGCTGTATGCCAAGACCGGGCGCGATATTGAACCGATCTGTGAAAAAATGCTCGAAGTCAACGCCGAGGATGATACGCCTGCTCTGCTGCGCGTGATCGCGCTGCGCACGGCAGGGGACTACGATGCGGCGATCTCGCAGAGCGAAGCGCAGATCGAAGCGGGCAATGAGTATGCGTCGGAGCTGTATCGGCAGATCGGGCTTTGCTATCTGCTGCAGGGCGATTACGAAACGGCATATGAAAAGGTCAACGAGGGCTTCCATTTAACCAATCCGTCCATTCAGCTCGTCAACACGCTGGCGCTTTGCGCTTCCGCTGCGGGCGAAGAGGACGCCTATGCAGAGGCGGCGGATCTGCTGACAAGCAGCGGGTATACCATCTCTGAAGAGGTGCTGGAATACCGCGCCGGCACGCGTACCATAGAGAGCATCTTCACGGAAGGGGATCTGGACGTCACATGAGAATCGTATATTTGATCGTAAAATATATCACATTGCCCGGCACATTTTTGCAGGCCTTTTTTGAGCATTTGACCTGCCGCGTGTACGAGGTGCTTGTGGAGGACGGGCGGTATCTGCGGGCAAACGAAATGTGCGGGCATATCCAGCACGAGCTTGTGCGCAAGCGCTCGACCTCGTTTGGGATCTGCTTTTTCCCCTTTTTATTCAATCTGATCGCAGGGCTGATGCTCACGGCAGTCGGCGCAGTCAACGTGCTGTACCTCGGCGAGTTCTTCACCTCGGGCGGCTCGGTGCATATCCTCAACTTCCTGTTTTTGTGGGTCGGTATTTCGTGCTTAACGAATCTGTTCCCGCAGACGGAGGATGCCCTGACCTTCAAAGAGCTGCTGTACGGCAAGGGGAAATCCAACCTATTCGTTAAGATCATCGCCGCCCCCGTCTTTGCCGTCTTGTATGTCGGCTCTTATCTGCAAAAATGGGGTGTGACGCTGCTCACATCAGCGACGTTCGCCTATGCGCTGCCCTATATTTTGGGTACGTTCCTGCCGCAGCTTTACGAAGCGGTGCAATAAACCGACCAAAATCCATCAAAAGACGCCGCCCTCCGAAACGGAGGGCGGCGTTCTTCTTGTTTTGCTTTTATCTGCCGAGATACGGCAAGGGGTTGACGCGGTTGCCGTTGACGCGCACTTCAAAGTGCAGGTGCGGGCCGGTGGAGTTGCCGGTATTGCCGCTGTAGCCGATGACCTCTCCCTCCCGGACGGCCTGCCCGTTTTTGACCGTCACCCGCTGCAAATGGGCGTACAGCGTCTGCAA
>UQZS01000007.1 GCA_900545625.1 uncultured Oscillospiraceae bacterium | reverse complement strand
ACCGCATCCGCCGCCGTGCGAATGACATGCTGCTCGGGCAGGAATTCACGAATCGTGACCGCCGTTTTGCGCTCACGATCCCAGCCGATATAGGTCGCGCCGTCGCCCGCAGCAGACAGCATTTTCCCTACAACATACCGCCCGCCGATCTGCGTGCGCAGCGGCAGATAGGGTGCGATCTGCGGCGTATCCACAGAGAACCCACAGTGCGGGCATTGCCTGGCGTCACCGATCTCTTTCATGCAGCCCATGCACAGCGTATCCAGCATTCGCGTTGCCTCCCGTTCGGAATTAAATTCTCTACACACAAAATCTCATATTATGATAGCAAATTGAGGGCCGGTTTGTCAAGATTCACCGCACGCGCATGTTCGACAAATTGCATAAATTTATACCGAACGAAGCACGTCACATTACAGGAAAACACCGGCGCCTTTCAAAACGCGCCGGTGTTTTCAGCATATAAAAGGGAAGAAAAATGAAAAAGGCTTAAGAGACGGAAATCGAACTCAATATGGTTTTCGGCATGTCGGGTTCGATGCTCGGCAGTTTATGAAGCGAAATGCCCGTTGACGGAGATATACGCCCCGCCGAAACGGGTGAAATCATAGAAGTGCACCGTCGGGCGGAAGGCGTCGGGCGAGGCATTCAGAATCTTTTCGGAAAGGTGGGTGTTGAAGAACGAGACGATCGGGCCCATGCAAAACGCCGTGACGACTGTACCGACGCCGACAGGGCCGGAAAGCAGAAAAGCGATCCCGGTGCAGACAACATCCGTCAGAACGCGGCACCATTTGTAAGGGATCGGGGTGCGGTCACGGAGAACAAAACCGACCGCATCATAAGGCCCTACGCCGAGAGAGGCAGTAAAGAACAGGGACGCCGAAAGGCTCAAAAGAACCACGCCGCACAGCATTAAACCAAGCCGCACAGGCAGGGACGTCGGTTCCGGAAGGAAGCGTGCATACAGCGCGGTGAAGAAGTCGCACACATACCCGACGCCGACCATATTGATGACCGTGCCGAGGTTGATGAGCTTTTTGGAGAAGCGCGCCACGATCAGCAGCAGAACCGCATTCACGAGCATCTGCCAAAAGCCGAAGCTCACACCGATTTTTGCACTGACGGACATGTTCAGTGCCGTAAAAGGATCCACACCCATCCCCGAAAACGAGAAAACGGAAATGCCGAAGCCCATCAGCAAAATGCTGAAGAACATCATACCGACACGGCGTTTGCCGTGTTCGCTTTTCCAAATCGTTTTGGGTTGCATTTGCTTGAGGAACTCTGCCATGGGGATCGCCTTTCTTGTGCTTATTGCATATATATAAGTTCTTAAATTTGGTAATAGTATACAATCGCTTTTGCGGATTGTCAACGCAGGAACCGCATTTTTTGTTTGTTGCAGCAAAGTTTCCTGTTTTATATGAATTGACTAATCATACCGATGTATTTTTATTCGATTTAACGAATTCTAACAGCATATTTCAAGAAAAAGCCTAAAAAACAGGCATTTTCCCGAAAAAACTTTCGGAAAAATGCCGTTAGAAACATGCGATGCTATCGGTTGTTTTGTTTGAAAAATCGTCGGTGAATTTTAATTCACATGATCGTACCGCCGCCGACGACCGTATCCCCATCATACAGGACTGCCGCCTGCCCGGCAGTCACGGCGCGCTGCGGCACATCGAAACGAATACGCAAATGATTCCGATCCGTCTGCTCGACCGTCGCGGGCTGTTCAGACTGGTTGTAACGGATCTTTACAGACAGCCGTTCGGGCCGGTCAAGAGATTCACAGGCGATCAGGTTGATGTCGCCCACCTCGACCGTATCGGAGAGCAGGTCTTTCTGAAAGCCCAGCCGCACACGGTTATGCTGCACATCCTTTTCCACCACATACATGGATGCGGGCAGTGCGAGCCCCAACCCCCGCCGCTGCCCGACGGTATAGCGGATGATCCCCTTGTGCGTGCCGAGGACGTTCCCCTGCATATCCGTAAAATCCCCGCAAGGAAAGGTCTTGCCCGTGTAACGTTCAATAAACGCAGCATAATCGCCGTCCGGTACAAAGCAGATATCCTGGCTCTCGCTGCGGTCGGCATTTTCAAAGCCTTGTGCACGTGCGATCTCACGCACCTCCGGCTTGGTCAATGCGCCGAGCGGGAACCGAACACGCCCGAGCACCTCTTGCGAAAGCGAATACAGCACATAGCTTTGGTCTTTTGCCTTATCCACCGCTTTTTGCAGCAGCAGCCGGCTGCCCTGCCGGGATATGCGTGCATAATGGCCTGTGGCGACAAGATCGGCGTTGATCCCCCGTGCCTTATCCATAAACAGCCCGAATTTGATATAGCGGTTGCAGACGATGCAGGGATTTGGTGTAAGCCCTTCGGCATAGGCGCGCGCAAAGCGGTCCATGACCTGCGCGCGGAATTCGTCCTGCAGATCCCAAACCAAATGCGGACAGCCGAGCCTTTCGCACACGGCAGCCGCGCGGGTCTCCTCTTCGGAAGCGCCGCCGCACAAACGCATGGTGACGCCGGTTGACGCCTTCCCTTCGTTAAGGGCAAGGTACGCTGCCACGGAACTGTCCACGCCGCCACTCATGGCGATCGCAATTTTTATATTGTTTTTTTCCATATTTCTGCCTTGTTCAGCCGCCGAGCGCGATCATGGCGTCAATGCACACACGCGCTTTGCGGATCGTTTCGTCGTCCAGCACGATCTCCTCCCCGCCGTTCCCTGCCACGGCGTTGTAAACATCCGTAAGCGTGGAGAGCTTCATGTCGGGGCAGATCAGCTTTTTGGAAAGCGGATAAAAACGCTTGTCCGGACATGCATAGGAAAGGTGCTCGGCAATGCTCATTTCCGTGCCGATGATGAATTCGCGGCTGTCGCTTTTTTTGGCATACTCCATAATGCCTGCCGTCGAGCCGACATAATCGGCATGGCGCACAACCTCCGGCTTGCATTCCGGATGCACAAGCAGCGGCGCATTCGGATACCGCTTTTTCGCGTCGATCGCCTCCTGCTCGCAAACGGACGTATGGATCGGGCAGCCGCCCTGCAAAAGACGAATATTTTTTTCGGGCACCTGCGCCTGCACGAAGCTGCCGAGATTGCAGTCGGGAATGAACAAAATGTCCTTTTGCGGCATCTGTTTGACGATCTTGACCGCAGACGAAGAAGTCACGCACACATCACAGACGGTTTTGAGCGCGGCGGTGGTATTGATATACGCCACAACTGCGCAGCCGGGCGTTTCGGCACGGGCGGCCTCGATCATGGCTTTATCCATCTGTTCCGCCATGGGACAGCCCGCATCCGGGTGCGAAAGCAGCACGGTTTTTTCGGGAGATAATATTTTGACGGTTTCCGCCATAAAGCGCACGCCGACCATCAACACGGTTTTCTGCGGCGCGCTTTTCGCACGGACGGAAAGCGCGTAGCTGTCGCCCGAAAAATCGGCGACCTCTAAAATCTCATGCGCCGTATAGCTGTGTGCAAGAATGCAGACATCCTTTTCTTTTTTTAAACGCAGGATCTCTTCCTGTAAATCACGGATCATATCACATGCTCCTTTTCCTTTGGATTCCTAACCATCATACGAAAAAGCAGGGAAAAAATCAAGTACCGAAATTTTCCGTTCGACGCCCGGCGGCTTGAAAATACAGGCCGCCCGAATTCGGACGGCCTGTAACGTCGGTTTGATTTTACGCCTGTGCGCTTGCCGCTTCGGCTTTGATCGCACGATAACGCGCTTCGAGCTCACCGAAATGCGTATAATTCTCCGCCTGCTTAAGCAAGCGTTCCGCGTCCATATACGGCTTGGCAACGCGGTTGTAGTCCGCCTGCTTGTCAAGCTCCGCACGGATCTGCTTATTCAGGACCTTAATTTTGGCTTTAAGCGCCCGAAGCTCTTCCTGCACCGCTTTTTTGCCGGCCTTATCCTTTTTCTCGCCGACTTCAAACAGACGCTTGTAAAGCGCGTCTTCCTGCTTGTCATACGATTCTTCTGTTTCAAGCAATGCTTTCAGCGGTGCCTCGTCGGGAACAAGGATCGCCTTGCCGTTCGGATAATATTTATCCAGATACTTACGCGCCGTCAGACGTGTGCGGCAGAAATGCACGCGATATTTGCGGAATTCCTTTTCGTCTTCGGTCTTGTTCGGCAGTGCCTTCGCCGCGCGAAGATCGGCGCGCAGATCGGAAACATTTGCCTCCCGAAGCCCCGAAAGCCCCGCATCATAAACCATTTGCGCATCGGCAAGCTCCTGTTTGCCGAGCTCGCTTTCAAAACGGGACATTTCTTTTAATACGAAGGGCGCAAGCTGGATCTCCAAGTTGCGGGCAATCTTGGCTTTCCGCGCTTTTTTCGCCGTGGAAACCGCTGCCTTGTCCTTCGCTTTCTTTGCTGCTTTGATGTCGTCTTTCGTGACCTTTTCGACCTCTTCATTGACCAGCTTCTTGGCGGAATCGACCATTTCGACGACCTCGACGAGGTTGTCGTCGCTTAAGGTGTTGTTGCCGAAGTCCTCAAAGAATGCACGGATCTTCAAAACCTTGACCATGCCCTGCTGCTTAAGCTCAGTCAAATCGTAGAAGAAGTACGGCAGCACGTTGATAAATGCGCCGGCGATAGAAGCAATGATCAATACGCCGCAGACGGTTTGCAGCACGTCGCCGTCATACAGCGCAAAATATGCAGTACTGGAGCTGGACGCGTCCGCGATCACATCTTTGACAACATTACCGTTACGAAGAACTTTATTCATGACCTCGGGGTCATTGAGCACGCGCGCGGCGGTCGCTTCGTTGATGCCGAAGCGGTCATACAAAAGATTTACGATACCGCTGCTCGCAACGGTCACAAGGCCGCCTATGGCGGTGATGGTCGAGAACATGCCGTCAATGCGCTCGCCGCTGACGTATTGCTGATAGTCGCGGATATCTGCGTTGATGGAAGGCGTCAAGATCTGCATAAAGGCGTTCATCAGGTTATTCATCCAATAGCAGACGACCAACAGGATGAGCGGCACCCATGTTGTGATCGCGCTGGTGTCAGCCCCCGTCATATCTATCGTGCGCACAACAGGAAGCATCAGCGCGATAAAGACAATGTTCATTACATTCGTGCCGATCAGCACAATGCGTTTGCCCCAAAGGCGAATGAAAATGGGGGCAAGAAGCATGCCCACAAGCCCGGCATTTTGACAGACAAGCGTGATCACGGAATACACGGGACCGCTGCAAATGCCGCCGTAGCTGTACAGCCAGCCGAGCACATTGGTCATGGAGGTCTCAAGGAAACCGAGCCACGTTGCCATGGCAATAACCCAGAAATATTTATTGCGCAGCACCTCGCGCAGCGAATCCATGAAACGGATCTGGATGACGTGCGTCTTTGCCTGGACGATCTTTTCCTTGGTATTTACGTAAACAACGATGCTTAAAACGACCGATACGATCGCGATCGGCGGATAGATATAGCGGTACAGACGGATGTCGTACAGGTTGTCATTGGTAAGCAGATTTGCGAAAATCGGCATCGCAAGGCTCAAAATAGATGGGGCGAGCGAATAAACGACACCTTTGATCGTGGAAACATCCGCGCGCTCCTGCGTATTGGGCGAAAGGACATGGATCAGGTTGTCGTACGCTTCCGTAAAGAAGTAATAGAAGAAATTTTGTATGAAATTAAACAAAAGCACCAGCGCGCAGGTCACGACATACGCTTTTTCCTCACCGAATATCGTCCCTTCCCCGAACAGCGCGCCGAATTTGGCATACGGGAACCAGACAAAAAGAATGGTGACAATCGCGCTTGGGATACCCATCTTGACGATATAAGGTCTGTACTTTCCCTCTTTGCTGCGCGTGTTATCGATGATGTTCGCGCGAATGCCCGAAAGCGGGATATTTACGATCACCGAGATGAAATACATGATGTACACATGCAGCGGTTTGACCCCGAGCGTATTGCCGATCAGCACGTTCGTTGCGGACAGGATCATGTTCGTTGCCATAACGGCAAGGAACTTTACGCCGATGCCGCCGCCCGCATAGGAGACGATCTCCTTGTACGGCATATAACGCCCTTCAGGGGGTTCGTTCCAATGCGCTTTGACCGTACGCACCAGATTTTTGACAGCGCTGATTTTGGAATTAGCGGTTGTTTTCTTTGCCACGTTCTCGCCTCTTTTTTTATGTAATATATCCTTTATATAGGTCTTGCCTGCACAAAAGACCGCTTATCCTTCTTTGATCCAATCCGCCGAAAAAGAGGCGAAACGGATCTCGCGGCATTTGGTATCGGGCTCAAACAGCGCACCGATATTGCCGTCGGGCAGTTCGGTCATGCAGCTATATACGAAAGAACCGGGCTTTAACAGCCGGCTGTACGGGAAGGTCTCCCCATCATCCTCGGAAAGCCGCACCGTGCCTTCTGCGCGTTCTTTGCGGTCGGCGGGATTCAAGAACACGACCGTCGGTTTTTCGGCGCTTTGCAATTTCAGCACCGACATCTGGCAGACGGGCTGCGGCAGGGCGTCGTCCCAAGTGAAGTTTTCCCAGCTTTCGCCGCCGTTTTTGCTGTATGCCACGGCGGTGCTGTGCCGCGGGTCGTGGTTGCGCATAAACAATTTCAGCGTACCGTCTTCCTGCTCAATAAGCTGCGACTCGGTCAGCATATCTTTCTGCCCTATCGTACGGCAGTCCGCACGCACGCCGTCGATTTCGCGGGTATTATTGGGGCTTTCGCCCAAACGCCAAGTCTTGCCGCCGTCATCGCTGAAAATCACCGTGCAGGAAAGCCGCAGCGGGAACTTGCGCGTACCGAAATAGATCGGGAACACGACCCGCCCGCGATATTCGCTGTTTTGCAGCACCACGCCGCGCCCGGGGCCCGGGCCGATAAAGCTCATATACGGCAGCTTGACCTGCCGGTTCAAGGATACGGGCTTTGACCAGGTCAGCCCGTCGTCGTCGCTGTAGCACAGCATCAAATAGGAGGTGCTCTCTTCCTTAAAAGCGCCGCCCGTATACAGGTTGCCGCGTTTTTTGCCGTTTTTGAGAACATCGCCGTCGGGCGTGACCGTGTAGGGCGTTTCCTTGCCAGCTGCCGTCACCAGGCGTTCCCCGCGCCAGAGGTAACGGCGTACCCTGCCCTTCACAAAGCGCGCGCCGTCGGGCATCTCCCCGACGCTCAGGCGGCTGTTGCGGATACCGACGCGCGCAGGTGTATGGGAATACAAAAGCAGGATCCTGCCCGATTCCGGGAGATATGCCATCACGGGATCGATCGCCGCGGATGAACGCATCTGCTTTGTGCCGTGCTCGGCAACGGCGACGATATATTCGCCCCAGGTTTTTCCATTATCCGTACTGCGGCGCACGACCTTATCGATGCGGTTGGGATTGTCCATTCCGGAACATACGCGTGCATCTGCGCAAGCCACGACCACGCCGTTTTTTGTGGTGATCATGGACGGAATGCGGTAATACGGTGCGGGTCCCCCTGAATCGGGTCCGAATACGGTTTGAAACTCCACGGGTTCCTCCCTTTTCCATATACAACGGGATCACATATACATCTATAGTAATGTATCATAATTGCCTTTGATTTGCAAGAATTTCAGAAAAAATAACAGGCAAAATCCGTTTTCGGCGTTTTAACACTTTTGTAATAATATTATAAATTGGTTACAAATCTTGTTTTTTCGGGAAATCCATATATAATATAAGGCAGCCGCGCACTTTTCGTCTTTGTGCGCCAACCTATATTTGAGGATGAGTGTATGAATCGAACGCTGTTTATGGAAAGGCTCGAGCGCGTGCGCGAGCTGATGATAACGGGTCGATACATGATGCTGCTGTTTGCTGTGGCAGCAGTCTTTGCCATTTTTGAATGGAACGTGCTCGGGGTTTTGGTATTAGCCTGTATCGTCGGTGCAACGCTTGTGATCTGTGACGACCTGCTTGCCACGTTCATGCCGTTCATGCTGGTTTGTCTGATCGCTTCCAAATGCTACAATTCTTACAGCATTTTTATTCAATATGTGCCGCTCGGCATCGTACTGATTGTTTGCCTGATCCTGCATTTCGTTTTGTATCGGAAAAAGCTCTCCTTTAAAGGCTCGCTGACAGGTTCCATGCTGTTTGTCTCCGTTGCGGTAACGCTCGGCGGCATCGGCTTTATTTCCAAAGAAGAATATTTCAGCGGGGTCTCGCTGTTTAACATCTGCGCGCTGGGCTTTGGCATGGTGCTGCTGTATGGCATATTTTACACGCACCTGACCGTGCGCAAAAGCTACTCTCTGATTGAAAAGGTCACGCTCATCATGGTGATCTCCGGCTGCTTTGCGAGCCTTGTCACCATCGCGTTTTATATGGTCAATATCAACGAAGTGCTGGAAACGCGCTCGCTTTTGTTCATGCAGTGGCGCAACAATTATTCGACCTTTTTGATGCTGTGTATCCCGTTTGCATTTCTGCGCGGCAACAAGCAGCCGTATTCCATCGTGCTCGGCTTTGTGTTTTATTTCTGCATTTTACTGACCGGCTCGCGCGGGGGGATGGTCTTCGGCGCGGTGGAAATGCTCATGTGCTGCGCGCTGTTCATCCTGTATGACCGCAGGCGCCGGCTGACCTACATTACAATCTGCGTGTGCATCGTGTTTGCACTTCTGATCTTCTCCAGCGAATTTATCAGTTTCTTTGGTTCCACGATCGATCGGCTTTTGTCTGCGATCAACGGCATACTCATCGGTGAGCAGCAGGAAGTTCGGTACTACCAATACATGCGCGGGATCGGGGATTTTCTGGAGCATCCCATTTTCGGTACAGGCATCGGGTACATGGGCAACCGCGACGTGTATGCCGGAGCGGATTTTTCGATCGCATGGTACCACTGTGCGCCCATCCAAATTGCAGCAAGCTTCGGGGTCGTCGGCATTGCGGCGTATTCGTATCAATTCATTCGGCGCATGATCCTGCTTTGGAAAAAGCCTACGATGTTCAATATGACGGTGTTCCTTTCCTATGTCAGTTTGGAGCTGATGTCGCTTGTCAATCCCGGCATTTTCAGCCCGATCCCCTATCTGCTGATCGTCACGATGTTCTTTGCCATTGTCGAGCGCTGCAACGAGGGCGAGCCGCAGGAAACCATTTCGACCGGCACGCCGAAAGAAAGCGACGACAAAAAAGACGAGCTGCAGGAACATACGCCGAAGCCCGTGGAAATCACCTGAACGCTTACGTCAAACAGCCGGCTGCCTGATTTGTGCAGTCGGCTGTTTTTTGCTGTGTCTTTTTACTGCTCGGTCGTCCCGACATAAAAATTGCGCTTTTTCGCACGGTGTGCTACAATATGTGCATCGAGAAAAACGAGGGAACTTATGAAAACATTGTATTTAACGGATCTGGATGGTACACTGCTCGGCTCCGACGGCAAGGTATCGAAGGAAAGCGCGCGCATCATAAATGCGCTTGCCAAAAAGGGTCTGCTATTGTCCATTGCAACGGCGCGCACCTTTATGACGGCGAGCACGCTTGTGGAGTCACTCGACCTGCGTGCCCCTGCTGTACTCAACAACGGCGTGTTTTTGTATGATTTACAGCAAAAAAAGGTGCTCGCCTATCATGCGATCGAACCTTCGTCGTTGGTCGAAGCGCTCAGGGCTTTTGAACGGCATAACAAGGCACCGCAGCTGTTTTTATACGGCGATGACGGGCTTTTATCCATCCATTTTACCGAGCACAGGCTTCAAGTCCAAAAGGATTTTTACGAAGCGCGCAAGGACAGCTTTCAGGGACGGTTTCGGCGCGTGGAAAAGCTCGAAGTCCCGCGCGGACAGCACGCGACCTACCTTAGTTTAGTAGACACGCGAGAAGATCTGCTGCCCGTTACAAAGGAACTGCAAAGGATTGACGGGATCTCCTTTTCGTTCTATGCGGACAGCTATTCGCCGTATTGGTTTTTGGAGGTCTATTCCGAAAAAGCGGGCAAGGGCAGTGCGGCGCTGGAGGCAAAACGCTTGTGCGGTGCAAAACGCTTGGTCGTGTTCGGGGACAATTTCAATGATTTGCCCATGTTCGCCTGCGCCGACGAAAAATACGCGGTGCAAAACGCTGAGGACGAGCTCAAAGCAGCAGCAGACGGCGTGATCGGCAGCTGTGACGCCGACGGCGTAGCGAAATTTTTGGAGGAGCGGTTTCAGACGGGAAAATAGGCGTATGAAAGGGGCTTGCTTTGCTGTACCGAACAGATGCTTTTGAAGAAACGTGCATCAATCCCATTACGCAAAAAAGCCTATGACGACACTTGGCTTGTCGTACAATTAACGGATGCGGCGGACTACCAAATGCTTTGCGGCAGCCGCAACGGCTGTGCTTACACGCTGAAAGTCAGCCGACGTTTCAGCGGTTGGGAGTTTGCCGTTGGTGATTTTTTAGATTTTTACGCAAACGGTGGCAAAAATGTGCTTGCAGTCCTGTCTGAAGCGGATTTACAAGCCGTTCGCTCCGTTTATGGCTCGCATAGCTGCCGCGACCGCTGTTTGCGGGCAGGAGAGCCGACCATGCTCGTACACTCTACCAGCTTTGCGGCATGGGCTTCCATTCAAAAAGACGGATGCCTGCTTTCGTTTAACCGCCTGAAAGCGCGTAAAAACGATTTGGACAAATTGCCCATCGGAAAGCAACTCGGGGATTTAGAGGAATTCAGTGATTATATTATGTTCGGCTCGGGTTCTGCGATTTCCGGAGAACTGGTCGAACTCTCTCGTCAGCGCGGTAAGATTCTGGCGGATGAAACGGCGGAATACCGCACTGGTGTAAGATTGTATTTTGACGCATGTAAAATTGCGCAGGAAGGCTTACTGGTACGTGATGGCATGCACCTGAAAGTAAAAAACCGGCTTGAACTGACGCCGTATTTATTATTTTGTGCAACGTGGGAAACTGTAGGTCTGCCTTCCCCCATCGCCACACCGCGCGAATTTGCCGAGGCGGCGAATGCACATTTCGAAAGAGCAAGCACCTGTCACCGATAGATGCCGGGCACAAAAGCCCTGTTCGAAAGTACCGCGTTTACGGTATCAGGTGCCGTACAACCGGGATTTTTTGCAACAGGCAGGTAAGCAAAACACAAAAAATATAGATCAGGAACGGCATAAATAACATGCCATACATCGGATGGTTATCAAACCATCCGTATTTTTCGCTTATTTGCAGCACCAGCATGTGCATGACATAGACCCCGAGTCCCGCGCCCGCCGCTTTCGTCACAAGTCTTTGCGGTATAATACGGTAGACTTTCTGCCACGGAACATGCTTAAACCATAACAGGAGCGCCGCCGACATCGGGAAACAGGCAACGGAATTGTACTCCATGAAAAAGGTATTTGTTTCTCCGCTTTGCCGCGCCAGCGCCCAGGTTCCGAAAAACATCAAGAACGCCCCGCATACCCCCGCTGCATAAATCAGCAGACGTGTTTTTTTAGAATATTGTTCATGGCGAATCAGCCATCCGAGAAAAACATAACCGAAATATCCGCCGACTATAGCAGGCTTTAATTCGCCGTAAACGGGTCCCACATAGCGCGTAAACACCGGCAGGAGCGCATTAAAAACAAAGCTCAGGGCACATAAATATTCGATCTGCCGAAAATTCTCGGGCTTGGCGAGCAGAGACAGCACCGGCATTGTGAGATATATGCCAAACAACGCATAAAAGAACCAAAAAATATTCGTCGCACCATTGTTGAGGAACGCATTGCGAACCGCCGTAAGATCGGGAAGCGAGGCTTGATATATAAAAACGGGTGAAAGCAAATAAACGATCGTCCAAAATAAAAACGGTATCCCCGTGCGCAGCGCTCGCTTTTTGAAAAAGGTGCGGGTGGTGTAACGGCGGCGATATTCCAGCAAGGTCGTACCCGTGATCATGAAAAATACCGGGACGGCAAAGTGCATGACCGTTTGGATCAGCAGTGCAAGATACCATCGACGCTCTTCCGCATAATCGAACACGCCGCCGGAGCAGTGCAGGCATATGACGGCAAACGCCGCAGCAATATTTGCAAAGTCAACGTAATCCAGCCGTTTTTTATCTTTCGTTTGAACCATTCCTGTTCACCCCGTTTAGTCTAATCTCTTTTAGACCCGCCGTCAAGGCGGCTCTTAAAAAATGTGCTGCTGTTTTTCTTTGAAAATCGAAAAAAAGAATTGACAAATCCACATTTCAATGCTATTATATTCGAGCACGCGGAAAAACCGCTTCGTGCTCAATATGCGGATATGGCGGAATTGGCAGACGCGCTAGATTCAGGTTCTAGTCGGGGCAACTCGGTGGAGGTTCAAGTCCTCTTATCCGCACCAAACCTGCGGGGTGCGCTAAATGCGCTCCGCGGGTTTTCTTATTTTTTCAAAAAATCATTTGGGTGAGCCTATGCGAAGAAGCAAACTAAAACTTTGGGCAGTTGTTTTTGCCGTGCTTTTGGCTTTCAGCGTTGTCTCGATCATAGCAGAGCTTTTGGGGCTTTCCGTCTGCTTTTTCGGCACGCCGCTGCACGCATGGCTCGCGCTGCCGTTTTGTGTAGGCAGCGTGGGGCTGACGACCTGTCTTGTGATCTGGCTGAAACGGCGCAAGCGCGCAGGCGACCGCCTTTTGCATACCGCTTTGCAAGTCGTTTTGTGTGTGCTGTGCACGATCTCGGTGCTGGTTGCCGTATCTGCCGCCGTATTGACGCACACCGCTTATTCCGACAGCGACGTGTCCGGCGACGGCGCGCACAAAGCGTTTTTGGAGACGGACGAAACTTCCGGCGAACCGACGGTGCACGTCTATAAGCGGTACTCCCCCTTCTTTGTCTCCTACCGCAATGCCGCTACGCTGTATGGATTTTACGGCGACACGGATGAGATCGTATACGTTTGGCAGGACACTTATTGCGAGGTGCAATATCCCGGCTTTACGGACGACGCGCAAAGCGATGCGGATCGCAGCACGCTGACCAGACGAATCTATTACAATGTTTCATAAATACAGTGCAACCCAAAGACGCGGCACGCGGGGATCTCCCGGTGTGCCGCATCTTTCCTATTTTCATCTTTACAGATTTTCGTCTAAAAACGCCTCGATGTCTTCGACTTCGCCGCCGCCCACGCGACGTGCGATTTCCTTGCCGCCCTGTACGAGGACGAGCGTCGGGATGGAAAGGACGCCGTACATTGCCGCAAGGTCGCCGGATTCGTCCACATTGATCTTACAGACCTTTACCGTATCGGTCTTTTCGGCAAATGCTGCGATCTCCCCGGCGAACACCTTACAGGGCGCACACCAATCCGCGTAAAAATCGATCAGCACCGGCATCTCGCTTTTCGAGATCTCCTGCTGAAAGTTATCCAGATTGACCTTCTTGATTTCCATGAAAACACTCCTTATCTTTGGGTAGCGACAATATACCGCTTCGTTTGGTTTTATTCTATACGTTTGGCAAGCTGATATGCGCGCTGCAGGTCTGTCTCCCCTACCCCGTGCTCGTCCGTGCCCGCCGCCGTGACTGTACCGATGATCTTGGTGTTCATCACGGAAAACGCACGTCCTGCCTGCTGCGCAACGATCGTCTGCCCGGGTTCGGCTTCGTCCCCCGCCGTCAAAAGCAGGACTGCCTTTTTCGGCTTCGGGACAGGCGTTTGGATCCCGCGGCGAAACCGCGCGCAGTAAAACCGCTGGAAACGGTCGAACAGCGCTTTCATCGGCGCGGGGAAGGACATCAAATAGATGGGCGTTGCCACCACGACAAGATCTGCTTCAAAATAGCGGCGCATAAAGGCGTCCAAATCCTTTTTGGAGCAGCCGTCAGAAGCCTTACAGTAGCCGCAGTCGTTGCAGGGCGTGGGCTTTAAATCGAACAGCCGCACGACCTCGACCTCGCAGCTTTTCGGAAGTCCCTTTAGGAAAGCGCCGCACAGCTTTGCGGTATTGCCCACCGCACGCGGCGAGCCGAACAGCACCAGCGCTTTCATTCCTCCAGCAGGCTGTCGCAGTACAGACAGACCGCCCTGCCCCCTTTGTCATAGAATCGATGCGGCACATAGCTTTCCGTGTTGGTAACGCATCGCGGATTTTTGCACGAACGCGCATCGTCCCAGCGCTGCGGCGCGGGCAGCGTGCCGGAACGCGATTGCAGCATGGTGATGATGAGCGCCATGCGCGCGTACATGCCGTATTCCGCCTGCTCGAAATATTTGGCGCGCGGGTCATCGTCCACGCCGACGGTGATCTCATCCACACGCGGCAGCGGGTGCAGCACCACGAGGTCGGATTTTGCAAGCCGCATTTTTTCCTCATCCAGCACATAGATGCCCTTTTGCGCTTCGTATTCCGCGGCAGACGGGAACCGCTCCTGCTGGATGCGCGTCATATACAGCACGTCAAGCTCTGAGATCGACGCCTCCAGACTGTCGGAAAAGCTGTACGCACAGCCGCTTTCTTCGAGGATCTTGAGGATATACGGCGGCATTTGCAGCTGCGGCGTGGAGATCATCACAAAACGGTTGCCTTTGTATTTGGACAGCGTTTTGATGAGTGAATGCACCGTCCTGCCGTTTTTCATATCGCCGCAAAGTCCGATCGTCAAGCCCTCCAGCGTACCCTTTTCATAGGAAAGCGTCACCAGATCAGTGAGCGTCTGCGTCGGGTGCAAATGCCCGCCGTCGCCCGCGTTGATAATGGGGCTTTTGGAGTAAAGCGACGCGGCAAGCGCCGAGCCCTCCACAGGATTGCGCATCACGATCAAGTCCGCGTAGCCGCTGACGACGCGGATGGTGTCTTTCAGACTCTCACCCTTTGCGACAGACGCATTGGAAGGGTTGTCAAAACCGATGACTTTGCCGCCGAGACGCAGCATGGCGGTCTGGAAGGACATCTGCGTGCGCGTAGACGGCTCGTAAAACAGCGTCGCCATAATCTTACCATGGCAGGCGTCTGTAAATATCGAAGGGTTATCGCGGATCATACCCGCAAGACGGATGATCTCCGTCAAATCTTCTCTGGTCATATCTGCAAGGTCGATCAAATTGCGTGCCTGCATATCCGTCACTCCCACGATGTTGGATTTCCGCGCTATGTATCCGCCGCTTTCCATGCGGCAAGCGCGCTCGCTTTTCGTTTTATTGTAACAAGGTTCCGAAAAAAAAGCAAGCCGTGAATGCCGTGTTTTGCGGTTCGTTTAATCTTCCGGCTGCTTGCATTCGGTAAATCCGTTTTGTGTACGGAACACACACAAAGCCCGCAAGCCGTTCCAAAGCAGCAAGCGGGCTTTGTGCAGTATGTTTTCAGAGCTTACCAATGGTTATCCGAAAATTCGCAGAACGCCGTCATGTCCCGAATCTCCAGCGTTGTGCCGTCGTCCAGGCCGACCGTTCCGTTCCACTTGCCGAAGACCTGATGGCAGCGGTTGCCTACACCTAAAAAGCGCAGATTGGTGTAATTGTCGTATTCGGGCGTCATCGTCATCTCGAAGCGGCCGTCGTTGGAGGTAAACACCCACGGCTTCATGTAATCCTTCGGATCCTTTTTCAGATAAACCTGATCGATTTTATGCGCTACGCCGTCCAGAAAAAGCGTGTTTTCGCTTGCAGCGCGCATATCGCCGAAGCCCCAACCGATCTCAAAGCCGAAGATCCGCCCGTCGGGAAGCCGGTAGCTTCCGTTTCCCCAATACCAGCTTTGTATAAACGGCCAAACACCGCGCCCCCAGTCGAGAAGCCCAAATGCGGTCTCCGGGTGGAATTCAATCACTCTTTTGCCGAGGCGCACCCGGCCGGTAACCGGCATACAGTTTATCTTTTGATTTAAGTAAAAGTGCCCTTTCTGCTTAAAGGGGACCGCCATGACCAGCGACTGCAGCCCGGGCATGACGTCATAAATGATGTCCGCTTTAAAGTCGCCTCCCTTTTTGTTGCGGCCGCGCAGTTGCAAAATACGCTTTGTCTCCGTCACATCAAAGGACATATAAAAGTTCTTTTTGTCGATGGTGATCTTGTGCGGTACTTCCGTATTGGCTGGCAAATGATACTTATCAAACGGAAACAGGGCCAGATCGTTACATTCATATTTTTCCCCGGTCTGCCGGTCAAAAAGAGTAACGCCGCTCATCCCGCCGTAGGACAGCGTACCGATGGTCATTTGCATGGTATAGCGCTCGTTCGTGATCTGGTAAAAATCCCACTCCTTTATGCGCAGCGGGTTTGCCCGGATGTCGCTGCGCGCGTAATCATACAGGTTATGTACGCAGAAGCCCGGTTCGGCGACATTCCCCCGTGCATCCAGCAGTCGCGTGCGTTTCGTGATTTGATGCTGCATAAGTTGTCTCCTTTTTTATAAACTTTGTACATTTGGGGCGAAAAGGCTTGTTTTGCGCGGCGCCGCGCAAGTCCGCGTGCGGGGTGTCAATATTGAAAATCGGTAATTTCAAGCGTATTCTGCAACGCGGCGGTTCCATCGATCTCAAATCGGATCGGCTTCACTTCGATCGCACCCTTTGCTGTGATTTGAACATATGTCATCTGCCGAAGCGAGACGATCTCCTGCGTATGGGGGTTGAGCACCAAAGTCGCGGTACAGTCATGGTAATAGATCGAATAATACTCCGGCTTGACGACGCGGAGTTTTTCGATCTCCGTATCTATAACCTTTTTGGAGATCGGCGAAAACATCTGCCCATGATAGGAAACAAAAGGTTCGGGGTCTGTTTCGGGATTGAGTGTGATGACGATCTCATAATTCCCGTCCGAAAGTTCTCGGCAAGCAGCCGTTTGAATCGCTTCTTCCGCATCTTCCGGCGCGAGCAGGCAACCTGCGCTGCCTTCATAGAGCGGGAAGTAGGTGGTGTCTGCGCCCTTTTCATGGATCTCGGGATCACTTTCTGCTTTTTCCTTTGTGGTCATAAATCTGGAAGCCAGACTCAGCGCAATATTGACGGCAGCCTGGTCAAAATTCTTTTCCGTGATCTCCTGATATTCCATTTTCGTATATGCCGGCTTTTCGGACTTCGCTTTGTTCATTACCGATGTATACAGCGCCAGAATTTCCACCTTTGTGGTCGGCACAGTCGGCTGCGCAGCTTCTCGCGCCTGCACCTGCGCAGCATTCTGCGTATTTCCCATGGTAGTTGGCGCGTCAGATGGATCTGCCCCATTTACTGCTGTTGTTGTCGTATTGCCGCCGTCATCACCGGACAAGGATTTGCAAGCCGCAAGTGAAAGCAGCATAGCAACCGCCAAGCCCAGTGCAAGGCATTTAAACCCCAATTTTTTCATTTCTTTCTTGGCCTCATTTCTCGATACCCTCATCAAAAAGCGGACAAAATACATAAAATTTATATATCTAAATCGTATTTTATAGTACAATCCACGAACAGTCAATTCTTTTTTCGAATTCTGTACAAATGTATATTATCCGTCCATTAACAGCAATTATGTTGCTGTTTCCAAGTGGAAATTTTGAAATATGAAAAAAATACTTGACAAAGGCGCATGTGCGTAGTATGATATTAGAGCGCTCAAGAGAGCGGATGCATATCGCGGGGTAGAGCAGTTGGTAGCTCGTCGGGCTCATAACCCGGAGGTCGTGTGGTTCAAGTCCCACCCCCGCAACCAGAAAAAGACCGAACACGTATTGTGTTCGGTCTTTTTTCATAACCTCTTCATGATAATATCCGGCTGACGCAAGCGGCGCTTGACAAAAGCAAACAAACTGTGCTTTCCTTTTTGTCATGATTCCTGTATAATGGCGAAAGAAACAGGAAGCGGGAGGAAGTCGTATGACTGTCGGGGAGAAAATCCAACTGTATCGGAAGCAGTTCGGTTTGTCGCAGGAAGAGCTTGGGCAGAAGCTGTCTGTCAGCCGGCAGACCATCAGTTTATGGGAAAAGGGACAGACACTCCCGTCCATTGATAACCTGATTCGCTTAAAAGAGATCTTTGACGTTTCGATCGATGAGATCCTGGATTGCAAAACCATACCGCAGGAACAACCTGCCGCTTTTTCGGAAGCCTATTCGTTTAACTACACCGCCGAAGATCTGCGTGAAGTTTACAAATCCCTTCGCCAACCGTATTGGAGTTCTTTCGGGCGCTTTCTTTTGCTGCTGTTTGTGGTTTTATTCTTCGCGATCCTGCTTGAAGCGCCAAATGCGATCATCGGCATCTTTTTCGGAATGTTGGTGACAGGCTGTGTGCAGCACATCAAAAACCTGCGCGCGTATAAAAACGCCTGGAAGAAAAGCCAGGAAAGCATCGTCACCAGCCGCTACGTTTACAGGATCGACGCAGACAGCCTACATGTGCAGGTCTTGCGCGATGCCATACTCGTCCGAACCTATACCTTGCGCTTTTCAGAGATTGAACAGTGCCGGGAAACAGAACATATTTTGATGCTGCTTTCTTCAGGGCAGATATTATTGTTTCGCAAAAGTGAGCTTACACCGGATTCTGCATTATATAAATTGGGGGTCGTTAACCGTACCGATGAAATACAGTATAAACGATGGAAGTGGATCTCCCGCGCGCTGGTCACCGCATCCCTTCTTTCTATCTTCGCCGGAATCATTTTGACAGCCTTCGTCTCGCCTACGGCGCAAGAGATCTTTGATAATATGTGGATATACTATCTTTTCACCCCGATCCCGATTGCTTCTTTCTGCGCCGGTCTCGTTTTTCGAAAAAAAGGTTACCCATATAAAAAGAACCTTGTTGTAGGGATGATCATTACTCTGCTGCTGTGTGTTTACGGTTCGTATCCTTTCATGTTCGGCGAGCAGTTCACAGAAAGCACCGATCCGCTTGTGCGCGCCGAGCAATATTTGGGGACGGATTTCCCTGCCGAAACATCTATTTCTACATCCGGTGAGCTGGAAAACCCATTATCAAACGGCATGGGATACGTTTACAGAACCTGCGACCTAATTTTTGACCCGGAGGCGGCGCAGCCTTTCGAACAAAGTCTTCCGAACGATGATCGATGGCGTGACACGCTGCCGAACGACCTGCTCGGCATCACGCCGAGCGAGCACGCGCTGCCGGGGTTTGATTATATCCTGATCTACAACTCGGACAGTCGGGAATGGAATATACAGCCTGCAGAAACCGGCACATATCATTTTACCTGCATCTATTACCGTTTGCCGGAGCACCAAATGCGGATCGTGGAATATTCGATCAACTACCAAAAATGATGTGCAAAAAGCGTTTTCTGCCTGCTGTACAAGCCATACGAATCCATAGATTTATTACCCTTTTTCATAATTTTTGTGGTATTTTCCTTGACACAGCACTAAATATATTGTAAACTAATTACTATGAACGGGCTTGTGCCCGAAATTTTGCAGAAAAAGAGGGAATTACTTATGAAAAAGGTTCTCGCAGTTCTGATGACACTGGTTTTGGCAGTGACGCTCTGCGTACCGAGCTTTGCGGCATCCAACGTTACAACAACTGCCGCTCCTACGGACAGCATTACAGCGATTATTGAACAGATTCTCGGCAGCATTCTCGGCGGCAGCGAAGGCTCTGTCAATGTGGATGCTGTGCTTGAAGCACTTGCCAGTCTCGGCTTGGACGGTTCGGCGATTTCCGCACCGCTTGCCAAACAGGTCGTTCGTGCGCTGATGGCTGCCGGCATGACCAAAGCGGATATTCAGGCTACCTTTGATCAGATGCTGGCTGATGGCCAACTTTCGCAGGACGTATATGATCTTTTGGTCGCAGCTCTGGACGAACAGCCTGATGACGGTTCGCAGGGCGGCGGAATCATTGATGATGCACAGGCACAGGAAATCGCAGGTCAGATCCTGTCCGCTTTGAATTCTTTGGGCGTGACGAACGATCAGATCATCGAAGCCTTAGATTCGATGTATGCAAACGGCACGCTGCCCGAGAACGTATACAATGCGCTCATTGAGCTGATCAACGCGGCGGAAAACACCACGGCTGCGGAAGGCGACGGTGAAGGCGGTCTCGGCGGGCTGCTTGGCGGCGTAGGCGACTTCTTCGGCGGTATCTTTGATACGATCGGCGGGCTGCTTGGCTTCGGCGGTGGCGAAGGCGGCGATGATAGCGGCAGCACGACACCGGAAAATGCCGGTGAATACGGCGGTTCCGATCCGACCGGTGACACGGTTGTGTTCGCGGTTGTCGGTGTTGCGGCTGTGGCCGGTGCAGCGCTGCTTCTGACCAGAAAGAAAAAGGCTGACAAATAAGATCCTTGAATGAATGCTTTGCAAGAGACTCGGTTCTGCTGAGTCTCTTGTTTTTTTGTTCTTTCTATGGTACAATAAATAAGCTAAGGTATGGGAAATGGAATGAGGTGCACAAATGGTTCTGACGCTGGATATCGGAAATACCAATATCAATTTGGGGCTTTTTGACGGAGACACGATTTGTATGCGTGCGCGTTTTGCAACGCAGCGTGACAACACCGACGATCAATTTGCCGTGCTGCTGCACACCCTCGTTACCATGCACGGGATCGACCCGTCCGCCATAGAGGGCGGAATCATCAGTTCCGTCGTTCCGGAATTGACAGCGGAATTGGAAAATGCAGTATATATATTGACCGGTAAAAAGCCCTTATGCCTTGTACCCGGTGTTAAGACCGGCTTGAATATCCTGATCGACAATCCTGCGCAGCTCGGTGCGGATCTGGCGGCCGGCGCGGTCGGTGCAGTCATGCGCTATCCCCTGCCCGCGTTTGTGATAGACCTCGGCACGGCGACCAAAATTTATGCCATAGACGAAAACAAAGGCTTTCGCGGCTGTACGATCGCACCGGGGGTGCGCGTATCGCTGAAAGCGCTCACCAAGGTCAGCTCGCTGCTGCCTGCTATTCCCTTAGAACCGCCGAAAAAGACGTGCGGTACCAATTCCGTGGAGAGCATGCAAAGCGGCGTCATCCTCGGAACTGCCGCGATGATAGACGGGCTTTTGGATCGTTTTACGGAAGAGCTCGGCACGCCGAAAAGCGTGGTCGCCACAGGCGGCCTTGCCGCAAGCATTTACCCGGTCTGCCGTCACGCCATGCAGCTGGATGTCGATTTGATTTTATATGGTTTAAAGGCGATCTATGAAAAAAATAAATAGATAAGCCCCCCTTCCCCGTTATATTTTGCGCTGCATCCCTTTGGGAGCAGCAGCAAGGAGGATAAATATGGCAAAAAACAAATCCGTGCGCACGCGCACGGGCAAGACCGTCATGCTGGTGGAAACCGCTATGCTCACGGCGATCGTGGTGGTGATGTCGTTCACCCCGCTTGGTTACCTGCGTATAGGCGGTTTGGAACTGACGCTGATCATGGTCCCGGTGATCATCGGCGCTGTGACCCAAGGAACGGCCGTCGCCGCGTTCCTGGGTGGCATTTTTGGGCTGACGAGCTTCGCCCAGTGTTTTATGGGCAGCGCTTTGGGCACGATCTTAGTGTCCATCAGCATTCCGCGCGCCTTTGTGGTCTGCGTGATCCCGCGCATCCTGGCAGGTCTTTTCTGCGGGCTTCTGTTTTCTGCATGCCGCAAGCGCGATTCGCGCGGCACATGGAGCTTTGCGGTCGCCGGTATTTCCGGCTCTCTGTTCAATACCGCTTTCTTTTTGGGGCTTTTAGCACTTCTTTTTTGGAATGTGCATTTCTCCGCGGAACAGGCTGCGTCGCTTGGCGGCGTGGACACGGTGCTTAAAACCGTGATCGGTATTGCTGCCGGCGTCAATGCGCCCATTGAGCTTTTGGTCTGCGCGGTTTTAGGTTCGGCGGTCGGCAAGGGATTATCCGTTGCACTCAAGCGGCTGCACTGAGGACATACAAAAAGGAAGGACGCGATGTCCTTCCTTTTTTTCTATGCAATTCGGGAACAGCAAAGCAGGCGTTTCCATAGAATGTACTGTGCAGACCATAAGCGTCTTGCGGCGGGAGCGGTAGTGCGGTCTGTACACGCACTCCAAGGGGAGCCGTACCGCACATCGCAGGCGCAGAAATGCCCGCAGGCATTTGATTTGCCTGCGGGCTGAACCTTTTTTCTTTACAGGCAAGGCTCTGCACTAATCGGCGTTTTCGACCTCCACCTGTTTGACGACCTCCTGCGGGATCGCCTCACCATGTTTGACAACCAAAATGCACAGCACACTCAAAACAAATGCGATTGGGCTGTAATAGAACAGGGATAAATACGTTCCGCTGAGCATAGCGACGATGCCGTAAACGATCGGAGAAGCGATCTGTGCAGAGAACGTCGCCGTGTAATAGTAGCCCGTGAACGTGCCGACCTTTTGCACGCCGCCGATCTCCAGCACCAGCGGCAGTGTGTTGACCGTGATGAGCATATTGGCTGCACCGCCGAGCACAAGAACCGGGTAAATGAGGATCTTGAGAATATCAATGACATCGTTGAGCGACGCATTGATGGCTTCGAGCGCCTGCCCGCGGTCAGCCTCGGTCAACTGCAGATCAAACTGTGCGTTGGCGGCGTTGACTACGGCAGTGAAATCAAAGCCTTCGGCGGTGATTTCCTCATCAAACGCCTGATACTTTGCCGTTTCCGCGGCGGCAAGTGATTCGCCGTTCAAGTAAGCGATATACGAATCCATTTCGACTAAAGCGTCATCTTTGAGCGAATGCTCATCATTATAGGTATCGATCTGATCAACCACATTTGTATAAACCTTATTGGTCGAATTGAAAGACCCTACGCTGAAGCCGTCCTGCGCGATGAGCACATTGAAAATTCCGAAGAACACAATGAATGCCAAAATGAAAACAGCAAGCCCTGCGAGGATGGTCTTTTTTCTGCCAAACTTTGTTCCAAGCTTACCGGCGGGCAGCGCAGCAGCAGCGGAGCAGACCGCAAAAATCGCCATGAGGATCGTCGCCTGGCTTGTTTCCATATGGAGTATCTCAGCCGCAAACAGCGAGAAGAAAGTCTGGATGGCATTGGAGCCGCAGAACAGGAAGAAAAGCCCCATAAGCATGAAAATCAGACTCTTACGCTCAGCGCCGGAAAGTTTCTGTGCTCTGCGCTCCGCTTTTTCGCGCCGTTTAGCTTCTTTTTCGGCGGCGCGGCGGGCAGCAGCGTCCATCTGCATATTCTGCTCGGCAAGAGCGGCGATGCGGCTGTCCGGTTCTTTAACCTTCAGAAGGACAACCAGCATCCCGATGATCATAACGACCGAACCGATCAGGAAAACATACGGATATGTACGTTCCTCATTGGCGGCGTTGACCTCGATACCGGTCACGGCGGTGTAGACCAAAGTCACGATCGTACCGGCGATCATACCGATGAGGCTCCCCAAGCCACCCATCAAATTTATGATGGCGTTGCCCTCCGAACGAAGGGCGGGCGGCGTGAGGTCAGGCATCAGCGCTACCACAGGCGCGCGCCACAAGGACATGACAAACACGAACAGGATGATGCAAAGCATCGTAACAGGCAGCGAGCCGCGCAGTGCGCAAATGGGGATGAGCGCAAACAGCACCGCGCATACCGGCGCACCGAACGTGATAAACGGACGGCGTTTCCCGAGGCGGGAGTGGCAGCGGTCGGACAGCTTACCGAAGGTGGGCTGAAAAATCACGCCGAAGATGTTGTCAAAGGTCATAATGATACCGATAAACAACGGGACAAGCGTGATGCCGCCGCCGGCAAGGTTGACGTCTTCGCCCTGTGCCGCGGCAAAGCGTGCAAGGAACGGCAGGCTCTCATTGAGCTTGGCGCTCCACTGCGCCACCATGGAAGAGTTGCCGAGAAGATGGTCCAAGATCTTGGTGATGTACGGGTCATAGATCGCCCAGGCAATCGACGAGGCAAGGAAACCGAACCCGGTCAAGATCGTATGCCAATAATTCAGCTTTCCGTTTTTTTCACAAAACAGCTCTTTCTTTTCTTCCACTGCATACACTCCTTTTTGAAGTTTCTTGGTATATCATAACAGATTCTCATGGAGAAAGCAATCAACAATTATTCATCATGCTGTTGTTCACGCTCGCGGCGGCGCGCACGTTTACGCTTTTCAAGTTTCTTCCGACGAATACGCATCACGACGATCTCCAAAACCACAAGTGCCGCGACCACAAGCACGGCTGCGATCACGCGCCCCGCTGTAATGGTAGAGCCGCCTGAATCCTCGGTGCGGTTTGTAAGGCCCGCTACCGCCATGCTCAATGCATAATTCGCCTGCATCAGGCTGTTTTCGGAAACCGGCGCAGACAGCGCGTCGCGTGCGGCGGAGATTGCGTCTTTAAGCTCATTCGCAGACTCCGTGCTGCAAAGCGTTACGTCGACCTGCTGCGCGCTTGCCAGCGCAGTGGAAAGACGCGATTCCTGCGTGGAAACGCGCGCATAATATTCGCAAAGCTCTGTGATATGGTTCGTAATGATCACGCTGTACCCGCGTGCCGTCACGTCGTTGTAGCCAATATAATTGTCTTCGCGTTCACCGCAGAGGTCGGGATCGGTCATATCGATCACGCCCCTGCCCTTTTCAGAGAATTCCGACATCACCGAGTCACCAAACACGACGCTGTAGGAATTGGAGCTTCCAAGCAGCGTGCCTACCGCGCCCGCCGACAGCGTGCGTGAGACGGCAGACTTCGCACTAAAAATCACATTGCCTGTATAGGAGGAAATAACCAGAGGCATTTGGGCTTTGGACTGCATCCAATCCGAAACTTCACCGCGGTCGCCGCGTGCGAGGAATACAACATTGCCGAGCGTCCCCTCGGTGCTTAGCTGCTCGTATACCTCGTCGCGAAAATCCCAAACCCCGTCTAACAAAAGCAGCACACCGCTCTCCTTAGCCGCCGCTATAGCTTCGGAAAGCGTCGGAACAGTATATTCCGTGATGGACTCATGCAGATTGCCCGTCCCGTTGCGCAGGTGACAGGCTGAAAGCTCATGATAGCCGATCTCGGATACGTTGCGGTCCAGAACATTGCCAAGCTCGTCCACACACATACGTGAAAGGTTTTCATCCGCCATCAGAATAAAATAGTTGTCCGCGGTTTTGCGCACATGTACATACACCATATCTGCGCCCGCCTCTGCAGCGGCCGTGATTGCCGCAGCGGAATTTTCCGGGTACTGACTGGTATCGCCGTATTTTGACACCGCCAAAAGCCTGCCCGACGGATCGCGCAGCGCCGAAGCGATGTCCGCAATGCGCGTTGCCGCATCCGTACCATCCGCTTCCGCGGCGAATGCGGGAACCGAGCAGACAAGCAGGAGCAGCATTGCAAGCAGCGCGCCGATCCGAGCCTTTAAACCGTTATGCATAAAGTTCCTCCCAAAATCCAAAAAGCTCTGTTTGTTAAAATCAAGTATACCAAATTCGCCTATATTTTACAAGTGCGGAATTGTGCTTTTACACCGATTTTACACAAAAAAACACCAAATATTGTGTAATTTTCAATTTGCACAAAAAAGGTAGTTAAATTTTTACTGTACCGCCGTTTTTTTGGCTTGATTGCGGCGCGCGGCTTGTGCTAAAATAAGATTCGATTCGACGGAAAGGAGGCGCTTTGCGGTGTCCTTCGGGCAAAATCTGAAAAATTTAAGATGCGCAAAGCTGCCGCCCTTAACGCAGACTGATCTTGCGAACGCTATCGGCGTGACACAACGCAAGATCTCCTTTTTGGAGACGGGCGCTTCCGAGCCCTCGCTGCGCGACATCGTGGCAATTTGCCGCTATTTCAGCGTTTCCGCCGACTATCTTTTGGGCCTGCCCCGTGATATGGAGTTTCCGGATCAGTTATGACAAAGAAAGAGCGCGCGATCAAGGCCGTTGAAGCCTTAAAAAAAGAATATCCCGACGCACTGTGCTCTCTGGAAGCACAGAACCCGTTGGAACTTTTGATTGCCACCCGGCTGTCGGCGCAGTGCACCGACGCACGGGTGAATTTGGTTACGCCCGTTTTGTTTGCAAAATACAAAACACTTGACGATTATTGCGAGGCGCGTGTGGAAGATGTGGAAGAGATCATCCATTCCTGCGGTTTTTACCACGGTAAGGCACGCGATATTATCGGTATGGCGCAGAAGATCAAATCGGATTTCGGCGGGCGTGTTCCCGACACCATCGAGGCGCTGATCACGCTGCCCGGCGTGGGCAGAAAAACCGCGAACCTGATCGTCGGCGATGTGTACCATAAGCCCGCTGTGGTCACGGATACGCATCTCATTCGCCTTGCGAACCGTATCGGGCTTGTGGAAACAAAAGAACCCGTCAAGGTGGAAACGGCGCTTCGAAAGCTGCTGCCGCCGGAAGAAAGCAATGACTTTTGCCACCGCTGCGTACTACACGGCAGAGCCGTGTGTACCGCACGCAAAGCGCACTGTGAAAGCTGCGCGCTGAATTCCTTTTGTAAAAAGAACATATAGGATGACGACCCATGTATAAACCAAACCCCAACTGTTACGGCGCGATGTTTGCCATTCCTGCCATTGCTGCCGATCAATATCTTGCCGAAGCCTCCGGTGACGACTTGAAAGTCCTTTTGTGTATTTTTCGCGACCCGAGCGGCGGCATTTCCATAGACAATCTGTCCGCAGCGCTGAATCTTTCGGCAGACAAAGTGCTCGCGTCGCTCGATTTCTGGGTATCGCGCGGCGTGCTTTTATTTACGGATGAGCAGGGCAACACGAAGTTTGTGCCGCGCGCACAGCGTGCAACTGCACCCGAGATGCCTGCGCAAAAACCTGCCTCCCCCCTCCCCGCCGCAAAGCCTGCCGTTGTGCATACGCTCCCGACACCGGAGATCCCGAAGCCGACCATGGAGCAGATCGCTGCGCGCCTTGCGGAGGACGATACGGTCAAAAGCCTGTTTTTGGAGGCGCAGCGTATACTCGGGCGCACATTCGGTTTGGATGTGCAATCAACGCTTTTGGCTTTATATGATACCTACGGGCTGCAAAAAGAGGTTATTTTGACGCTGCTGCAGCACCTGACCGAAAAAGGGCGGGGCTCCACGGCCAACATCCTGAAGGTCGGTAAAATTTGGGCGCAGCACGAGATCGAAACGCTGGACGATGCAAATGAATACATCAAGAATGACGCTGCCGCAACGCAGTTGTTCCGCTCACTTGCCGCGGCAGTCGGGATCGCGACCCCGCGCCCTACCCCGAAGCAGACGGAATACATCCTTTCCTGGCAGGGCATGGGCTTTTCGGCAGATATGCTGATCAAAGCCTATGAGGAAATGGCGGAACGCACGGGGAAGGTCTCGTTCGCGTATATGGATAAGATCCTGAAAAACTGGTATGCAAACAATTTGAAAACACCGAACGCGGTAGATGAAAGCTATAAAGCGGCTTCTGCCGCACGTAAGAGCGCGGGAGACCGCGGTACATCATACAATTTGGATGAGGCGCTGCAAAAAGCAACCCTCTCTGCAAAGAAGCTCGCAGAAAGAAAGAATACGGAGCAGTAAGCATGGGATATGCAAAGCAAATTTACGCGCGCGCCGCTGAGATTTTACGGCAGCGCCGCGAGCAGGCGGAAACACAGGCACTTATGCGCAAAGCACAGGTACTGAAGGTGTGCCCGGAGATTGAGGAGATCGAACGCCAAATGGCGCAGACGGGACTTGCCGCCGTACACGCCATCAGCGCGGGAGAAAAGGCGGAGGAAGCCGTGCGCGCACTTGCCGTTCGCAATTTGGAATTACAGGAAAAGCGGCGGGAATTGCTCGCTCAGCACGGGTTCCCCGCAGACTGCCTGCAGCCGGTATATACCTGTCCGGTTTGCAGCGACACGGGAGCGGTAAACGGGCACGCCTGTGCATGCTATAAAAAGCTGCTGCGCGACCTTGCATACCGGGACCTCGCAAGCGAGAGTCCGCTCAAGCTGTCTGATTTTAACAGCTTTCGCTTGGATGTATATGACGCCGTGCCGAATGCCGACGGTCTGATCCCGCGTGAGGAAATGGAAGCGATCCTGCGCATCTGTCAAAATTACGCGGATACATTTTCGGACAAGGCGCAAAGCCTGTTCATGTACGGCAAAACGGGGCTTGGGAAAACCCACCTTTCGCTCGCCATCGCTGCCGCTGCGATCGAAAAGGGCTACGGCGTGGTGTACGGTTCGGCGCAAAACCTGTTTGGAAAGTTGGAAAAAGAACATTTCGGAAGGGAGCCCTATGCGGACACGGAAAGCCTTTTGGAGGACTGTGACCTTTTGATTTTGGACGACCTCGGCGCAGAATATACCACGGGATTTATCAAAGCGGCAGTCTATAATATCGTCAACACCCGCCTTTTGTGCGCACGCCCGACCATTCTCAACAGCAATTTGACGTTCTCGGAGCTGGAAACGCGATATTCCGACCGCGTGACTTCGCGCATTCTGGGCAGCTATGCGGTGCTGCATTTTGTAGGCAGCGATATGCGCATCCGCCTTCGCTGAAATGCTTTATCATAGCCTTTAACAGCTTTTGTGATTTACCTGCAAAAGCTGTTATTTTTTTCGAAAAAAACCTTGTATTTTACATACGGTCGGTGTATAATGTCGGAAATTTTGTGAAACGGGATGAATGATATGCCGCAAAAACCGATTACCGCCGTAATCGTCGGCGCGGGGCATCGCGCCATTATTTATGCAAAATTGGCGCTGCAAAAGCCGGAGCTTCTTCGGATCGTGGGCGTTGCCGATCCCGACCCCATCCGGCGTGAAAAGACGCGCGAGATGTTCGGCTTCCCCGAAGAAAACTGCTTTGAGGACGCTGCGGCGCTGGCAGCCGTACCGAAATTTGCGGATGCCGTCATCAACGGCACGATGGATCAGCAGCATGTGGAAACCGCTATTCCCCTTTTGGAAAAGGGATACGACATGCTTCTTGAGAAGCCTTTCGCCACCAACGAGGCAGAAATGCGCCGTCTTGTAGACTGCGTACGCAAAAACGGCAACAAGGTCATGATCTGCCATGTGCTGCGTTACACGCCGTTTTACCTTTCCATTAAAGAACGTGTTGCCGCCGGCGAGATCGGCGACATCATCAATATACAGATGAACGAGCACGTCAGCTATCACCATCTTTCAACGTCGTATGTACGCGGCAAATGGGCAAATTCCGATACGTGCCACACGACGATGCTTTTGGCAAAATGCTGCCATGACATCGACCTGATGATGTGGATGATGGCCGAAACGCGCCCGGTAACGGTGTGCTCCTTCGGCAGTAAATTCCAGTTTAAGCCTGAGAACGCGCCGAAAGAAGCCGGCACGCGCTGTCTTGTGGATTGTCCGTTGGTAGAAACCTGCCGGTATTCCGCCAAACGGCTGTATCTCGACCAGCCCGAACGCTGGGCATTTTATATTTGGGATAAGTTAGAGGGGATCGAGCATCCCACCGAGCAGGACCGCGTCAACCTTCTAAAAGGAGACAGCAACTACGGCAAATGCATTTACAAGTGCAACAACAATGTGGTGGATCACCAATCCGTGCTTGTAAATTTTGCGAGCGGCGCTACGGGCACGCACAATATGGTCGGCGGCTCTTCAAAATCCGAGCGGCGTATCCACATCATCGGGACGCTCGGTGAGATTTACGGAGACTTTGAGGAATCCAAGTTCTATGTTTCGAAGATCCACCCGACCAAGACCGACGAAAAGACGGTGGAAGAGGTCGATCTGCATGTAACGGGCGACATGGTCGGCGCTTACGGCGGGCACGGCGGCGGCGACGAGCGGCTGGCGGAGGATTTCGTAAACTTTTTGCAAGGCGGCAAAACCAGCCTTGCGTGCACCTCGATCTTTGACTCCGTAGCAGGACATCTTTGCGTATATCTTGCAGATCGTTCGCGCGAGCAGGACGGCATGCCGCAGAAAGTCGTGCTGTAAATTCCAACATAAACACTACCGCATTGCACAGAAACTTCTCGTTGCAATGCGGTTTTTTACATTTTTTTCCTTATGCAATAAAACATTGCGTGACATTTTGACAAAAATATGGTTCAATGAAATTGTAAAGGAGGTATCGGTATGGCAAAAGTTGCAAAAAATCTGCGCCGCCTGCGAACGGACTGCGGCATGACGCAGGCACAGCTGGCGGAAAAAATGCACGTTACGCGGCAGGCGATCTCGAACTGGGAAAACGACAAGACCCAGCCCGACATTGACGCGCTCGTGCGGCTTTCTGAAATTCTGAATACAGAGATCGAAGCGCTCATCTACGGCAAGCGCCGGCATATCGGCACGGATGAGCAGCGCCCGGACTACCGCATCCGCATCGTACTCGCCGTGCTCGGCACACTGTTTGTCGGCATCGGGCTTGTGCTGATCTTTTTCAATTTTTGGCGCGACTTCCCCCTGGGGCTGCAGGCGGTATTTTCCGTTCTGCCGATCCTTCTGGGGCAGGGGTTTGCCGTATACGTCTTCCTGCGACAGAGGCAAAGCGTGCTGTTTCGGGAGTGCGCCGCTATCCTTTGGTGTGTAGGCATCGTTTCCACTGTGGCGCTGGTAAACAGTGTTTTCGACATCCACTGCGGCTTTACGAATTGTCTTCTGCTGGATATTGTATTTTGTCTGCCTGTTTTGTGGCTGTTTCAGGCGGTCTCCCCATTGGCGCCGTATCTATATATGGTCATACACTGGTCAATACAGGCAAACACAGTGGAATTTCTCTTTGCGCTCCTCCTGCTTGCGGGCGGGCTGCTTTTGCCGCTGGTGCTTCGTAAAGACAAGGCGGATGTCCGCTACAAATTCTCCGTGTGGATCGCTACGCTTGGGGCTGCCGCTTTTTATGCGGCAAAAATTATGGTGGAAGCTTTAGTAACAGATCCTTACGGCAACCCATTTTACATTCCGTTGCTTTTATTCCCGGTATTTGCAGGATTTTTGCTTTTGGATCGCGGTTTGGACTTTACGAAGCCTTTTGCGCCACTTGGGCTTTTGGGCGGGACGATATGTTCCGCACTTTTTTCCATCATAGAATGGAGCAGCATACAACCATACTTTTATGCGTGGTCAGAAGGGTCATTTCTGAGTCAGTTAACCAATACAGAAGCCTATACGCCTGTCTTTCCAAGCTTCGGCGACGCCCCATGGATCTATATTTCTATTATTCTTGTCTGCGTCTTTATCGGGCTTTGTGTATTCCTGCGGCGGGAAGATCTGGAGGATGAAATTCTGAAAATTCTGCAGGCTGCATTTCTGCTCGGCTCATATTTACTGGGCGTTTTCGGCATTTTGTTTTCTGCGGAAAATTTCCTCCTGTTTATGATTTTAACAGCGATCGGCTTCGGAATCGTTTTGCTCCTGTCCGGGGCACAGACGATGCAGCTTGCTTATGTGAATCTCGGTATGATCCTGTTATTTATCCAGTGCATTGGCATTTTACAGATTTTCTCCCAAAACATTCTGATCGTCGGGCTTGGCTTTTTGGCTTTCGGCGCACTGCTTATAGGCATTAACATCAAAATGGCACTTGACAAGAAAGAGGCACTTGCCATGGAAGCGCTAACCGAGCAAGCCGGCAGCAAAGGCCTTGGGGAAAATGAAGCAAATTCGGAAAAGGAGGGAGAAGCATGAAGAAAAAATGGATCTTGGTTCTGCTGTGCGCAGTTATAGTCTTACAGTTGAGCGCTTTGGCGGGATTCATAATGTATTATAACAATTTAGACAGTAAAATCGAAACACAAGGAACTGAATACCGTTTCCGCGTGCTGCTGGAGTCAATAGAGCCGGACGGTACGATCCACTTTTCCACAGGCAATGGCTATGATGATCTATTCACGTATGACTATTATTATTCCGGCGATTCCAACAGTACAAAGGCGGTTCGGTTAAAAGTGGATGCGGATGGATTTGCAAGTTTCGGCAGCCGGTTAGACAGCGTACCGAAAGACGGAGACTATTTGCTTCTGAACCGCCCGAATGCATTTCCGAATACAATGGAGTACGCATCTGGAAATACTGCACTGTACAACCCAACAAATTTTAATCTGCTTTCTTATTATCATAAGACGTCCCGGATCGACAGCGACGGTTCGTTTGAACAGCCCGAAGCCTATGTGACCGTGCGCATTTATCAGGGGCACGCGGCAATCACGGGCTTGTATATCGCCGGCGAGGATGTGCGCACGCTCGACGCGCTGCCCGAACCCGTACGAATCGAAGGCGCCGGGGAAAACGCCTGACGTCTCTCCCCTTTCAAAGCAAAAAGCCGCTGCAAAATGCAGCGGCTTTTTGCTTTATTGCGGCACGGGTCATTTACCCGCGTCATCCTTATTCTTATCCTTCTTCGTGCGGCTCGTCGCCTTATTGAGGATATAAATCGAGAGAATAATGATCCCCGTCACGACGAAGATCCCGACAAGCCCTTTTGCCATGATCGGCAGCGTTTGCAAAAACAAATCTACATTGATGCCCATACAGTTACCTCGCAATCAAATTCAAAATCAGGCCGCCCGCAATGACCGAGGCGATCTGCCCGGAGACGTTGACGCCGATGGAGTGCATCAGCAGGAAGTTCTGCTTATCCTCTGCAAGACCCATTTTGTGCACGACACGCGCCGACATGGGAAACGCCGAAATACCGGAAGCACCGATCATCGGATTGATCTTCTTCTTTAAGAACAGGTTGAGGAATTTGGCAAAGAGCACGCCGCCAGCGGTATCAAAGATGAACGCGATCAAGCCGAGACCGAGGATCAGCAGCGTCTGCGGGTTGAGGAAGTCCTCCGCACGCATGCGCGCCGCGATGGTGATGCCGAGAAGCAGGGTGATCAGGTTTGCCAGCACGTTCTGCGCCGTGTCGGACAGCGAATTGAGCACGCCGCACTCGCGGATAAGGTTACCGAACATCAAGAAGCCGATAAGCGCAACCGCACGGGGTGCGAAAATACCCGTGATCACCGTAACGATGATCGGGAAGAGGATGCGCGTCAACTTGGAAACTTCTTTTTGCTCATACGGCATACGGATGAGGCGTTCTTTCTTGGTTGTCAGCAGCTTAATGACAGGCGGCTGGACGATGGGAACGAGCGCCATGTATGAATATGCCGCGACGATGATCGCGCCGAGGTAATTGGACTGGAAATAGTTGGCGACAAAGATCGAGGTGGGACCGTCCGCCGCGCCGATGATCGCAATAGACGCCGCATCTTTCAGGTCAAAGCCGAACAGCGCCGCCATGCTCAAGGTGAAAAAGATACCGAACTGCGCCGCCGCGCCGAAAAGCATCAGCTTCGGGTTTGTCAGCAGCGGGCCGAAATCGATCATGGCGCCAATGCCGATGAACAACAATAGCGGGAACAGCTCATTGGAAATGCCGGAGTTGAACAGCAGATCGATCACGCCGGCTTCCACTTCGCCGTCATAAATCTGATCCACCACGCCGGAAAGCGGCAGGTTGACCAAAATCGCGCCGAAGCCCATCGGCAAAAGGAGGGTCGGCTCCATGTCTTTTTTGACGGCAAGATAAATGAGGATGCCGCCGATCACCCACATGATCACCTGTTTGTAGTCAAGATTGACAACGTTGCCAAACAGGGGTTCTAAAAATTGTGTAATGGCTTCCATACAATTTCTCCCTGAACAAATTTGCATTTATTATACTAAAATCTTCCGTGTTCTTCAATCCATTTTTGCACGAAAGACAGCGTTTCATTCATTTTCCGCAAAATAGACAAAAAGCGCGCAAAACCGAATCCCGATTTCGCGCGCTGTGTAGAAAGTGAGGTGCGCTGCAGCGCGGAACAAGTGCTTTAGTCCTCCACAAGTGCTGTAGAAAGGTAGCGGTCGCCGCCGTCGGGCATGACCGCGACAATGGTTTTCCCCGCATTTTCGGGACGAACGGCAAGCTGTAAGGCTGCATACAGCGCCGCACCAGAAGAAATGCCGACGAATACACCGTCTGATTTGGCAACGGCACGCGCCGTCTCGAACGCCGCGTCATCGGGTACGGGGATGATCTCATCATAGATCGATGTGTCCAGCGTCTTAGGCACAAAGCCCGCACCGATGCCCTGGATCTTATGCGCGCCGCTTCTCCCCTCGGAAAGAACGGGCGAAGAAAGCGGTTCGACAGCGACAACGCGAACATTTGGGTCTTTCTCTTTTAAATATTTGCCTGCGCCCGAAAGCGTGCCGCCCGTGCCGACACCCGCAACGAGGATATCGACCTTGCCGTCCGTGTCGCGGTAGATTTCGGGGCCGGTAGTCTCGTAATGCGCTTTCGGGTTGGCGGGATTTTCAAACTGCCCCGCTACAATGCTGTTTTCCGTTTGGTCATGCAGTTCTTCCGCACGCCGGATCGCCCCGGACATGCCCTCGTTTCCCGGCGTGAGCACAAGCTCGGCACCGTAAGCGCGCATAAGCTTGCGGCGTTCAACACTCATGGTTTCCGGCATGGTGATCACGACCTTATAGCCGCGCGAAACCGCCATGGCGCAAAGCCCGATGCCGGTGTTGCCGGAGGTCGGTTCGATGACCGTGCCACCGGGCTTCAGCACACCGCGGCGTTCGGCGTCATCCAAAATGGATACAGCGATACGGTCTTTGGCACTGCCCGCCGGGTTAAAATATTCGAGCTTGAGCAGCAAGCGCGCAGAAATCCCCCGTTCACGCGTCAGGCAAACGGGCTCGAACAGCGGCGTATTGCCGACAAGCTGCGCAAGATCATTATATATTTTAGACATAAAAACACTCCTTTTCCGTGCACAGATGGGTCTGCGACCGCGTATTTCCCGCAAGCACGATACCACAGACGCTCCGTTTTGTCAACCGAAGACAGATATAGGCAATCTGTATGAATTTGTAAAATAAATATACATTTCGTCTAATAAATCGGTTGACGAACCTTCGTTTTTGTTTTATAATTACAGTATTGCCAAATTGAAAGGAGATACCAGATGAAACTGGAAGCTTTGCTGCACAAGGTCTACGGCACCACGCCGAACGACGGGAATTTGCAGCCAAAGGAAGCCGTAGCCTATGCTGTGGCAGGGTTCGGGCAGAACTTTATTTGTACCATCATTGGTTCGTATTTGACGATCTTTATGACGGATGCGCTGTTGTTTGGTTCTGCCGATGTTATGGTCGGCGGGGTCTCGGGCGCGATGGCGGTCGCCTACCTGATGCTCGGGACGCGTATTTTTGACGCGTGCAACGATCCGATCATGGGCTCGATCGTAGACAAAACGCGTACCAAATACGGAAAATGCCGTCCGTATTTGAAGTGGATGGCGATCCCGATCGCCATTATGACGCTGTTGTGCTTCAACCCGTTTGTAGAAGCCGGCACGGTGCGCACGTTCGTCTATATTGCTGTTGTATATGTGATCTGGTCCATCGTCTACACCGTGGTGGACGTGCCCTATTGGGCGCTGTCGAGCAGCATGACGAACAACACCATTGTCCGCGGCAACCTGCTGACCGTCACCCGTCTTGTCTGCACCCTCGGCGCAGGCATCGTTACGGTCGGCGTGCCGATCATCACAGATCTTGTTACGGCGAAATACAAGGATGATACCGGCACAGTGCTGCCCGAATTTATCTACGATAATGCAAACGCTTTAAAATGGACCTATTTCATCTGCGCGGTCGTATTCACCGTAGTCGCCATCCCGATGTTCTACTATGGGTTCAAGAACACCAAGGAGCGGATTAAATCTTTGGAAAACCCGCCAAGTCTTGGGCACAACCTGAAGCTCCTTTTCAAGAACCGTGAACTGATGCTGATCGTGATCTCCGGTATCTTAGGCGGTGCGCGTATGGTCTACACCTACACGGGCGGCCTGTACTTCGCGCGCTACGTCCTGCACAATGACAGCTGGTACTCTCTGATCACCCTGCTTGTCGTCCCCGGCGGTTTGGTTGCTTCGCTCTTAGTGCCGTGGATGACTAAAAAATTCACGAAAAAACGGGCATACATCTATGTACATATTCTTGGTGCGGTCGTCATGTTTGCCATGTACTTCATCGGCTATGATGCGCCTTGGAAATTGATCGTCTGCGCCATCGGCCTTGTGCTTTTGGGCATCCCGCAGGGCGCAAACAACATTCTCTCTTACGCAATGATCGGCGACACCGTCGACTACCTTGAGTGGAAAACCGGCGAACGCGCGGAGGGCATCTGCTTTGCCATGCAGACGCTCATGAATAAAATCGGTATGGCGGTCGGCGCCTTCATCGGCGTGTTCTCTTATGACTGGGCGGGTATCAATCCGACGGCGGCGGACGGTGTGTATATCACCGCGCAAGGCGAGCAGACGCTGTGGAACCTCCTGGTGCTTTCCGGCGCGCTGAGCATGGTGGGCACCATCATCCCCATCCTGTTCTATCGCCTGACGGAAAAGAGACAGCAGGAAATGGTCAAAGAGATCGCCGAACGCAAAGCCTCACAAGGCGAGCAAGAGGCAGAATAAATTTTCTTTTCCAAATGAAGCAAACGAACGGAAGCGCCGCAGAAGCGGCGCTTCTTTTTGCGCTTTTTTGCGCGCGGCGGTTGACGGAATTTGGAAAAACAGGTATCATATATAGGTAATGCTGAATACGGAGGTTTTTGCCTTGGAGACTACGAAGACCCGAAAGAATCCCGCGCGCTTCGGGCGCTATATCGGCTACGGGATCGGTGCGGTAGGCTTAGATTTGAGCTACGGGCTTTTCTATTCCTACCTTTCCAAGTATTTGACGGACGTTCTGCTGATGCCGGCGGCGTTCCTTTTGATCCTCACGCCGATCGCGCGTATTTGGGACGGCATCAACGACCCGATGATGGGCGTGATCGTGGACCATACCAAAACGCGTATGGGCAAATACCGCCCGTGGATCCTGATCGGCACGTCGTGCAACGCCGTGGTGCTCGCCATGATGTTTACGAACCCCGGCATCTCCATCGGCTCGATTTGGATGTATGTGTATGTCGCGGTGATGTATGTCATGTGGGGCATGACGAACACGATGGCAGACATCCCCTACTGGAGCATGGTGCCGAGTTTCACGAACGACCCGAATGAGCGCAACACCATTTCGACCATTGCGCGTACTTTCAGCGGTATCGGACAGGGCATCATCACGATCTTCACCCCTTACGCGCTTGTGCTTTTGGGTACGGGTTTAACCGATGAGGAGCGCCAGGTCAGCGCACAGGGCTTCAGCCGCTGGGCGATTATCTGCGCGGTGCTGCTGGTTATGTTTGCCGTTATTTGCGTTTCTGTCACCAAAGAACGCCATGTGATCTACAACAACGAAAAATTCAGCTTCAAAAAGGTGTTTGAAGTCGTGCGCAGCAACGACCAGCTGGTCGTCTTTATGATCTTCGCGATGCTCTCAAACGCGGGCTGGTACCTGACCAGCGGCGTAGGCGCTTATTACTTTGATAATGTGGAGGGCGACATCACTAAGCAGAGCACCTTTGCTACGTTCGGCGCGATTGGCTCATTTTTGGGGCTGTTCGTTATTCCGCTGATGAGCAAAAAATATACCCGCCGCACGATCTACCGCTTCTGCCTGATCATCGTCATCATCGGGTACATCGCCATGACAATCTGCGGGCCGATCCTCCATAATATGCTGCTTTTGAGCCTGGCTTACATTATCGCTTCTATCGGCATTGCGTCGATGTTCGTCAACCAGACGGTCATGCTTGCCGACATTGTGGACTACGGCGAATACAAGACCGGAAAGCGCAGCGAAAGCACGACCTTTGCCATGAAAGGCTTTTTGCAGAAAATGGCATACACCATTCAAACGATCGTTATGTTCTCCGGCTTCGGGATCTCCGGCTATGACGGCAACACGCAGGTACAGACCCCGTTTGCGGAAACGACCATCAGCGTGATGACCTTTGTTGTTCCGCCCATTCTGGTTTTGATTTCTTTGATTATTTTTTCTAAGAAATACAAGCTGTACGGTGAGCTTTCCGAAAAGGTGCTTGCCTTTGTCAATGCGCGCGATGAAAAGATCGGCAACGTAGAGGATATTTGAGTGAGACTCCTGATCATACGCCACGGCGACCCCGATTATGCCGTGGATTCGCTAACTGAAAAAGGGCGGCGCGAGGCGGAATTCCTTGCCGAACGTTTGGCAAAAGAAAAAATTGATGCGTTTTATGTATCGCCCTTAGGTCGTGCGCGCGATACCGCCGCTTACACCTTAAACGCCATGCACGCGCAAGGGAAAACGCTTGGCTGGCTTCGGGAATTCCGCGCGCCGATCTGGGACAAGGCCGCCAAAAAGATCCGAGGACCGTGGGATCTGCTCCCCTCCTTTTACACTGTCAACGAGGATTTCTATGACGTGCACCGCTGGGCGGATACGGATTTTATGCGCGGCGGGCTTCGGCTGAAACCGGAGTATAACCGTGTTTGCAAGGGCCTGGACAAGGTGCTGCGGCAGCATGGCTATGCGCGGCACGGCAATTTCTATAAAGCGCTTGTCCCCAACATGGACACACTGGCGTTCTTTTGCCATTTCGGCGTGGAATGCGTGATGCTTTCGCACCTGCTGCATGTTTCCCCTGTCGTGCTTTGGCAGGGTTTCTGCGCCGCGCCATCCTCCGTAACAACACTCTACACCGAGGAACGCGAAGAAGGGATCGCCGTATTCCGGTGCAGTGCATTCGGCGACGTTTCACATCTGTATGCGCACGGTGAGCCGCCTGCTTTTGCGGCACGGTTTTGCGAAATGTATGCCAATAAGGATGAAAGACATTAAGGTTTCTGAAAATGGATCGCGCCCCGCCGGGAATCGGCGGGGCGCATAACTTTATGCAGATTTATTTTTCCAAAGTCAATTCGACCTCGCCGCCCTTAGCGGTCAGGCGGATCGCACGGATCGGCTCTTCGCTGTGCTCCACAAGGTAGGTGGAAAGCTTATCCTCCACATTGCGCCGCAGCACATTGCGCAAATCACGCGCGCCGCGGACGTTGCCGTCCATTTTGGAAACCAGCAGCGCGGGGAGGTCATCCGTAAAGGAAAGCGCGATGCCCTTGTCCTGCAAAGCTTCCTGCAATTCACCAAGCATCAGAACGGCGATCTGCCGGTAGTTTTCCTCAGTCAATTCGTTGAACACTACGATCTCATCCACGCGCCCTAAAAATTCGGGACGCAGGAATTCGCGCAGCGCCTTGATGGCATGTTCCTTTTTGACGTCGCCCGCTTCCTTACCGAAGCCCATGGCGCCCGCCTGCCGTTCACTGCCCGCATTCGAGGTCATAATGATAACGGTGTTTGCAAAGCTGACCGTGCGCCCGTGGGCGTCGTTGGTCTTGCCCTCGTCGAGAATTTGCAGCAGGATGTTCATGACATCCGGGTGCGCTTTTTCGATCTCATCAAACAAAATGATGGAATAGGGTTTCCGCCGCACCTTTTCGGTGAGCTGCCCCGCCTCATCATAGCCGACGTAGCCGGGCGGCGAACCGATGAGCCGCGATACGGAATGCTTTTCCATAAATTCCGACATATCCAAGCGTATGAGCGTTTCGGGCGTATCAAACAATTCACGGGAAAGCAATTTTACAAGCTCGGTCTTGCCCACGCCCGTGGGACCCACGAAAATAAAGGATGCCGGGCGCTTTTGCACCGAAAGCTGGATACGGCTGCGGCGGATCGCCGCAGAAACAAGATCGACCGCCTCATCCTGCCCGACGAGATGTGCTTTCAAGCGCTCCTCCATACCGATCAGGCGTTTGACGTCGCCTTCCACGATCTTGGTCGTCGGAATGCCCGTCCAGAGGTTGATAACGCGCGCTAAATCTTCCTCGGTCACAAAATTGTCGCTTGCCTTTTCACGCAGGGCAGGTTCTTTCTGATCGCAGGCAAGAAGCTCCGAACGCACCAGCGCGAGCGCGGCGTAGCTTTCGTTCTTTTTCTTTTCATCGTTTTCGGTCTCCGCCGCAGTGACAAGCTCCTCTTCGCGGGATTGCAGCTCTGTTTTATGACGCAAAAACAGCTCGTAATCACTGATCGCCTTATTGCGGAGGTTCGCACAGGTACACGCTTCGTCCAACAGGTCGATCGCCTTATCCGGCAGGAAACGGTCGGTGATATAGCGCTCGGAGAGCGTTACCGCCTTATGCACAAGCGAGTCGGAGATGCGCACGCGGTGATAGTTTTCATAGTAGCTCTTAATGCCTAAAAGGATCTGATACGCGTCCTCGACAGACGGTTCTTCGACCTTTACGGGCTGGAAACGGCGTTCCAGCGCGGCGTCCTTTTCAATATTCTGGCGATATTCATTGAATGTAGTCGCGCCGATGACCTGAATCTCGCCACGGGAAAGCGCAGGCTTCAAAATATTCGCCGCGTTCATCGTGCCCTCGGCATCGCCCGTGCCGACAAGGTTGTGCACCTCATCGATGAAAAGGATAATATTTCCCTCACTCTTCACCTCGTCGATCAGCCCTTTAATGCGGCTTTCAAACTGCCCGCGGAACTGCGTGCCCGCAACAAGCGCGGTGAGATCGAGCAGGTGAATTTCTTTATCGGCAAGCTTTGCGGGGACCTCCCCCGCCGCGATCTTCTGCGCAAGGCCCTCGGCGATGGCAGTCTTACCGACACCGGGTTCGCCGATCAGGCACGGGTTGTTTTTCGTGCGGCGGCACAAGATCTGCACCGTGCGGTAGATCTCGCGGTCGCGTCCGATGATACGATCCAACTGCCCGCCTCGTGCACGCTCGGTCAAATCGGTGCAATACAGCGACAGGTATTTGCGCTTTTTATTCTTCTTTTGGTTTTTCTGCGCATTGCCGCCTTTTTTGGGTTCCTCCACCACGCTGACCTCGGACGGGTCGATCATATCGCCGTCGTCGTTATCCTGCGCGGCTTTATTCATCCCTGGGAACAGCCCCTGCATAAAGGAAAGCGGCAGCGCACCGCCGGGCTGGAAGCCCTCCTCACCGTCGGCGTTTTCCATCATCTGCGCCATTTGCTCGGAGACCTCTTCCATTTCATCCTCTGTGATCCCCATTTGCTCCATAAGCTGCTTGATCGGGCCGATGTTCAGCTCCATGGCGCATTTGATGCAAAGCCCCTCGTTGGTGGTTTTATCCCCCTCCACCTTCGAGATGAAAAATACCGCCGGATTTTTATGGCACCGGCTGCACAGCATGTTTTTGTTCATTCGTTATTTTTCCTCGGATTTATGCTTTCTTTCTTTGAATTGGCGGAAAGTGGACGGCAGGTAGCTCAAGAGCGCAACGAAAGTGAGCGCGGCGGAAATGATCACCAGTACGATCATCACGGGCGTCGGCAGCGTGAACCATTCGCGCAGTGCGCCGATCTCAGGCCCGAAGGCTAACACGACCACCATAACACCATAAAACACGAATGTGGCGACCTTGCCGTAAATTTCGGCTGCACCCGGACGCAGCCCGATCGCGAGCATCACCGCACCGCCCAAAATCATGACAAGCTCCTTGAACAGGAAGAACAGGAACACCCATTTAAACCACTGCATCGTCGGATCCTGGGACTTGTCCAGCACCAGAAAGATCACAACGGCAATGGTGATCTGCGTGAGCTTGTCTGCCACGGGATCCAAAAGCTTGCCAAGTTCACTGATTTGGTTGAAACGGCGGGCGATCTTGCCGTCAAACAGGTCTGTAAGTCCTGAAAGGACAAGCACAACCACCGCCCACAGCGCTTCGCCGTTGTAAAACAGCACGCCAAACACGGGGATCAGCAAAATGCGGATCAGCGACAGCAGATTCGGCACGGTCAGGCATCCGCTAAACAGTGCTTTTAAATTCTCTTTCATGATAAGTACCTCAATTTATAATAAAATTTCGGATAAGCTCTCCGGCAAAAAGCGTTCCACCTGCTCCACAGTATAGGAATCTGATACCATGGATTCAAATCCGCCTCCGATATGCGGCGCGATGACGAGGAGCAAAAGGCTGATAATCACAACGATGATCAAGCCCTTGACAGCGCCGAGCACAGCGCCGAGTCCCTGATTGAGTGTTTTAACAATCGGTATTTTAAACAGCTTGGCAATCCAATCTGCAACGATTTTAAATACGGCGAGCAGCACAATACACAAAAGCAAAAACAAAATTGCACCAAGTGCTGCAATACATACAGGGCGCACAACCTCATCCGTGATCCGCTGCGCGGCTTCAGCGGAGTTTGCACCGCCGGCAAGCTGTCCGGAAAGCGCGTCGGCATCAAATCCCGCATCTTCCAGATAGTCCGTCACAAAATCGGGAAGCTCCTCCAAAATCACAACGACATCTGCGCTCCCGCCGTCTTCAGGCAAGGCCTCTTCCACGCGGTTTTGGAGGCTCTCCCCGAGAAAAGCGTCATACACACCTTCTGCAAAAGGCGTGGCAAGCTGTGCGGAAAGCACGACCGCCAGCACAAAGGCGACAATGTCGAGCACCGTTTTTACAATGCCCTTTTTGGCGGCGACCACGATTGCGGCGACCACGATGCACAGAAAAATCAAATCGAGAATAATACCCATATTTTCACCGTACTGCGGCAATGCAGCGCCCATTGCGCCGTGAGCCGTATCATTCCTTTCTTTTGCCTGCAGCGTTTGCTGCATCTATATTGTAGCATAATCACGGCGTACTTACAACCGAATTTTCTGTATACAAAAGGAAAACAAAAGCGCCTTTAAGCCGCTTGAGACGTGGTTTGTGCGGTTTCTTCCATTTTCGCGGTTTCATAGCATTTTATGCCGCCGAGGGCGTAAACGTAAGTGTTTTTGCCGTCTGTATACGGGCGGATGCTGTCGGCGTCTACCGCCGCCTTGCCGACGAGCGTGCCCTCAAGGTCGTAATTGTAAAGATAACTGTCGGTCAGGACGGAAACATACCGTCCGTCGCAGGAAACGCCCTTGACGCTTTCCTCTAATTCTGTTTCAAACAACAACTCGCCGTCGCGGTCATAGGCGCGCACGATCTTGGAGGCGGAGCTGCCGTATTTGGAAAGCACCGCCGCCGTGCAGTGCCCGTCCTCACTATATACGGTAGACAGGGTGTTCAAAGAAAGATCCTCTTCAAGCGTCAATTCGGTATTTTCGACGATGGCAAACACGCGGTTACCTGTCAACAGGACGCACTCTTGAGAAAGGAATTCGATACCCGAAACGGTATTTTCAAAGTCAAAGGAAGCGATCGGTTCGCGGTAATCAAAATCAAAAATATGCACTTTTGTATATAACTCGCCGTCCTGTGCGCCCAGCACCGACACAGCGGCACGTTTGCCGTTATCGGAGAGCCCGACGGCAACGATCGTCTCCGAAGCACAGTTCCACTTAAAGATTTCCTTTTGATTTCGATTGATGACCGTCAGCGAGCTTTGCGCATTTTCCCCGCGGGAAGCCAGCGCGACCGTACCGTTTTCAGAAATCGCGCCGGTGAGCAGCTGCTGCGCGCTGACGCCTTCATATAACGTTTTAGATTTAGACTGTACCCGATACGCCGTGCCACCGACGTCGAGCAGCAATACCCTGCCGCCACGGCTGTCGGCATACGGGGAAGCATAAGTGTGCTGCGTCTCGGCCGACTTGCGCGCGGTGGAATCGAGCACGTAGGTATCATTCTCGGTCACAACGAACAGATCCGACCCAATCGGTTCCACAAACAAAACACTGCTGTCTTCAAAATAATACGGATAACCGTCACCGCGCTGCAATCCGGAAATGAGCGAGCTTAAAGAATCACCGATACTCGAAAACGTAACGTTGCCAAAACGCTGGGCGGCAACAACCACCAGCGCCAACAGCACCACGACGGCGCAAAGCGCCTTGAGCACTGTCCAGAGACGTTCCCGCCCAACAGTACGGTTCTTTTTTTTCTTTTTGGGTTTTGCCTGTTTTGCCATAGCCTTACCTGCCCACATCCAAGGGATTTAAGAAAAGATCCCGTTCGTTATACGCCACTTGTGCGAGATACAGACCCGCTGCCGGAGCAGTCACACCCGCCTTCGTGCGGTCGAGGCTTTGAAGGATCGCAGGAATACAGCCCGCCGGGAGTTTTCCCGCTTGTATATCCAAAAGCGTGCCGACCATGATGCGCACCATGTTGTAAAGAAAACCGTCACCCGATACTGTAAACTGCACCCGTTCCCCCTGGCGCTCCACAGAAAAGCTGCGGATCGTACGTACCCGGTCCGCCACATCGCTGTTCGCGGCACAAAAGGCAGAAAAGTCATGCCGTCCGACAAAATTCTGTGCCTGCCCGTGCAGAAAAACCGTGTCCAGTGCATAGGGATAAAAGTATGCGCGCCGCTCGTAAAAGGGATTACGCGTCTTTCCGTTCCAAAGTATATACTGATACGTCTTGCCGAGACAATCATAGCGCGCGTGAAAATCCAAAGGGACTTCGCGGCAGGAGCGCACAGCCACGTCGCGCGGAAGCACGGCGTTCAGCGCCGCAGACAGACGTTCGGGGCAAAGCGCAGTCTCAGCGCGTACATTGCAGCAAAATTCCAGCGCGTGCACGCCGGAATCCGTGCGGCTGCACCCGGTCACGGGGTAGCGTGTGCCCAAAATACGCTCCAGCGCGTCTTGCAGCGTCTCCTGCACAGTGACGGCATTGGCCTGCACCTGCCAGCCGTGGTAGGCGCTGCCGTCGAACATCAGCGTCAACAGAAAATTTCGCATATGTCTTTCGCCTTTCGCGTCAAATCAGCGCCGTCAATAATGCATTCGAGACACCGATGCCTGCAAGGCACACGGCCGTAATGGCGATTGCCGCATAATCGCGCTTACAAAATTTCATCACACGAAGCCGCGTCCTGCCCTCGCCCCCGCGGTAGCAGCGGCATTCCATGGCGAATGCCAGATCATACGCGCGCGTAAAAGCGTTGACAAACAGCGGGATAAATACGGGCACAAGCGCCTGCCCGCGTTTTACTATGCCGCCGGAATCAAGCTGCGCACCGCGCGCTTTCTGTGCGGACATGATCTTATCGACCTCGTCGATCAAAAGCGGGATAAAGCGCAGGGCGATCGTCATCATCATGGCGATGGTGTGCACATTGATCTTGATCTTTTTCAGCGGGGAAAACAGCCGCTCGATCGCGTCGGTCAAAAGCGTGGGCGAGGTCGTATAGGTCAAAAGTGAGCTTGCCAGCACCAGCGCGATGATGCGCACGGAGGTGAACAGCGCCATAATGAGCCCGCTCGTGGTAATTTGGAACCAGCCGCGCTGGAAAAGCACGGTGCCGTCATCGTTATAAAAAATTTGCAGTATGGAGGTGAGCAGCACGATGATGACGATCGGCTTCAGGCTTTTGGCTATAAGCTTAAGCGATATGCGCGACAGCAGCACGGCAAACACCAGATACGCCACGCTGACACCGAGCGAAACAAAATTCTTGCAAAAAAATATGGAGACGATATACACAAACGTCAGCACGAGCTTTAAGCGCGGGTCGAGCTTGTGGATCGGGGATTTCCCCGGGAAATACTGCCCGATGGTAATGTCGCGGATCACTGCAGCACCCCCTCTTTATGCAAAAGCCCAAACAGCTCGCGGCGCGCCTGTTTTTCCGTATAGATGTCGGTACGCACCTCTACGCCGCGCGCACGTAAGTCCAAAAACACGCGCGTGATCTGCGGCACGTCCAGCCCGTGGCGTTCGAGCGCCGCCGCATCGCGGAACACCTCGTCCACGGTGCCGCCCAAGGCGACCGTACCGTTATCCATCACCAAAACGCGCGTGGCGGATTCGGCAATGTCATCCATACTGTGAGAGACGATCAAGACCGTGCTGCCTGTGGATACACGGTAGTTCTCGATCAAGGCTGCGATCTGCGCGCGCCCGCGCGGGTCAAGCCCCGCAGTGGGCTCGTCCAGGATCAAGATCTCGGGTTCCATAGCCAAGACCCCCGCGATCGCCACACGGCGCTTTTCACCACCGGACAAGTCAAACGGGGACTTATCAAGCCAAGTATCGCGAATTTCAAGATACGACGCGGCACGGCGGACACGCTCGTCCACCTGCTCCTTAGAAAGCCCCATATTGCGCGGCCCGAACGCGATATCGCGATAGACCGTGCTTTCAAACAGCTGGTATTCGGGATATTGAAAGCAAAGCCCGACGCGAAAGCGCGCGGCATACGTCGCAGCCTTGGAGGCGTGGATATCCGCCCCGTCCAAAAGCACCTTCCCGGAAGAAGGCTTGACAAGGCCGTTCAAATGCTGCATGAGGGTGCTTTTGCCAGAGCCTGTGTGCCCGATGATGCCCACAAGCTCGCCCTTTTCTATTGAAAGGTTCACGTTTTCAAGCGCCTGCACCCGAAACGGGGTGTTTTCGCCGTAAACGTAAGACAGGTTCTGCGTTTCAAGAATCGGCATGGTTTCGTTCTCCGAGTAAGGAATATATCGCGTCAGAAAGTGCATGCGCCGTCAAAATATCGGGCGGCAGCGGCACACCGTATTCCCGCAGATCCGCGCTCAACTGCGCAACCTTCGGAATTTCCAGCCCGACGCGGCGAAGCGTTTCGCCCTCGCGGAACACCGCCTGCGGCGTGCCGTCCAGCAAAATTTCGCCGTCATCCATGACCAGCACGCGGTCGGCGTCGACCGCTTCCTCCATAAAATGCGTGATCAGCACAATGGTGATGCCGCGCTCACGATTCAAGCGGCGGATGGTGTCGAGCACCTCTCTTCTGCCCTGCGGGTCAAGCATGGCGGTGGGCTCGTCGAGTACTAAGCATTCGGGCAGCATAGCGATCATCCCTGCGATCGCGACGCGCTGCTTCTGTCCGCCCGAAAGCTTATGCGGCGCATGCCCGCGGTATTCGTACATACCGACGGCCTTGAGTGCATCGTCCACCCGCTTTCGGATCTCCTCGGGCGGCACGCCGAGATTTTCGGGCCCGAACGCGACGTCCTCCTCCACCACGGAGGCGACGATCTGGTTGTCGGGATTTTGAAACACCACCCCGACCGTGCGGCGGATGTCATAGGACAGGTCTTCGTCTGCCGTGTCCATGCCGTTGACGAGCACCTTGCCGCTTTCCGGGACCAGGATCGAATTTGAAAGCTTTGCGAGTGTAGACTTGCCCGAGCCGTTGTGCCCGAGGATCACCGTAAAGCTCCCCTTTTCAATTTGCAGATCGACATGTTTGACGCACAGCGGCAGCGGCGTTTCATCCTCATCCGCTTCATAGCGAAAACACACGTCTCGAAAATCCAAAATGATGTCTGCCATGTTTTGATTCCTCAAAATGATTTATGCTGCCAGATCGCGGTCGCGCCGCAGGGCAGCACCAGCCCCGTGCTTTTGACGGGCAGCCCGATTTCATCGCTTTGCACCGAACCGCCGAGCGTCGGGCAAAGCACCGAGCCGAGAATATATTGCATAACGGCCGGAGAAAGCCCCGCCGTATAGGCGTTGATCAGCACTGCAAGCGGGTCGGGCGAGAGCACCTCACGGCAGAGCTTTACGAAATCATAGACCTCGTTTTCCAGCTTCCAGACCTCGCCGCCGGGGCCCCTGCCGTAGGAGGGCGGATCCATGATCAGAATATCATATCGATTGCCGCGGCGGATCTCGCGCTGCACGAATTTGATGCAGTCATCCACGATCCAGCGTACAGGCCGGTCGGCAACGCCGCTGCTTTGTGCATTTTCCTTTGCCCAAAGCACCATGCCCTTGGAGGCGTCCACATGCACGACTTCCGCGCCCGCCCGGAGTGCGGAAACCGTTGCCGCGCCTGTATACGCGAACAAGTTGAGCACCTTGACGCGGCGTTTGGCATTCCGGATCAGCTCTGCGACCAGATCCCAGTTCACCGCCTGCTCCGGGAACACGCCCGTGTGCTTAAAGCCCATGGTCTTGACGTTGAAGCGTAGGTCGCGGTAGCTGATCTCCCAGCGCGCGGGCACATTCCCACGCACCTCCCAATGGCCGCCGCCCGTTTTGGAGCGGTGATAGACGGCGTCCGCCTTTTTCCAAAGCGGGTGCGTTTTCGGCGTCATCCAAATGACCTGCGGGTCGGGGCGGATGAGCGTCACATTCCCCCATTTTTCCAGACGCTCGCCGTCCGAGCAGTCGAGAAGCGTATAATCCTTCCAGTGAGACGCGACGCGCATTATACCAACCTTTCGCGCACGACCTCGGCGATGCTTTCGCCGAGCGTACGGATCTTTTCCTCGTCCTCGCCCTCGAGCATCACGCGCACGAGCGGCTCAGTGCCCGAAACGCGCACAAGCACCCGCCCCGTGTCGCCGAGCTCCGCTTCAGCGCTTTGGATGGCGGTTTGGATCTCCTTGTCTTCGGGGAAGCGCACACGTCCGTAGTTCGACACGCGGACATTATACAGCACCTGCGGGTACACGCGCATTTCATCCGCCAATTCTTTGAGCGCTTTGCCCGACTCTTTGAGCACAGTTAAAAGCTGAATCGCCGAAAGCTGCCCGTCGCCCGTGGTGGCATAGTCCAAAAAGATGATATGGCCGGACTGCTCGCCGCCGATGGAATAGCCGTTTTCAAGCATATTTTCGAGCACATAGCGGTCGCCGACCTTGGTGCGCTCGCACAAAATATCGTTCTGTTCACAGAATTTAAAGAAGCCCATATTGCTCATCACGGTCACCACGGCGGTGTTCTTTTTGAGCGTCCCCTGCTGCTTCATGTGCTTGGCGCAGACTGCAATGGCACGGTCGCCGTCTACCTCTTCGCCGAGGTGGTTGACGGCAAGCATACGATCCGCGTCGCCGTCAAAGGCAAAGCCCAAGTCACAGCCGTTTTCCAGCACGCATTTTTGCAGCGCGCCGAGGTGTGTTGAGCCGCAGTCGAGATTGATATTCACGCCGTCGGGCTTGTCATGGATCACGACGCATTCCGCACCGAGCGATTCAAACACCTGACGCGCGGAGACGCTTGCCGAACCGTTGGCACAGTCGAGCGCGATCTTCATCCCGTCGCAGCGCGCATCGGTCGTGGAAAGCAAGTGCGCGATATAGTCCGACACGGCGTTTTCCGCGTGCGAGACCCTGCCGACCTCGCCGCCGATGGGTGTAGGCGGCGTTTTGATCTCGTCGAGAATAATGGCTTCAATCTCGTTTTCCAGTGCATCGGGCAACTTGTAGCCCGTGGACTGGAATATTTTGATGCCGTTGTATTCACACGGGTTATGCGACGCGGAGATCATCACGCCCGCATCGTATTGATAAGCAGTCACAAGATATGCCACGGCAGGCGTCGGCACCACGCCCAACAGGCAAACGTCCGCGCCGACGGAGCAAAAGCCCGCCGTCAGCGCCGCTTCGAGCATCTCGCCGGAAGCGCGGGTGTCCATGCCGATGAGCACACGCGGGCGGTGCGCCAGATTCTCCGTCAGCACCATGGCTGCCGCCCGCCCGATCTGCATGGCGAGCTCGCAGGTGATCTCTGTATTGGCTACGCCGCGCGCGCCGTCCGTTCCGAATAGTCTTCCCATGTTCTCCTCCTGTTTTCTTACAGATCCAGCTTTTGCTGGCCGGGCATATCGATCCCTAAATGCTTATAGGCAAGCGCCGTTACGACCCGCCCGCGCGGGGTCTTGGAAAGGAAGCCGATCTGCATCAGATACGGCTCGTAAACATCCTCAATCGTGACCGCCTCCTCGCCGATGGTGGCGGCGATGGTCTCAAGCCCCACAGGGCCGCCGTTGTAGTTACGGATCATGGCGGTCAGGAGCATACGGTCGATATTATCAAGGCCGAGTGCGTCGATCTCCATGCGCGAAAGCGCGATCTGCGCAGTCTCCTCCGTAATCACGCCGTTGCCCATGACCTCGGCAAAATCGCGCGCCCGTTTTAACAGGCGGTTCGCGATGCGGGGCGTACCCCTTGCGCGCGAGGCGATCTCCAGCGCACCCTTATCATCCACGGCGATTCCCAAGATACCCGCACTGCGTCGGACGATTTGAGAAAGTTCCTCTTTGGAGTACATTTCGAGCCTTGCAATCACCCCGAAGCGGTCTCGCAAGGGTGCTGTCAGCTGCCCGGCGCGGGTGGTCGCGCCCACCAGCGTAAAACGCGGCAAATCAAGCCGAATAGAACGCGCGGACGGCCCTTTGCCGATGATGATGTCAAGGGCGTTATCCTCCATGGCAGGGTACAGAACTTCCTCTACACTGCGCGACAGGCGGTGGATCTCGTCGATAAACAGCACGTCGCCGTCCGAAAGGTTTGTAAGCAAAGCGGCAAGGTCGCCGGGCTTTTCGATCGCGGGGCCGGAGGTGATGCGGATCTGCACATTCATCTCGTTGGCAATAATGCCCGCAAGCGTCGTTTTGCCTAAGCCCGGCGGGCCATAGAGCAGCACGTGATCGAGCTGTTCACCGCGTGCTTTGGCAGCTTCAATATAAATTTTTAAATTTTCCTTGACCTTTTCCTGCCCGATGTAATCGTGCAGCGTTTTAGGGCGAAGGGAGAGTTCCAGCGCCTCATCCGCCGCGTTGAAATCAGGGGAAACAATGCGGTTTTCGTTATCAAAATCCATGGCTTATACCTGCCTTGCAAGCGTTTTGAGCGCCTGCCGAATCATATCCTCAACCGACAGCGCAGCGTCCAGCTTTGCAACCGCCGCTGCCGCTTCGCTTTGCGAATAACCGAGCATCGTCAGCGCGCTGACCGCTTCGGCAGCGCTGCCCTCGGCTGCGGCGATACCTGCCGCCTCGATCTCCGGCGTAACAGCGGAAAGCTCCAGCCCTTTTGCGAGCTTGTCCTTAAGCTCAAGCACTACGCGCTGCGCGAGCTTCGGCCCGACGCCCTGTGCGCGTGTGATCGCTTTGCTGTCACCCGTCGCAAGGCAAAGCGCTAATTTATCGGGCGTCAGTTCCGATAAAATCGCCAGCGCCGCCTTGGGTCCTACGCCTGAAACGCCGATGAGCAGCTTAAAGCATTCCAATTCCTGTTCGTCTGCAAAGCCGAACAGGTCAAGCGCATCCTCACGGACGTTGAGATAGGTGTAAAGCGTCGCCGTGTTCCCCTTTTCACCGATGCGCTTGAGCGTGGTGAGCGTCGTACTGCACCGAAACGCTATGCCGCCCGTTTCGATCGCAACGCTCTGTGTATCGACATATACGATTTTTCCCGTAATCGAATAAAACATCCTTATTTTCTCCCCATCTGTTTGAGCCTGCCCATCAGCGAGCCGCTGGCATGCCCGTGGCAGATTGCCATGGCGAGCGCGTCGGCGGTATCGTCTGGTTTTGGGATCTTTTCAAGATGCAGAATAATACGCGTCATCTCCTGCACCTGCTTTTTTTCCGCCCTGCCGTAGCCGACAACGCTTTGCTTGACCTGCAGGGGCGTATATTCAAAGATCTCCACGCCGTTTTGCTGGGCAGCGAGTACCGTGACCCCGCGCGCTTGTGCAACGTCGATCACGGTTTTGGCATTGGTGTTGTAAAACAGCTTTTCGATCGACATCGCCTGCGGACGAAAGCGTGTCATCAACGCACAAAGGTCGCAGTAAATCTTTTCGAGCCGTTCAGGGAACGGCGTGTGCGCTTCGGTCGTGATCGCGCCGTAATCGAGCACGGTAAAGCGATTGTTCCGATATTCCAGCACGCCGTATCCGACGATCGCATAGCCCGGGTCGATCCCCAATATCACCATTTGTGTGTCCTTCTTTGAAAGCCATATTTGAATAATTTTACCACAAAGGGTAACAAATAGCAAGTAAACAGTATGTGAATATTCATGCTCACTGTAGGTGTTACAATGATGTGTAACAAATAAGAAAAAAAGATAGCGAATAGAAAGGACCTGTGTTAAGGTAGAGTTGCCAGACAAAACC
>UQZS01000006.1 GCA_900545625.1 uncultured Oscillospiraceae bacterium | reverse complement strand
CATCATCACATTGTGCCCGCCCGCCGCGGCGACCTCCAGCGCCCGCTTCGCCTCGTGCTGTCCCTTCACGTCCGCGAAGTCGGGCAGGTCGGGCGGGAGGGTATACTCCGCATAGTCCTTGGCGGTCACGGGTTCGATCTTCTCTTCCCCGCGCAGGTGTTTGAGCAATTCCCCCACGGTCTTAACGGGGTACACCGCGATCCCCTCGACCACCGCGCCTTCGGCAAGGTTTGCGTGCGGAATGTAGATCTCCCGAAGCCCCGCACGGCGCGCCTCGATCACCATCGGCAGCACGCCGTTGATGTGCCGCACCTCGCCGTTTAATGAAAGCTCGCCGACGAAGGCACGCGAGTCCGTATCGCAGGTAAGCTGCCCCGTCGCTTTGAGCAGGGCGATGAGTACGGGCAGGTCGTAAACAGGGCCTTCTTTGCGGATGTCCGCAGGCGCAAGGTTGATGGTGATGCGCGAAACGGGGAACTCCAAACCGCTGTTGTGGATGGCGGCGCGCACGCGCTCGCGGCTCTCGCTGACTGCCGCATCCGGGAGTCCTACCATGTCAAAGCGCGGCAAGCCGGCGGAAAGATCCGCTTCCACCGCCACGATGTATGCCTCCAACCCGAACAGCCCGACGCTGTTGACCCTTGCGAACAAAACAGCCGCCCCCTCTTTTATCTTCTCGAATTATCATAGCATATTTTGCCGAACTGTGCAACGAATCCCCCAAGCACTTTCGACAGATTTTATTTGCGTTCTTTTGGGAAATATAGTATACTGGAATCAATATCGGAAATTTTTAGGAGGCTTTGCCATGAACGATATCCATGCGCTTTACGACCTTTGGTGCAAAAAGGCAACAGCGGACAAGGATCTGCTGCCGGAGTTGGAAGCAGTTAAAGGAAACGAAGAGGAGATCCTCGACCGTTTCTACAAAAATCTGGAATTCGGCACGGCGGGGCTGCGCGGCGTGATCGGCGCGGGTACGAACCGTATGAACGTCTATACCGTCAACCAGGCGACACAGGGGCTTGCGGACTATCTCAATGCAGACTTCCAAGAACCCACCATCGCCATCGCCTACGATTCGCGTATCAAGTCCGATGCGTTCGCGCGCTCGGCAGCGTGCGTGCTTGCGGCGAACGGCGTAAAGGTCTACCTTTACCCTGAGCTCGTCCCCACGCCCATGCTTTCCTACGCGGTGCGCACCCTGCACTGCAGTTCCGGGATCATCCTCACCGCGAGCCACAACCCCTCCAAATACAACGGCTACAAATGCTATGACCCCAACGGCTACCAGATGACCGATGAGGCGGCGGCAAAGACCTACAGCTACATTCAAAAGGTCGATATGTTTGACGGCGTAAAGACCATGGACTTTGACGAAGCGCTCGAAAAGGGCATGATCTCCTACATCGGGCAGGAAATGTTCGAGGGCTTTTACGAAGCGGTGCTGCGTGCGCAGGTCAATCCCAGTGCTGCGGCGGGCACGGACCTTTCCGTCATTTACACGCCCTTGAACGGTACAGGCAACAAGCCCGTGCGCGAGATCCTCAAGCGTATCGGGATCCGTGATGTAACCGTAGTCCCCGAACAGGAATATCCCGACGGGAATTTCCCGACCTGCCCGTATCCGAACCCGGAGATCCGGCAGGCATTTGAATGCGCCATTGCGCTTTCCGAAACGAAAAAGGCCGATCTGCTTTTGGCGACCGACCCCGACTGCGACCGCGTGGGCATTGCGGTGCGCGACGGGGATGCGTACAAGCTGATGACAGGCAACGAGGTCGGCGCTATGCTGACCGAATACGTCCTTTCCGCGCTGCAAGAGCAAGGGAAGCTGCCCGAAAAACCGATCGTCGTAAAAACCATCGTGACCTCGCGCCTGATCGCGCAGATCGCCGCACATTACGGCGCCGAGACCGCCGATCTGCTCACGGGCTTTAAGTATATCGGCGAGCTTGTCACGAAGCTCGAAGCGGCGGGCGAAGCGGATCGCTTCGTACTCGGCATGGAGGAATCCTACGGCTATCTGCGCGGCACGCATGCGCGTGACAAGGACGCGGTGGTCGCCTCGATGCTCATCTGCGAAATGGCGGCGTACTACAAGGCGAAGGGCATGAGCCTGTATGAATTTATGCAGAGCCTGTACCGGCGCTACGGAATGTATTGCAACACCGTGCTCAACTTCGGCTTTGAGGGTGCGGCGGGCATGGAGACCATGCGCAATATGATGGAAACGCTGCGGCAAAACCCGCCGAAAATGATCGCAGGGGAAACGGTGCACAGCATTTCCGATTATCAGACCCGCCTGACTACCGATACCGAGAGCGGCGCGCAGACCGCCATCGAACTGCCGCGCTCCAATGTGCTGAGCTATCGTTTAGACGGCGCGGACGGCGTGATCGTGCGCCCGTCCGGCACGGAGCCGAAGATCAAGGTCTATATCACGGCGGTCGCCGATTCGGAAGCTGCCGCCGAAGAAAAGGCGCAGACGATCGGAAAAGATATGGAAGCGCTGCTCGGCATAAAAGGATGACCGACCATGTTTAATCGAAAAATCGCGATCCGCGTCATGTGTGTGCTGCTCGCCGTGCTCATGGCGAGCGGTACGCTCACGGTGCTTTTGTCGCTCTTCGGCGTATATTGACGCTGTGTTTTTGACAGATTTCGGCATCTATGCACATTATACAAAATTTTAGTTGACAAAATCTGTAATTATGGTACAATCTATTTTGTACGATTGAACCGACGGTTTCTCGGAATTTTGTATTTTGCGCCTGCGAGGTGACGTGCTTGGCAAATGCTGCGGACAAGTCCTCCGACTGCCTTTCGGCGTTCGCTTTGTCCGCGCAGCAGGGGGATGAAGCGGCGCTTTCCCGCCTTGCGGCGGAGATGATGCCGCTCGTGCGAAGCATCGCGGCAAAATACAAAAGCCTTTTGCTCGACGGCGACGACCTGTTCCAGGAAGGGATGTTAGGCCTGCTCGCGGCTGTGCGCACCTATTCGAAAGACGGCGGCGCCTCCTTTCGGACGTATGCGTCCGTTTGTGTGAACAACCGCATTGTTTCCGCCCTGCGCAAGAGCGCGCACGGCGCGCAGGCGGCGCAGTTCGTCCCGCTGGATGACCGCTTTCTTCCCGACGCGGCGCAAAGTCCCGAAGAACAGCAGGTGCTGCGCGACGAGTGCGAAAAGCTGTTGCAAAGCGTTTCCACGCGCCTGTCCGGCACCGAACAAACCGTACTTCGTCTGTTTCTCAACGGTTTTTCCTACAAGGAAATTGCAGAAAAAACCGGCACCACGCCCAAATCCGTTGACAATGCGCTTCAAAGGGTTCGGCACAAGCTGCGGGGGTAGCCGCGGCATTTATCCAACAATACGCCCTTTCTCGGCAAGGAGAGCATTGACACTATGCGGCGGTGCAAGTCCGCTTGGGGTAAGTAAAAATTTTTATCAAGCGAGGTAGCAACATGTACGAAGACAAGACCATTGTTTGCAAAGAATGCGGGAACGAGTTCGTTTTCACCGCCGGCGAGCAGGAGTTCTACGCGGAGAAAGGCTTTGTGAACGAGCCCCAGCGCTGCAAGGCGTGCCGGGACGCGAGAAAGAACGCGGCAAGGGGAGAAAGACAGATGTTTACCGCGACGTGCGCAGCGTGCGGCGGCGAGGCAAAGGTGCCCTTCCAGCCCCGTGACGACCGTCCGGTGTATTGCAGCGAGTGCTTTGCGAAGCTCAAGGAGCAGCAGGCGTAAGTAAAACTGCAGACCCGCCTCCGCACGCTGTCCGCGTGCGGGGGTTTTATTTGGGATAGATCATACAAAGCAAACAGCGCACAGTCAAAAACTGTGCGCTGTTATGGTGACCCGGACGAGAATCGAACTCGTGTTACCGCCGTGAAAGGGCGGTGTCTTAACCGCTTGACCACCGGGCCGTATACGCGGCGGCACAAAATGCCGCCGCGGTTTGGTAGCGGCAACGGGACTTGAACCTGTGACCTTCCGGGTATGAACCGGACGCTCTAGCCAACTAAGCTATGCCGCCATGTCTGCCGCCTTTTCGGCGGCTTTGTTATTATAATATAAAGGGAACGGCTTGTCAACACTTTTTTTCACCTGCAAAGCCCGTATTCCCCTCGGCGCGCATCCAAACCTGCATCTCCCCTACTGTGCGGTTCGCCCACAGGTAATACGGGATGAACCGATACCGCGTGTTTCCCCGCTTCGGCGGTACAGCAGGCGCATACAGCGGTGGGGCTGCTTCCGGGGAACATATGCGGAAGCCGGACGCTGTCAGAACCGGTACGCGCATATGCGGCAAAAGCGTCTCCCACGAAACATCGACCCCGGCGGCGGCATCCAGCGTGCACAAATGCAAATCTTTCCCGTTATCCGCTTCCTCCATGCAATAGACCAGCGGGCCGCGCACAAGCGCGACCTTGCCGATGTTTTCCCGCACGCGGGCGTCCGACCGCACAAACTGTGGATACATAGCAAAGTTGAATTGCAGGGTGTCCTGCACGCTCCATGCCTTTTGCAGATACAAATAGCCGTCGCGCACCCACCGTTTTGCGTTTTCTGCGCCCTCTACCGTATATTGCCCCGCGCACCACGCGGGGATGCGTACCGCCAGCGTAAAAACATCGCCGCGGCCGTCCGGAAAGTGCACGGAAAAATTGCCTTCCCATGGGAGTTCAGATTCCATAAGAACGTGTGATTCTCCGCTTCGCGTTTGCAGCATCACCTCGCCGCCGATGTACAGATGCACAAACAACGTGTTCTGTGTCTTTGTCCATGCATACTGCCCCACAGAGCCGATCACGCGTGCCAGATTCGGCGGGCAGCATGCGCAGCCGAACCACGCCTGCCGCGCAGGGTGCACATGGCGCTTGCGCGGATCGCCCGTACAGGCGGCGGGATCGACCTCTAAGGGATTCACATAGAAAAACCGTTTGCCGTCCGCTGACATTCCCGAAAGCAATCCATTGTAGAGTACGCGCTCCATCACGTCGGCGTATGCGGCGCGCGGTTCGATTTGCAGCATGCGGCGCGCAAAGAACACAAGCCCCGCCGCCGCGCAGGTCTCGGCATAAGCCGTGTCATTCGGCAGATCATAGGCAAAGGTGAATGCTTCGCCGTCGGCGGTGCTGCCCACGCCGCCCGTCACATACATCTTGCGTGCTGTGACATCCTCGAAAAGCACACGGCAGGCGCGCAACAGCATCTCGTCCCCCGTCAGGCGTGCTGCGTCCGCCATCCCGCAGTACAGGTACATCGCCCGCACGGCGTGTCCCACCGCTTCGTGCTGTTCGCGCACAGGCAAGTGCGCCTGGTAATAGGTATAGCGCAGCTCTCCGGGCGCGACGGGCGTGCAGCCGCGCTCGGTATCATAAAAATACGGACGCTGCCCGCGGCGGTCCAAAAACCGCAGCGAGAGCTCTCGGTAGCGCGTGCAGCCCGTCGCCGCAAACAGCCGAAACAGCGCAAGCTCCGCTTCCGGGTGCCCGGGGTAGCCTTGGCAGCCGTAGGGGGAATCGGAAAAACGCTTGTCCAAAAGATCCGCCCAGCGGCAGGCCGCTTCAAGCAGACGTGTTTTACCGGTTGCTTCCGCATACGCCACGGCAGCTTCGGTAAGATGCCCAAAGCAATACAGCTCGTGGTGATCTTTGAGATTCTGGAACGCGCCGTCAAGCCCGTTCAAGATATAATAGGTGTCTAAATACCCATCCGCCTGCTGCGCTCGGCAGACAAGGTCGATTGCCGCATCCGCCTGCGCCTCCAGCGCTTCGTCGGGCTCGTCCGCCAGCGCATAGGCGACCGCTTCGAGCCATTTATACAGATCGCTGTCTTGAAATACGAAGCCGTAAAACCGATCGGGCTGCGGCGCGTCGGGATCTTCGGGCAGCACCTCAAAGCCGCGGTTCGTGTAATGCGGCGCCACTTCCTGCCCGCTTTGGCGGCGGGCGGTCGCTTCGGCGGCGGCGCGGAAATTGTGGATACAGTAGCTTTTCGCCGCCCCCGGCACGGCATCGTGCAGCAGCTTCCACTGGTGCGGCAGCACCGTGTCGCGTACAAGCTGCATTTTTTCCTGCCAAAACGCATCCGTCACGCGGACGTTTTGCAGCGCGAACGGCTCGCTTTGCAAGGCTCGGTCGGGGCGCTGCTTCAAGCGATCTTCCATACGTGTCTCCTTTACCCTTTGCCGCCGAGCGCGGTATGCGCTTCGGCAAGCAATTTGCGAACGGGCAGCTGCTGCGGGCATTTCGTCTCGCATTTGCCGCACTGCACACAGCTTCTTGCGTTACCCTTCAGCTTTCCGTAGGCTTTTTTCGCACCGTCCGCGTCCATGACGCTTTGGTTATACAGCGCGAACACCTCCGGGATCTTCACGCCCTTCGGGCAGGGCAGGCAGTATTCGCACCGCGTGCAGTTCACGCGCGCCGCGCTTTGCAGGATCTCCCGCGCCTGCGCGAATTTTGCTTTGTCCGTTTGTGTCAGCTTATTCGGGCGGCTCTCGTGTGCAAAGCGGAGATTTTCTTGCAGCTGCTGTGTGTTGCTCATGCCGCTGAGCAGCAGGCTTGTTTCGGGGCGATCCCACACAAAATCCAGCGCCGCCTGCACGGGGGAGCCGTCGGGCAGCACTGCGCGCACGTTTTCCGGCACGGCGGCGAGCTTGCCGCCGCGCAGCGGTTCCATGACAATCAGCCCCAAGCCCCGTTTTGCCGCTTCGCAAAGACCGTGCTCGCCCGCCTGATAGTCCACATCAAAATAGTTGTATTGGATCTGGCAGAAATCCCAATGTGCGTAGCCGTCGAGCACCGTCATAAACGCGTCGAAGCTGTCGTGGAACGAAAAGCCGATGTAGCGGATTTTCCCCTGTTCGCGCGCTTTTTCGAGTTTTGTAAGCAGGTCGAATTTTAGCGCAGACTGCTGCCAGGAACGCAGATTGACCGCGTGGAGCAGATACATGTCGATATAGTCCGTTTTTAAACGGCGAAGCTGCGTTTCGAGTGTTTTTTCAAATTCAAAACCGAATTTGAACCCGCCGAACGGCGATTTGGTCGCAAGCAGCACCTGCTGCCGCTTGCCGCCTTCGAGCGCCTTGCCCACAAGGGCTTCGCTTCTGCCGCGATGGTAGAAAAACGCCGTGTCCAAGTAGTTGATGCCGCCGTCGATCCCTTCGTGCAGAAGGCGGACCGCCGCAGGCGTGTCGATGCTTTTTAGCCGATTGTCGCGCACGGGCAGGCGCATACAGCCGAAGCCCAGCACGGACACGCGCTCGCCGGTTTTGCCGAAATCCCGATATTGCATCATGCTTCCTCCCCTATTTTTGCGAGTGCGCGCACGACCGCGCCCGCAAGTATGAGTCCTGCCGCAGGCGGTGCAAACGCCGTACTGCCCGGCACACGCGTCCCGTCCGCCGGCGGTACGGCAGTCGTACGGGGCGGCTCTTTGGAATAGACCACCTGCAAATGCCGAACGCCGCGTTTGCGAAGCGCCGCGCGCATGGTACGCGCCAGCGGGCAAACAGACGTTTCATAGATATCGGCAAGCTCGAAGCGCTCAGGGTACAGCTTGTTGCCCGCACCCATAGAGGAGATCAGCGGCACGCCTAACTGCTCGCAGCGCACGGCAAGCTCCACCTTGGCTTGCACATCGTCTATCGCGTCCACCACATAGGAACAGGCGGAAAGGTCGAATGCATCCGCGTTTTCGGGGGTGTAATAGGCGTCGTACACCGAAACCCGCATTTCGGGGGAAATGTCCAAAAGCCGCGCACGCATCACGTCGGTTTTTTTCTGCCCGACGGTCGAGTGCAAGGCGATGATCTGCCGATTGATGTTGCTCTCACTTACCGTGTCGCCGTCGATGAGCGTCAGGTGCCCGACACCGCTGCGCGCGAGCGCCTCGCACACATAGCCGCCTACGCCCCCGACGCCGAACACCGCGACGTGTGCGCGCCAGAGCCTTTGCATCGCCGCATCGCCGAAGAGCAGCCGTTCTCTGGAAAACGTCTCGTCCATACTACCCGTCCTTTCGGGCGCAAAGCGCCGCTTTGTGCCTCCTATTATACAAAGTTCCGTGCGGTTTTGCAATGCGGCATTGCGCGGCTGTGCAAGTCGAGTTTGTTAAATATTTGCCAAATTTGGGTATTGTTTTTTAGTTATATTTCATAAAGTGTGTTTGTAAATCTTGTTTGATTTATCACTTGCAAGAGGTAGTACAGCGTGTTACAATAAGTAAGATTTTTTACATAGGGAGAGTAAATTTGTATGGGTAAATTAAATCAGATCGACAAAGCTGCCGCGGGCAAGGGGAAAGGTATCGAGACCCTGTGGCAATTTGTAAAGTTTATTGTTGTCAGCCTCGGTGCTTTTGTGATTCAGACCTTTCTTCCCCTGCTGATCAAGCTTCCGATGACGGACGAATTTCTACATCGGGCTTTCGATTGGGGCCTTTTTCAGTCAACGGCTGAAACCGGTCTCGGCATCTTCCTTGCCGCCAACATCAGCAACGTCATTGCCCAGATCGTCTCTTTCTTCATCAACCGTGAAAAGACGTTCAATTCCAGCGCGAACATCGCGGTGACGCTGCCGATCTATATCGTATTTACCATCGCGCTCATTTGTTTTTCGGCCTGGCTTTCGCCGACACTCATCAGTTTCTTCACGGAATATGTCGGGGAAAATGCCGCTATCTCCATTTCCGGGGCGGTCTGCGGCGCGATCCAGTTCTTCCTCTATTTCCCCGTGGATAAGATCCTGTTCCACAAGAAAAAAGAGGATAAGGATGGAGCGAAAGAAGAAAAAAAAGAGCCCGCTAAGAAAGCGTAAACCGAAAAAGAGAGATCCCCTTCGCCAAAAGCGAAGGGGATCTTTTTGTGCGTATCTTCGGAAAACGCAGGCAGAGCTTACGCACTGCCCGCCGCGCCGAGAACGGCGCCTTTGCCGGGCAACAGACATACGCACTTTATGTCAACCCTCAAATTGCCGAATATGCTCCGCACACTCGGCGAAACACTGTATTTTTACCCGGTAGGGAGATTATAGCAAGATTCCGTAGTCGAAAAAAGTTACTTTGACAAAACAACAAAAAATTTGACAAAAATAACCGAAATGCTGTCCGGGGACCGTCCGCACCCGGCAAAGGCACTCGCACACAGTTCCTTTGCAAAACGCTTGCGCTTTGCGGCGGCGCGTGCTACAATAATGCGGCAAAATGTGAGAAAGGAAAGCGGGGGAAAGCATGGCATCGTGTGAAAACCGATTTGCAAAAGGGCTGCGCGACGGCGTACCCATTGCGCTCGGGTACCTGTCCGTTTCGTTCACCTTTGGCATGATGGCGGCAGCGGGCGGGCTTCCCACCGCGTTCATCGTCGCAATCTCCATGACCAACCTCACCTCTGCCGGACAGTTCGCGGGGCTTTCGTTGATGCTTTCGGGTGGTGCTTACGCAGAAATGGCGCTCGCACAGCTGGTCATCAATCTGCGTTATGCGCTGATGTCCGTTTCCCTTTCACAAAAGCTCCATAAAAGCGTGCGGCTTTTTGACCGCTTTTGGATCGCGTTCGGCAACACCGATGAAATTTTCGCCGTAGCAAGCGGGCAGAGCGCGCAGGTGGGCAGCCGCTATATGTTTGGGCTTATTGCCTTACCGTATATCGGCTGGGCGCTGGGCACTTTCCTGGGCGCGGCGGCGAACAGTCTTCTGCCTGAAAGCCTGCGTTCGGCGCTTGGCATTGCGATCTACGGGATGTTCTTGGCGATCTTTATTCCGCCGATGAAAAAGTCCGGCGCAGTTGCAGCGGTGGTGCTCACGGCGGCGGGGCTTAGCTGCGCGTTTCACTATATCCCGTTTTTGCAGTCCGTCTCGTCGGGCTTTGTCATCATCATCTGCGCGGTCGCCGCAGCAGCGCTCGGCGCGGTCATAGAACCCGTTTCCGAAAAGGAGGACGCAGCATGACCGCTTATTTCTGGATCCAACTGGCGGTGATGGCAGGCGTGACCTACCTTGTGCGGATGCTGCCGCTGGTGATCTTCCGCAAAAAAATCGAAAACCGCTTTATTCGCTCGTTTTTGCACTATATCCCCTATGCGGTGCTTGCCGCCATGACCTTCCCCGCCGTATTTTCCTCTACGGGCGGCGGGCTGTGGTCGGCACTTGCGGGGCTGATCGTCGCGGTGGTGCTCGCCTTTTTCGAAAGAGGGCTTGTCACCGTTGCGCTGTGCGCCTGCGCCGCCGTGTTTTTGGCGGAATGGCTGCCCACTCTGATTTAATATTGAATGTTCCATACAAAAGGCCCCCGAAGAAAAGCTCGCTTCTCTTCGGGGGTCGTTGTATGTATGCGTATGATTTTCAGTCCTCGCGGTAATGCTTATAGCCCGGATGCCGGCCCGTGATGCCGTAGTATTTGCGCAGGTCGATGAGCTTCTGGATATTCTCTTCGGAAATTTCCTTTTCCCCGCCCAGCAGATGCGCCGTCAGGCTGATCTTCGCGAACAGCTCCAGCGTTTCCATGCGGTAATAGGCGGTGATCGCGTCCGCGCCGACGGTCAGTGCGCCGTGGTTTGCCAAAAGCAGCACGTCGTGCTCCTGCAAATAGGGTGCGATGGCGTCGGGCACCTCATAGGTGGACGGCGTGCCGTAGGGCGTGACGGGGATAGAGCCGATGGCGGCGACCGTTTCGATCATGGTGTAGCGATCCAGCGGCACATGCGCCACAGCGTAGCCTGTTGCCGTGGGCGGGTGCGCGTGCAGCACCGCGCCGACATCCTCACGCTCCTTGTAGCAGCGCAGATGCATTTTGATCTCAGAGGACGGTCTGTAGCCGTTCTCCGCCTCCAGCACGTTGCCGTCTGCATCGATGACTACCAGCTTTTCCGGCGTGATAAAGCTTTTCGAGATCCCCGTCGGGGTCGCTAAGAAATTGCCGTTCGGCAGGCGGACGGAAAGGTTACCGTCGTTCGCCGCCACCCAGCCGAGCTGCCACATTTTATGGCAGATGTCGCACATCACTTCGCGCGTTTCCATGTATTGCATAGTTTTGCTTCCTTTCCCTATCAATCCGTCACGACGCCCTTTTGCAGCAGCAGATTGGCATACAGCGCCTGTTCACCGGTCGCAATGATCAGGTATGCGCCTTTGGCGCGCTCATAAAAGGCAAAGCGCTCGATCTCCTCGATCGTGTCCGCGCCGCGCGCGTCGTATTTTGCAAGGATACCATCATAAACGTCCCAGATCGGGGTCTCTACAGGATCGCCCGGAACGATCTGCATGCGCCCTACGGGCTTTTCCACATAGGTGTCCAGCGGCACAAGCTGTAAAATTGCATCCAATATTTCCGGGATGCCGTGCCCGTCCATACGCACGACCACCGCATTTTTTCCCACGGTATGTACCGGGAAGTTGCCGTCCGCAAGCACCAGCGTGTCGCCGTGTCCCATTTCGCACAGCGCCTTTAAGAGCGCAGGCGGCAGAATTTTCGGGATCCCTTTTAACATAAGCCTGTCCCCTTCAAAAATTGTTGATATGCCGCGTCTGTGTCCTCCGGCGGGTGCGGTGTGAAAAGCTGCGGCTGCTCGCACCGACGCACAAGCGCACGCGCGGCGGGCAGATCTTTTACCGTACCGTCAGCAAGCATCTGTAAAAGCAGATTGCCGTAAGCGGTCGCTTCCACGGGCCCCGCGCACACGGTTTTCTGACAAATATCCGCCGTGAGTGCGCATAAAAGCCGATCCTTGACACCGCCGCCGACGATGTGCAGCGTGTCATAGCGCTTCTGCGTGCAGCGCTCGATCTGCCCGATCGCATAGCGGTATTTCATGGCAAGGCTGTCGTAAATACAGCGAAGCACCTCAGCCTTGCTTTCGGGGACGGTCTGGCCCGTTTCGGCACAGTATTCCCGAATGCGCTTCGGAATGTTCCCGGTCGGCGCAAAGCGTGCGTCGTCGGGATCGATAAAGCTTTGAAACGGTTTTGCGCTTTCGGCAAGCGACTCCATTTCGGCAAAGGAAAGCGCTTTACCCTCGCGCTGCCACTGCCGCCGCGTCTCCTGAACGAGCCAAAGCCCGATGATGTTTTTTAAGAAAGATGCCTTCCCGCCGTAACCGCCCTCATTGGTGACGTTGCAGCGGTATGCCTCGTTTGTGATCAGCGGTGCGGCAAGCTCTGTGCCGAGAAGCGACCATGTTCCACAGCTTAAGAACAGAAAATCTTCTGTTTCTGCGGGGACGCTTGCCATAGCGCACTGCGTGTCGTGTCCCGCCACGGCGGTCACGCGCGTGGCGGTAAGGCCCAGTTCCTCACAAAGCGCTGTGCGAAGCTGTCCGACGGGCGTTGCGGTCGGTATCACATCGGGGAACAGCCGCGCAGGGATCTCCAGAGCGGACAGCACGCGGCCAGACCAGACCCGCCGTTTTGCATCCAAAAGCTGTGTAGTGGAAGCAATCGAGTATTCCGCACGCCGCTCACCCGTCAACAGGTAGTTGAACAGGTCGGGCATGAGCAGCAGTGTTTCTGCATTTTCGAGCACCTGCGGCCGCTTCGTTTTCAGTGCGAGCAGCTGGAACGCGGTGTTGATCTCCATGAACTGATTGCCCGTGATTTGATAGAACTCTTCACGCGGGAGCTTTTGAAACGCCTGTTCCAGCGTGCCCACCGTGCGCGCGTCGCGGTAATGCACGGGGTTTTCGAGCAAAAAGCCGTCTTTATCCAAAAGCCCGAAGTCCACGCCCCAGGTGTCCACACCGATGCTTTCTACCGCACCGTATGCCTTGGATTTCAAAAGCGCCTGCTTGATCTCGTGAAACAGCGCCAGCACGTCCCAATACAGCGTACCGCAGACCTCGACAGGGTCGTTGGAGAAACGGTGGATCTCCTCTAAAGTGAGGATCCCGCCGTTGTATTTTCCAAGGATAGCGCGCCCGCTTGACGCACCGAAATCCAGACACAGATACCGCTTTTCGGCGCTCATTTATACATCGGGCCGAACGCCGCGCATGCGCGGAAGTCCTGCCCCTCCTTATCCATACCGAACGCATTCCACACCGCGGGGCGGAAGATCTTTTCCTCCGGCACGTTGTGCATGCAAACAGGGATGCGCAAAATCGAGCAAAGCGTGATGAGATCCGCGCCGATGTGCCCGTAGCTGATCGCGCCGTGGTTCGCGCCCCAGTTGTTCATCACGTCATATGCCGATTTGAATGCGCCCTTGCCCGTAAGCCGCGGCGCGAACCAGGTGCACGGCCAGGTGTAGTCGGTGCGCTTCCAGAGCTTGTCGGAGACCTCGTCGGGCAGGGCGACGGTATAGCCTTCCGCGATCTGCATAACGGGACCCAAACCCTTGACGATATTTAAGCGGCACATCGTAGCGGGCATTTCGCTGCGCGTTAAGAAGCGCGAGGAGAAGCCGCCGCCGCGGAAATAGCCCATGTCCGCCGCATTCCAGGTGGTCGCGTCCAAGCATGCCTTGCAGTCCGCTTCGGTCATCTCCCAGAACGGCTTGACGACGCCGTTGCCGTTTTCATCCTTGACCTCGCCGCAGAAATCGAGGCAGGACGCGCCGGAGTTGATAAGGTGGATAAAGCCGCCCGCTTCCGCCGCCTTGCCGGTGAGCGTATAGCCTGCCGCTTTTTTGACCGCCTCGGGGCTCCAGAAGGTGCGCACGTCGGAGAACATCTGCGCGGTGTTCGTCAAGAGCTTGCCGAACAGCATGGAAACGCCGTTGAGCGTGTCGTTTTCGGTCGCGAGCACATACGGTTCGCGCGCGCCGTTCCAGTCAAACGACGAGTTGAGCAGCGCCTCGGGGAAATCGCAGTTCGGATAATGATCCGTCCACTGCCGCTGGCCCTGGAAGCCGCCGCACAGCGCGTTGTGGCCGACCGCCTCTTCCTCGCGGCCCTCGGGCAGGTTCGGGTTGCCCGCATACAGGTCTTTGATGATGCACATCATCTTGACGACGAATTCCCACGCCTCTTCCTTTTGCGCATCGGTCTTTTTGAACCAGTCGGGGTTTTTGTCGAAGCCCTCCTTGCAGTTCTCCTTTGCCCAGGCGAGCGCCTTTTGGAATTCGGCTTCGTCGTAAATGCCCTCTTCCATGCGGCGGAGGATCTCGACCTCGTCCACGGACTCCACACGCATGCCGAGATATTCCTCAAAGAAATCCGGGTTGATGATCGATCCCGCGATACCCATGCAAATGGAGCCGATCTGCAAATAGGACTTGCCGCGCATGGTCGCAGCCGCTACTGCCGCACGGCCGAAGCGCAGCAGCTTTTCTTTCACATCATCGGGGATCTCTGTTTCGTCGGCGTCCTGCACATCGCGCCCGTAAATACCGAACGCGGGCAGCCCCTTTTGCGCGTGCGACGCGAGTACAGAAGCGAGATACACTGCGCCCGGCCGCTCGGTGCCGTTGAAGCCCCAAACGCCCTTGATGGTGTTTTTGTCCATATCCATGGTCTCCGAGCCGTAGCACCAGCAGGGCGTGACCGTCAGCGTGATGGCAACGCCTGCCTTGCGGAATTTGTCTTCGCACGCGGCGGCCTCCGCCACGCGGCCGATGGTGGTGTCGGCAAGGACGACTTGGACGGGTTCGCCGTTCGTATACCGCAGATTTTCACGGAACAGCGCCGCGGCAGCTTTCGCCATCCCCATGGTCTGCGCCTCGAGCGACTCGCGTACCTTCAAAGGCCCGCGCCTGCCGTCGATGGTCGGTCGGATGCCGATCACGGGATAATCGCCTACATATCTGTTGCTCATAGGGGTGCTCCTCTCGTTTTTATTCTTTTTTCATTATACTGTTGTTTTTTCAGGAAAACTTGTAGTATACTATCTTTAAAGTATAATAATATTCACTTTTTTGAGGTGTATATGCTTACGAGAGCCGTTCAGGAACAAAGACCGCGGGGCACATTTGCCTTTCCGCTGGAATTTCACCATGTCGACAAGACCCATCCGCGTTACCACATGCCGCTGCATTGGCACATGGATTATGAACTGATCCGCATACTTTCGGGAGAGCTTTCCCTCTCGCTCGACACGCGCAGCCTGACGCTTTTCCCGGGCGATGTAGCGCTCGTGCAGGAGGGTGTCGTGCACGGCGGCGTGCCAAGGGAGTGCGTATATCAATGCATCGATATGGATCTAAATGCATTCCTGCGCGGCAACGTGCCGGATTTTGCGGATTCGGATACCGTCGTCCTCGACGCGACCTTTCCGAAAGACAGCGAGGAAGCGCGCACCATCGGGCGGCTGTTCGATACCGTGCAGGCCGCGGGCACAGGCTATGCCTTTTTAGCGCAGGGGCTTATTTTACAGCTTGTGGGGCAGATCTTACAAAATCATCGGTACGTTTCAAGCGGAGAACGTACGGCGCGGGTGCTGCGGCGCGTGCGGCAGCTCAAAAGTGCGCTCAAATTTATCCGCAAGCGCTATGCAAGTCCCGTTACGCTTCATGAGCTTGCAGAGGCGGCGGGGATGTCGCCGCGCTATTTCTGCCGCTTTTTCTCGGAGATGACCGGGCGCACGCCCATTGATTATCTGAACTTTTACCGCGTGGAGCGCGCTTGCGAACGGCTGACCTATACGGACGAAAGCATCACGGAGATCGCGCTTTCTTGCGGCTTTAACGATTTAAGCTATTTTGTCAAGACCTTCCGCAAATACAAGGGCACGACGCCGAAACAATATCGGAAAGGAAGCGCCGTATGAATGAAAAAAATCTGCTCCGGCTGCTTTTGCATTACGCAAAAGAGGATGTGTATCCGTTCCATATGCCCGGGCATAAGCGCAATACAGCGCTTTTGGGCGAAACGCTCCCCTACGCCCTCGACATCACCGAGATCGACGGCTTTGACAACCTCCACGCCCCGCAGGGCATTTTGCAGCAGCTCAACGAACAGCTCGCCCGCCTTTGGGGAAGCGAGCAATCCTTCGCCCTTGTAAACGGTTCGACCTGCGGCATTTTGGCGGGGGCCGCGTCGTGCGTCTCGCCGGGGGAGACGGTGCTCGTCGCGCGCAACTGCCACCGGAGTGTCTATCACGCCATCGAGCTTACGGGTGCAAGACCTGTCTATCTTGTACCGCCCGCGGATACAGGCAGCGGCATTGCGGGTAGCATCACGCCCGAACAGGTCCGCTGTGCGCTCCGAGCACACCCGAACGCGCGGCTCGTCGTCGCGACCTCGCCGACCTACGACGGGGTGATCAGCGATATGGCAGGGATCGTGCGCACCGCGCATGAAGCGGGTGTTCCCGTGCTTGCCGACGAAGCACACGGGGCACATCTGGTTTTCACCGAACAGGCAGAACGCAGTGCGGTGCGCGCGGGCGCGGACATCGTGATCCATTCTCTGCACAAAACCCTCCCCGCCCTGACGCAGTGCGCCGCCGCACACCTTTGCGGCACGCGGATAGACCCGGTACGCTTTCAACAGGCGCTTTCCATGTTCGAGACCTCCAGCCCCTCGTATGTGCTGCTGGCTTCCATCGCGCAGTGTGCGGACTTTTTGGAAATGCGGGGCGCGGCGGCGTTCGCCGCTTACCGCGCGCGGCTTTCCGATTTTTCCGAACGCTGCCGTGCGCTTGAGCGCCTGTTCGTGCTCGGCAAGGGGGCAGACAAGCCTGAACGCCACCCCGCGTTTTTTGCCTTTGACTCCGGCAAGCTGCCCGTAGTCACCGCGCATTCTGCGCTGGACGGGCAAACGCTTTTAGAGACTCTGCGACAAGAATTCGCCATCGAAGGCGAGATGGCAGCGATCTCTTACGCACTGCTGATGACCTCCGTCTGCGACACCGAAGCGGGTTTCACACGCTTGTTCGACGCGCTTTTTGCCATCGACCGTGAAGCAAAGCTTTGTGAAAAAAAACCTGTGTTTTCCATGTCGGCGCTGCCCGAACGGCGCTTTTCCCCCGCCGAAGCTGCAAAGCTTTCCGGAAGGCTTTATCCGCTGCAGGAAGCGGCGGGCAAAATGAGCCTTGAATATGTATTCTGCTACCCGCCCGGTTCGCCGCTGCTTGTCCCCGGGGAGATCGTAAATCAGGACATGGTTTCCCATATCCTTAAAGCGCAGGCGCACGGCCTTTCGGTGCTGTCCTCCCGCGGCGCGCTGCCGCGTCTGCTGGTTTGCGATTGACAAAAGGCGCGCGGTGTGCTACTATACTACCGAAGAAAACGATAAGGAGTCGATACATATGAAAAGAATCCGGACCCTGGATACCCGCGACCTGAAAAAGAGCGTCGAAAACGGCGGCTGCGGCGAGTGCCAGACCTCCTGCCAAAGCGCCTGCAAGACCTCCTGCGGCGTCGCGAACCAGCAGTGTGAAAAGTGCATGGAGCAGAAATAACCGATTGCAAACGAACACTTCGGAAAAGCCGTTGTAAGACGGCTTTTCTTTTTGAGAAAATACGGGAAAGGACGTGCCGCTTTGGTACATCAGTATAAACTCGGCGGCTATAACATCGTGCTCGACGTGTTTAGCGGCGCGGTGCACGCGGTGGACGAGGTCGCTTACGACGCGATCGCGCTGTATGAAGCGCACACAAAGGACGAGATCAAGGCAGAGCTTCTCGCAAAATACGGGGAAAGGGAGAACCTTTCCGCAAAGGAGCTTGACGAAGTGCTCGCGGACATTGAGCAGCTCAAAACGGAAGGCAAGCTGTTCACCGAGGACGTTTACGCCGACCGCGCATTCGATTTTAAAAACCGAAGCACCGTTGTCAAAGCACTTTGCCTGCATGTGGCGCACACCTGCAATCTCAACTGCTCGTACTGCTTCGCCGCGCAGGGCAAATACCACGGCGAGCGGGCGCTGATGTCGTTTGAAACGGGCAAACGCGCGCTCGACTTCTTAGTAGAGCATTCAGGCACGCGCAAGAACTTAGAAGTGGACTTTTTCGGCGGCGAGCCGCTGATGAATTTTGAAGTCGTGAAGCAGCTTGTGGCGTATGCGCGCAGCATCGAAAAGGAAGCGGGCAAAAACTTTCGCTTCACTTTAACGACGAACGGTGTACTGTTGAACGACGAAGTGACCGAATTTGCCAACCGTGAGTGCCACAACGTTGTGCTCTCTTTAGACGGGCGAAAGGAAGTGCACGACCGCCTGCGCAAGACGGTGAACGGACAGGGCAGCTACGACCTCATCGTGCCGAAGTTTCAGGATTTCGTGCAAAAGCGCGGCAACCGCGGCTACTATGTGCGCGGGACGTACACGAAGTACAATCTGGACTTTACAAACGATATTTTCCACATGGCGGATCTGGGCTTTACGGAGCTTTCCATGGAACCCGTGGTCAGCGCGCCCGACGACCCGTATGCTTTAAGCGAAGCGGATCTGCCCGCACTTTACCGGCAGTATGAGATCTTAGCGGAGGAAATGCTGCGCCGCAGACGTGCGGGGAAGCCTTTCACGTTCTATCACTATATGATCGACCTGTCAGGCGGGCCGTGCATTTACAAGCGTATTTCCGGCTGCGGCTCGGGGACGGAATACCTTGCCGTAACGCCGTGGGGCGACCTGTACCCCTGTCATCAATTCGTCGGCGATGAAAAATACCGCTTAGGCGACATTTGGAGCGGCGTGACCAACACCGCCGTGCAGCAGGAATTCAAGCTGTGCAACGCCTATGCGCGCAAAGAATGCCGCGACTGCTGGGCAAAGCTATACTGCAGCGGCGGGTGCGCGGCGAACGCCTACCATGCGACGGGAGCGGTCACGGGCGTTTATGAGCTGGGCTGCAAGCTTTTCAAAAAGCGAATGGAATGCGCCATCATGCTCAAGGTCGCCGAAGCGCTGGACAAAGCGGAAAGCAATATGTAAGCCTTTTACGGCTATTCCGGCAAACAAGGGGTGAAACGCATGACCGCATTTTTAGCCGGCTATATCGGCATCGCGGTGCTCGTGATGCTGTCGGTATACGGGCTTTCTTACAGTGAGCGCCCGCAGAACAAGTGCAGGATCATTTTGCTGATCGTGTATATTCTCTCGATCGTCGGCGTGCTGTTTGCAACCGGCGTTCTGGAGGTGCGGTTCGGGTGGAACCGCCTGTATTCCACGCTTATTGCGGCAGGCGTTTTGGTCGGCGTATACTTTGCGGATACGCTTGGCAAACGCGCGCGGGAACGAAAAGAGAAATAATGAAAGCAGGGAAAGGCAAACTGCCTATCTATGCTTTTATATGAAAAAAGCTCTCTTGCAGAGAGCTTTTTTCGTATTGTATTAAAAATAGGTTGAATTTCTCCTATATTCAGTGTATACTATAGACGGAGGTGTTACCATGAACATCAATACAGACAGCCTTGTTTCCATTACAGAAGCCAATCAGAACTTTTCCAAGGTCGCGAGACTTGTAGACGAAAATGGCTCCGCCGTGATTCTGAAAAACAATGTTCCCCGCTATCTGATTGTGGAGTTTCGTCAGGCTGAGAAAGAACAGCTTGCAGCTGACGAGGATGTTGCGGCGATCTCCAAACGGCTGCTTCAGAAAAATCGAGAGGCTTACGCAGAGTTGGCAAAATGATTCGTCTCTCAAAAGCGCAGATTTGCGCACTGCATCATGCGCTGCTTTGCCAAACGGGCGGCGCAGAGGGCTTGCGGGACGAGGGGCTTTTGGATTCTGCCCTGCAAGCACCGTTTCAGAGCTTCGGCGATACCGAGCCCTTTCCCTCTTTGCAGCAAAAAGGCGCACGGTTAGGGTTTGGGTTGATTCAAAATCACCCGTTTGTGGATGGAAATAAGCGAATCGGCGCGCATGCCATGCTCGTTTTTCTGGCGCTGAACGGCATAGAGCTTGCGTACACACAACAAGAACTGGCAAATATGATTTTGGATGTTGCCGCAGGGAAACAATCGTTTGCGGATATGGTAAACTGGGTGATTGCACATCAAACGAACTAAAGCTAAACAGGCTGCCCTTTTGAGCAGCCTGTTTCTGTTTTTATTATATTTACTGCGCCGCTTCGTCCGATTGGGACTCCGCCTGCGCGCGCATTTTCACGGATTTTACGACCTTGAGACGCGTGAAATCCTCGCGTTCCTTTTCGTCGAGCGCCTCCGTGATAAACTTCACGGTCGCCTCGAACTGCGGGATCAAAATGTTACTCAACGCGTTCGCGCGCTTCTGCGTTTTCTTGACTGCATCCGCCAGACGGAAGATGGACGCCTGCGTTTCGGCAAGCCGCACGGTAAGCTGCTTTGCACGGTTAAACTGCCGATAGGCTTCGTCGAGATGCGAATTCGTCCGGTGAAAGCCGTAGTGCGGCTCCGCCTGGGTCTCCGGGAGTTCCAAGATCGGGATCTCCACGCCCATGACGCTCTTGCCGCGCGCCGAAAGGGAAACATCTACGGGCACACTGCGCGCAAAGTTGCCGCAGAGCCCCAAGGTGATATTTGCAAGCCGCAGCGAAGCATAAGCCTGCTTGTAAACGTCGCCGATCTGCGACTCGACCTCGCGCGCTTCATCCACGAGCTGCATCATCTCACGCACCAAAATGCTGCGTTTGCGGTCCATCAGCTCATACCCCATGCGCGCCAGCTCCAGCGACTTCTGGGTCGCCATTAAATTTGCCTTTGTCGGAAATACCTGCGCCAAGCGAATTCACCTCCCGAATCCATATTTGCGCCGCGTTATGCGGATTCGCCTTTATAATGCTTTTCGAGCGTCTTTTCGTCCACACGGTCGAGCATGCGGCGCGGCAGCATGGACAAAAGCGCCCACCCAAGGTCGAGCGTCTGATCCATTGTACGGTTTTCCGTAAAGCTCTGGTTCAAGAACCGTGCTTCAAACGCTCTGCCGAATTCCATGAGCAGCTTATCGTCGGCAGAAAGTTCCTCTTCGCCGATGACCGATGCGAGCGCCTTCGCATCCTGCACCTTGGCATAGGACGCGAGGAGCTGGTTGCTTAAGTCCGCGTGGTCCTCGCGTGTAAAACCTGCGCCGATGCCGTCCTTCATCAAACGCGACAGCGACGGCAGAACATCCACGGGCGGGTAAATACCCTTGTAGTCCAAGTCGCGGTTCAAGACGATCTGCCCTTCGGTGATATAGCCTGTTAAGTCGGGGATCGGGTGGGTGATGTCGTCATTGGGCATGGTGAGGATCGGGATTTGTGTGACCGAGCCTTCCACGCCTTTGAGCATACCCGCACGCTCATAAAGCGACGCAAGATCGGAATACAGATAGCCGGGAAAGCCCTTTCTGCCGGGGATCTCGCCCTTGGAGCCGGAAAATTCCCGCAGCGCCTCGGCGTAAGAGGTCATATCCGTTAAAATGACAAGAATGTGCATATGCCGCGTGAACGCCAGATACTCCGCTATGGTCAGCGCGACGCGCGGTGTCATAATACGCTCAACGATCGGGTCGTTGGCAAGGTTTAAGAGCATCACCACGCGGTGCATGACGTTCGCTTCTTCAAACGAGGTGCGGAAATACTGTGCCACGTCGTTTTTCACGCCCATCGCCGCAAATACGACCGCAAAGTCGCTGCCGTCGGCAGTGGACGCCTGCCGCACGATCTGCACGGCAAGCTCGTTGTGCTTCATGCCCGAGCCCGAAAAAATGGGCAGCTTCTGCCCGCGGATGAGCGTGGCAAGTGCATCAATAGAAGAAATACCGGTGTGGATGTAGTTACGCGGGTATTCGCGCGAAACGGGGTTGATGGGCGCGCCGTTTACGTCGCGCACCTCCTCGGGGAACACTTCACCGAGCCCGTCGATGGGTCTGCCCAAGCCGTCGAACACGCGCCCCAGGATCTCGGGAGACAGCGCGACCTGCATGGGCTTACCCGTAAAGATCGTTTCGGTATTGGACATGGACATACCGCGCGTGCCCTCAAACACCTGCACCGAGACCTCGTCGCCGTCGATCTTAACGACGCGTCCCGTGCGCTCAGTGCCGTCTGTCAAATGCAGACGAACGATCTCTTCATTGGCGGCGTTTTCCACACCGGAAAGTGTCGCCAGCGACCCGTTCACGCCGCTTAATTTCAAATGTCTGACAAGCAAAGTTCCGCCCCCCTTTCAGCGCAGGATGCCGTCTACGGCAGCATCGATGTCGCGGATATAATCGTCAAGCATCTCCGTCTTGTCGTTCGGCACATCGTATTTCATTTTGACAAGCTGTTCAAAGATCCCCGTTTGCAGCAGCACGGAGATCGGGATCTGCCGTGCGACAACTTCTCTGGCGCGGTGGTACAGATGCAAAATCACATGCATCATTTTATACTGCTTTTCCAGCGGCACATAAGTGTCCTCCGCATGGAAGGCGTTTTGCTGCAAAAATCCGACGCGGATCACGCGCGCGATCTCGATGACCAGCTTCTGATCATCCGGCAGCACGTCGGCGCCGATGAGCTTGACGATCTCCATGAGCGTGTTTTCCTCTTGCAAGAGCGCGCACAGCTCGTCGCGGTCGTTTGAGAACTGGGGCGACACGTTGTCGCGGTACCAATTTGTCAGCTCGTTTGTGTACTCACTGTATGAAAGCGTCCAGTTGATTGCAGGGTAATGCCGCGCGTAGGCCAGGGATTTGTCCAGCGCCCAAAAGCAGCGCGTAAACCGCTTGGTATTCTGTGTGACAGGCTCCGAAAAATCTGAGCCCTGCGGCGAGACCGCGCCGATAAGCGTTACGGAGCCTTCGCTGCCATTCAGGTTTTCGGTACGCCCCGCACGCTCATAGAATTCCGAAAGGCGCGAAGGCAGATATGCGGGGAAGCCCTCGTCGGCAGGCATTTCTTCGAGCCGCCCTGAAATCTCACGCAGCGCTTCTGCCCAACGAGAGGTCGAGTCCGCCATAAGCGCGGTATGGTAACCCATATCGCGGTAGTATTCCGCAAGGGTGATACCCGTGTAAATGGAAGCTTCGCGCGCCGCAACGGGCATGTTGGAGGTGTTCGCAATGAGCACCGTGCGGTCAAGAAGCGATTTGCCCGTGCGCGGGTCGGTAAGTTCCGAGAATTCGGAGAGCACCTGCGTCATTTCATTGCCGCGTTCGCCGCAGCCGACGTAGATGATGATATCCGCGTCGCACCATTTGGCGAGCTGGTGCTGCGTCATGGTCTTGCCCGTACCGAAACCGCCGGGGATCGCCGCAGCGCCGCCCTTGGCTACGGGGAACACCGTATCGATCACGCGCTGCCCGGTGATCAGCGGACGGTCGGCAGGCAGGCGCTTTCTGGTGGGACGCGGCGTGCGAATGGGCCATGTCTGCATCAGCGTCAGGTCAACCGTTTTGCCGTCGTCGGTTTGAAGCCGTGCAACGGTATCCTGCACATGATATGCGCCGTCGGGGAAAATCTCCGTCACTACGCCCGAAAGATTCGGCGCAAGCATCACCTTGTGCTCGACAGCCGCAGTCTCAGGGCAGGTCGCATACACATCGCCGCCCGAAAGACGGTCGCCGACTTTTATGCACAGGTGCACATCATAGGTCTTTTCGGTATCCAGCGGTGAAAATTTCGCACCGCGTCCGATGAATGCGCCGAACTGTTTTTCCAAAGCCGGCAGCGGGCGCTGGATGCCGTCGAAAATATTGCCCAAAAGCCCGGGCCCGAGTGTAACGCGCATAGCGCTGCCCGTAGCGTATACGGGTTCGCCCACTTTGAGCCCTGCTGTCTCTTCGTAAACCTGAATGGTGGTTTGGTCTTGCTGCAGCCCGATGACTTCGCCGATGAGTCGCGCGTTGCCGACATAGACCGTCTCCATCATCTGAAGACCGGTTTCGCCGCGGACGGTAATGACCGGCCCGTTGATGCCGTAGATCTGATACGCCGTCATTCTTCCGCCTCCTCTATGGAAAGTCCGGAAACAGCCAAAAACTGCGTCTTCTGCTGTTCCAGGCGCGCGTCAAGTGTATCATCCGCCAAAAGCCCGGTCGCTCCGGCACGTACCTTTATCCCGCCGAGCGAGATCGTCGCGTCGCAGACAAACTGAGTGTCTTTCGGCAGGTCTGCACAAAGCGTTTCGGCAAGGGGCATATCCGCTTCCCGAAGATACACCGTCAAACCCCTGCCGCCGACAGCTGCAGCCGCCTGTTCGGCGCTTTTTTTCAGCATATCGCGGTATTCCGGCGTTTCAGTAAACGCGGTGATGCGTGTACGCACGCGGTCAAACACCTGTTTTTCCAATTCTGCGCGCCGCTCTGTGAGCCGCTTGCGCGAAGCCTCCTCCAGTGCGGAGATCTCACGGTTGAAATCTGCATTGATGCGTGCGATCTCATACTGCGCGTACGCTTCGCTGCGCGCTTTTGCTTCCTGCTGCAAAGTCTCCAGCCGCTGCGTGCGCACAGTCTCGGTCTCGCAGTCGATTTTCTCGCACTCCGCATCCGCAAGCCGGCGGACAGCGTCGAGGAAGACTGTGATATTGCCGTTTGGAATATCCAAGGATTTTCACCTCTTGCCTGCGGCGGCTCACAAACGGATGCCGACCGCCTCTTGAATGTATTGTGTAATGCTGCTCGTACTGCCCGTCTCGCTTTCGCCGTCCGGGATCTCCAAAAGCAGCGGATGCGTCTGCCGCTGCAGCCGCGCAACGGTCTCGGCGCACGCTTCGCGTACGCCTGCCGTATAAAGGATAACACCGATCTCCGCGTTTGCGGCGGCGTCGCACAGCGCCTTTTCCATGTCGGCGCTCGAGCGCAGGCACGCGCCCTCTACGCCTGCAAGGCGCATGCCGATCACGGGATCCAGCTTATCGCTGACCAAAAACAGTCGCATATTTGCGCCCTCTTACAGCTTGTTGATGATCAAAATCGAGATGACCACGCCGAACAGCGCGATGGATTCGCCGAGCGCCACGAAGATCAGGGATTTACCGAAGGATTTCGGGTTCTCTGCGGTTGCGGCGATTGCGGCAGGAGCTGCCGCTGCCAGCGCGATACCGCCGCCGATGCCCGCAAGGCCCGTTACAAGCCCTGCCGCCAAAAGCCCGAGACCTTTTGAGGAATCTCCGGCGGTCGTATCCGCCTGCGCGGCGGTCTGCTCGGTCTGCGCGGTGTCTGCCGCCGTATTTGTGTCCGAAGAAGCAAACACGTTAAACGAAAGCACCGACAAAAGCACCACCAGCACGCCGAAAGCGGCAAGGTTCATGCCCATTGCACGTTTCGCGGACTTTCCCTGATTGCGTTTGCGCAGAGCGATAAAAGCGGTCGCCAGCAGCGCCATGGGTGCAACGATCAACAAGACATAGAAAAATGCGGTCATAACAGATTCCTCCCGAAATCAATTTGTATGGATTTGTTTGTGCAGGGTAACGGGTGTAAAAGGTTTGCCGTCGCCCTCATAAAAACGGCTGAACATTTCGTAATATTCAAGACGCAGCACCTGAATGCCCGTCAAAAGCCCTTCAAGCACGATCACCAGCGCGTTGCCGAGGATGATGACAAAGAGGTTTTCACTCTCGCCCGCAAGCGAGAACACGACCATCATCATGCCTGCGTGCACCAGCACATACGCGCCGACGCGCAGGAAAGACAGGGTGTTGGAAAGGTAAGAAAGGATGTATTCGATCAGTTCAAAGAAATTCTGCAAGAGGAAATCCGGCCAGCTCTCGGGCTTCCAATCGGGGTGCTTGTCGATGATGCCGATGGGGATCTCCTTGATATACAGAAGCACCGCCGAAATGCCCAGCAGCACACCGCAGACATTCGTGGGGATCGGCGCTGGGCCGCCCATAAAGCCGGAGGCAAGGTTGACGCCCATCAGGTAAAGCACCATGCCGGCAAGCCCGTTCTGGCTGAAAAGCGCTTCGCCGAACTGCCGGCGTTTAAGGCTTGCGTAAATATGGATGAGCATGGCGCAGACCATTAAGAACACGCCGATGCCGATGGCGATGAGCAGCACGGTATTGATGCTGTCCATAACGGAAAGAGGCTTGCCGCCCCATCCGAGGGCGTGGTATACGGGGTCGAGCATATCCTCAAACCCGAACACGCTGCCGAACAAAAACCCAAACACCGCAGACGAAAGCCCGCAGGGGATCAGGATCTTGCCGAGCTCCATTTTTTTGAGCTTCCACATGAGCGCGCCCGCAAGGCTCACCACAAGCCCCTGCCCGAGGTCGCCGAACATGATGCCGAACAATATGGTATACGTCACGGCGACGAACGGCGTCACATCCACGTCGCTGCGGCCGGGCGAGCCGTACATTTCGATATAATAGCGGTACGGGGAAACAAGCGCCCGATACAGCGGCCCGCGCCGCTTATATTTCACGGGGACGGAGACCTTGTCGCTCTTCGGCGGTTCTTCCACCTCCGCAGAGACATCCTCGATCTTATCAATGCGTTCGGAAAGCTCGCGCACGCGGCTTTCGGGCACAAAGCCCACAAGCATAAAGTTTTTTTCGTTGTGCAGGGCGTAGCTGCGCAGCGAAAAAATCGCGTTTTGCCGAAGGAGCTTCGTATACAGCAGGTTGCAGTGCGCCTCTTCCTCTTTCCAGAACGCGCGCAGATGATCTTCGTTCTCGGAGATCTGCCCATCTAAGATCGCGATGCTTTTACGGATCTCGGCAAGCACCTCGTCCACCGTGCCTGCTGCGCCGGGAACGGAAAACGGTTCAAACAGCAGAAAGGCAAAAATACCGTCCACTTCGTCGAGACGATCTACGGGGGCAAAGTACACGCCCCAATAATCGGTCTTGTCCTCCGAGCACGGGCAGAACAGCAAATAGGGGTAATCGCGGAACACTGTATTCAGCCGTGCGAGGCTCTCTTTCGGCATATGCCCGAAGCGCACCTTGATGAACTCACATGCAGAAATGCTGTCCAAGTCGAGGTCCAGCCCCGCGAAATGCGAATACTTGCGGATGCCGTCCTCACAAACCTCTTTCTGCTCGGTCAAAATACGGCGCGTTTCCAAAAGCTGGGAAGCGCGTTTTTCCACCGTGCGGATATAGTCGTCATCCACGTCGTCGGGCGCGGTGTCGGACGCCGTCTGCTCTTCCAGCGGGAATCCGATCGAGGCGGCGAAATCCGTGAGCGCCGTTATTTTTTGCGTGTAAGGGTTCTCCTCCGAAAACGGAAGAAAGCCCATGGAGGAAGAAATATAATTCGATGCGGCATCCGGCTGGAAGCTCTCGCTTTCGCACAGCACCTCGCTGACCGCGGCAAGCTGACCGAGCGTGCCGCTGATCTTCATCAGCTTCATTCTTTCAATCGCCATGGTATCTCCTTTTCCTTAGAAGATTATTTTGCGGGGAAAGATCAGGCCGTCGCAAAACGCTGCTTGACGCAGCCCTTTCGGATCACATAGACTTGTTTGCTGTTTTCAAGAACAGCGTACAGCTCCCGCAGCCGTTCTTCGGGCAGCAGCCCGGTCAGGATGTAGGAGCCCTTGCAGCACGTCGCATAGGCTTTCAGCGCAAACAGCGACTCTGCCCCGGCAAGCGCGGCATACAGCGCACGGACGGTCTCCTCTTCTTTTGCAAAGAACCGTTCCAGGCGCTGCTCGACGTCGGAAAGCTCCGTCTCCAAGATGTGCAGGCTTCGCTCAAATTCCGTGCCGATCTCGGCGGTATTGCCTGATAACGAAGGTATGGCAAGCGACTCAAACAAAAGAGAGGCAAAGATCGCATCAATCCGCTGCGCCATATCGCGCGGCGCAAAATACATTCCGAAGATCTCGCCGCCGTCCGAAAAAGATGGGAAAAACTCTACATACGGATTGTCTGCATACAGCGCACGCATACGCTCGTAGCTTTCCGCGGGCATATGCCCGAATCGAACGCGGATGAACGTGCATTCCGCAATATCCTGCATGTCTACAGTCAAATCGCCGAACAACTCCAGCTTTTTTTGCCCCTGCCGGCAGGCGTCCTCCTGCTCTTGCAGCTGTGTTTTCTCTTTTTGAAGCGTTCGGCAGGCTTTATAAAGTGCCTCAGCTTTTTCATGCCAGTCTTCCGGCAGAGCCGCATGGATATCGGCTTCGGGAAGCGGTTTCCCGGCGACATCCAGCACAAAACGCAGATGCGAGAGCGTATGCGTATACGGGCTGTCGCCGCCGCTCTTTTTCTCCATGCCGTGATATGCCGATGTCGGCGTTTCGGTATCAAACTGCGGCCGGAAGCCGTATTGCTTCAAAGCTCTGCAAACCGCATCCATTTCTTCCGAAGCGATCAGGAGCCTGAGAACCGCAAATTTTCGTTTTCTCATGGAAAGCCTTCCTTTCACACAGGCCCGTTACGTTTCGGACGCGCGCACATTCTCTTTTGTCACCAGAAACGCGGCGATCTCTTCGGGCGGAAGCCCGTATCGGATCCCCTCCGAAATGTGGATCAGATTGGTCATTTCATTTTGCTGGATACCGACAAAGCTGACGAGCACGACCTGCGGAATGGTGGAATAACGAAGCTGGTGTATGTGGGCGCGAAGCATAGCCTCGTTCGTTTTATGCTCGATAACGCCCGCTTGGAAAAGTCCGGGCAGCTTACCGTAAACCGACCGTTTGAGCACCTGTGTGAGCGCAGCCGCATCCTTGCACTCGAGCAGGGCGGTACGCTCGCTTTGCGTAAAGGCGGTCACCGTGTTGGAAAGCACGCCCGTGCGGCGTGCATCCGCGTCCGGGTAGTACGTCTTCATGCGGTACAGGCTTTCAACGGTTTTCATGTCCGCGCGCATGCGCAGGTTTTCGAGCAGCGCGCTGCGCGTTTCGCCCGAATAGTTTTCGCGGATCAGCTGCTCGGCGCGCGTATTCACGCTTTCGTCCACCAAAAGCTCCAGCGCGCGCACCGAAAACGGCGCGCCCGCGCGAAAGCCGTCCAGCAGACGGTCATACGGCGTACCGTCCAGTGCGGCGTCCAGTGCATCCAAATCGCGCGCACGAAACAGCGCTTGCTCGTTAAGCTGAGAGTTCTCGCGATAAAAAGCGGGCACAAACTGCAAGGACTCGCCGACCCCCTCGGAACCGAGGTATTCGGCACAGGTGATCAGCAGCTCGGCATCGTAATCCATAATAAGCGCCCGATAAAGGCTGCCGCCGAGCGCCTTTTCCGCCGCGGCAAGCGACGCGATGCGGGTCATCGTATATTTGCGCAGCAGCGCTTCGAACCGTGCGCGCTGGATGCGCACACGCGCTAAATCGCCGAACACCGACGCATACGCCGTGTGGTCGCGCAAGAAAGCGGCAAGCTCCGCTATGCTGCGGCAGCCGAGCATTTCCCGATATGTGTCGGCGCCGAGAATATCCCCGTACATCGCATGCGCCTTTGCCGTAAGCGCGCCTGCGGAAAGCGAAGCGATTTTTTTCATGCGCCGAACCTCCTTTTCCGGGTACAAACGTCCGTATTTATTCGCCTTTGATCACCGCAGAGAACAGTGCGTCCTCCCATGCGGCATGTCCGGCATTATAACGTTCTTCCAAACGCGCGGCAAGGTTTTTTTCTCTTTCCGAGATGGCGCGGCTTTGCGCCTCGAGCTTTTGCTGCTTGGTCTTGCGTGCACGCTCGATCTCCGCTTTCGCTTCGGCAGTGTGCGCTTCGTCAATCTCTTTCTTTTGTTCGGCAAGCGTTTGTGTCAACGCCTCGCGCCGCTGCCGTGCCTGCTCCACGCGCTCACGCGCGGCACGGTCTGCTTCGACGATCATGTTCAGCGCGTTTTCCATGAAAAGCCCTCCGATCATCTGTTTTATTAAGAACTGATTGTAGCACTTTTTTTCACAAAGTACAACCGCATTTTATGAAAACAAATTTGGTTTTTTCAGGTGGTTTTGTGTATTTTGTTTGAAAACGGTATGATGCGGCACTTTTCTCCTGTTATGCACCCTGACCTATGCTTGTTTTTTTGTTTTGCCCCATTGTTTTTCATAAAAAAATGTGATACGATATAGAAAATTCAGGCAAAAAGGGAGAGAACGACATGTCGGATTGGTACAAAGAGGCGGTCATTTATCAGATTTGGCCGCGCTCGTTTAAAGACGGCAACGGCGACGGCATCGGCGACCTTTGGGGTGTACTCGAAAAGCTCGATTACATCAAAAGCCTTGGCGCTACCGCCATTTGGTTTTCGCCGCTGTACCCTTCGCCGAACGCGGATTACGGCTATGACATTGCAGACTATAAAAATATCTCGCCCGACTACGGCGACCTGGATCTGTTTAAGCAGGTACTTGACGGCGCACACGAGCGCGGGATGAAGGTCATTATGGATCTGGTCGTCAACCACACCTCCGACGAGCACATGTGGTTCCGGGAAAGCCGCAAGGGCGGCGCCGACAACCCCTATCGCGATTATTATATCTGGCGAAAAGGCAAGGGCAAGGACGGCAAAAAGCCGCCGAACAACTGGCTTTCCACCTTCGAGGGCGGCGCTTGGGAATACGACGACGTGCGCGGGGAATATTATTTGCACGTTTTCGCCAAAAAACAGCCCGATCTGAATATGGACAATCCAAAGGTGCGTGAAGAGGTCAAAAACATCATGCGCTTTTGGCTTGATATGGGCGTGGACGGCTTCCGTGAGGACGTCATCACCTTTATCTCCAAGCGCGAGGGACTGCCTAACGGCTTCCCGCTGCCCATCGCCACGGGCATTGAGCATTATAACAAAGGGCCGCACATCCATGAGTACCTCTCGGAATTCCGCCGCGACATTTGTAAGGACTACGACTGCTTTATGGTCGGCGAGTCGCCCATGACGAATTCCAAGGACGCGCTGGCGTTCACCTCAGGGCCGAACCGCGAGCTTGACATGATGATCAGCTTTGACCACATGCAGGCGGACTGCTTTATGACCGACACCATTGCCATGCCCTTCAGCCTGCGCAAAATGAAAAAGGCGTTCACACACTGGCAGGAGGATCTGTACGGCAAATCCTGGAACGCGCTGTATTTAGAGAACCACGATCACCCGCGCATCATCAGCCGGTACGGCAGTGAGAAGTTCCGCAAGGAAAGCGGCAAAATGCTCGCGACCATGTGCTATTTCCAATGCGGCACGCCCTTTATCTATCAAGGGCAGGAGATCGGGATGATCAACAACCATCTCGATGACATCCACAAGTTCAAGGACGTTGTGACCTTCAACAACGAGCGCCTGTTCAAGAAATTCGGCTTTTCCGATGCAAAATATCTTGAGATCGCCAACCGCACCAGCCGTGAGAACGCACGTACGCCCGTGCAGTGGGATTCGAGCCAATACGCAGGCTTTTCGCCCGTCGAGCCGTGGTTCGGTGTTGCGCCGAGCTACAAGGAGATCAATGTCAAGGAAGCCGAGCACGACAAGGATTCCATACTCCACTACTACCGCAAGCTCTTAAAGATCCGGCAAGGCAGTAAGCTGTTCATCTACGGCAGCTACCGCGAGCATATGCACGAGAGCAAAGATTTCTATTGCTATGAACGCAATTACGAAGGGCAAAAGGCGCTGATCATCTGCTCGTTTGCAGAGGAGACCCGGACTTTCCGCGCGCCGGAGGGCTTTGACCTGACGAAGGGCAAGCTGCTTTTGTGCAACTACAAGGATGCCCCGGCAAAGCCGAACATCTGCGCCATGCGGCCGTACGAAGCGCGCGTGTATTTGTACGAGTAAGCCACATCAAAATCCCATAACACATAAAATTCCCGAAGCAGACAACGCCGCTTCGGGAATTTTTCAATCTTCGTATTCGCGCAAATGCCCCTCGCACAAAAGCTTGGGGAAGCCCCACTGCCGCAGGACTTCATATACCGCGACAGCAACGGTGTTCGAGAGGTTCAGGCTGCGGGCGCGCGCGTCGTCAAGCATGGGTAGGCGTGCGCAGAACGCAGGATTTTCGTGCAGCAGCCATTCGGGCAGGCCTTTTGTCTCCTTGCCGAAAAACAGATATGCGTTTTCGGGATACCGCAGGTCGGAATAGATGTGCTTGCCCTTCGTTGTAAAGAAAAAGAAATTGTCCTTTTGCGGCGTTTTGTCCAAAAACTCCCGCAGGCTGTCATAATAGGTGATGTCCAACAGCCGCCAATAGTCTAAGCCGGCACGCTTGAGCTTGCGGTCATCTACGGTAAAGCCCATGGGGCCGACCAGATGCAGCCGTGCGCCCGTCGCTGCACAGGTGCGCGCGATATTGCCCGTGTTCTGCGGGATCTCGGGCTCGACCAACACAATGTTTAACGCCATTTCTCTTTTCCGCGTCGCTCCGCGGCTCTCCTTTTTTGCAGATTCTGCCGCATATTCTACCAGCTTTTTCGGAAAAAGTAAAGCCGGACAGATTTTGGACAGCACACATTTTTATGTTGCGTTTTATAACTTTTTGTATTACAATATATATACCCTCTCTTTTGCCCGGGTCGTACCTTCCCCGGGTGCTTGACTGCCCGCCTGCACCGCACAGGCGGGCAGGTTTTTTTATTTGGCAAAATTTTCCGATACAGCAGTTTTTTGCGCGGCTAAACCGAAATTTCATGTGCAAACTATATACAGCCTGCATTTGTAACGTGATTTTGCACACGCGGGCGAACCCAAGCAAAAGGAGGAAACAGCAATGAACAATTCCATGAATTCCGCCATGAAGGCCGTCGGCGTGAGTTTGGCGGTCGGCAGCGCCGTGGCGATGGTCAGCGGCATGGTCAAAAGCGGCTCGACAAAGCGCAAGGCGAAAAAAACGGCAAAAAAGGCCGTCAACACATTTTCGAATCTTGTGGACAATATGCATGCTATAATGAAGTGACAGCAGCTTTACAAACAGCCCGCCGCAAACGATCTCGGGCTGTCGAACAACAGGTGGTGAAAGCCCCATGAAACGCATACGGATCTGCTGTCTGCTGTTGCTGTGCATACTGCTTTGCAGCGCCTGCGGCAACTCTGCGGCAGGCGATAACGTACGGCAGATAGACCCCGCAACCGAGGCGCAACCGGAATTGACCGACCCCGCAACCAATGAGACCACGCTGGTTGCAACGCCTCTGCCCGTGACGGCGCAAAAGCCCGTTCTGCAGAACGGCGAAACGTACACGGGGCTGCCCGCGCTCCCATTGCAGGACTTTGCCGTAGAAGACCCGGAAAACACGCGCGGGCTTTCGACTGAAAAAGTCGGATACAGTTACGGCGTGGCAAAGGACGGCGCGCCGCACGAGACATCGGTTCAAAATCAAAGCTACTTTTCCGAAAACGGCTATCGGGCGTTTTGTCTGGACACCGTAAGCGCGGAAAAGACGCTGTATTTGACCTTTGACTGCGGCTACGAAAACGGATACACCGAAAAGATCCTTGACACGCTCAAGGAAAAGGACGTTCCGGCGGCGTTTTTCTGCACGCTGCCGCAGGTGGAGGATAACCCCGACCTGATCGCCCGCATGATCACGGAGGGGCACATCGTGGGCAACCACTCCGTGAAGCACCCGTCCTTCCCGACGCTCACAAGGATCGAAATGGCGCAGGAGATCCAGGGCATGGATGACTACCTGCGCACGAATTTCGGGTACAGCGAACCGTTCTTCCGCTTCCCGATGGGCGAATATTCCGACTGTGCGCTGGATCTGGTCGGCTCGATCGGATACCGCAGCGTATTCTGGTCGGTCGCATATGAGGATTGGGATCTCGATAACCAGCGCGGTACGCAGTACGCCTTTGACACCGTCACTTCACGTCTGCATCCGGGCGCAGTGATCCTGCTGCACTCGGTCTCGCCCGACAACGCGAATGCGCTCGGGCAGATCATCGACTGGGCGCGCGAGCAGGGGTATGTGTTCAAATCCCTGCGCGATTTTCCGCAGACCTGACAAACCAGACAGACAGCAAACGGGCGACTTCTTTTGGGAAGCCGCCCTGTTCTTTTGCTTTAGCTTTTATGCCTCGCGCGCGGTGCGCACGGATTTTTCACGGCTCTTCCAGGTGTGCATGATCTGCGGGTGCGCAAAGATGGCGTCGAGCTTTTGAAGGAATGGGACGATGTCGCCGAAATCGAGCGCACGATGGTCAAAGGCAATGCAGATGGGCAGCACCTGCCGTGCTTCGACGCTCTTTTTGCCGGCGGCGTCGCAAACGACAACGGGTTTATCCTGCACCGCGCCCACGCCGAACGCCGTGACCTGCGGCGGGATGATCTCCAAAAGCGAGCAGGCGCCTTTCTGCCCGCGGTACACGGAACCGATATTGGAAACGGTGACCGTACCCTGCTCTAAGTCCGACTTGGTCAGGCGGTCGGAAACGGGGATTGCCTCATAGTCGCGCTTGGCCTTGCCGTGCAGGGTGTGTACCTTGTGCTTGCCGGTTTTGGAACCGATCAGCCTGCAGACGGCCTGCCCGATCTTGCCGTGGCGAAGGGCCGTCAGCGTATTGTCCAGCGACACTTCGAACATGGCTTCGTTGAGATCCGTATTCTCCGCACGGCGGGCAACGTCATGGATATAGGCGGTCATTTCGTCTAAATTCTTGTTCTCAAAATTATGCAGGTTCACGGTCATCATCTCGCCGTTCGGCAGGATCATCGGCATGGAAATATGGATATCCTCAAAGCTTTTGACCTCGCCGCGCACAAGCTTACGGTTAAAATGAATATGGGCGTTCATGGCGGGGGCGGCTTTGAGCCCCTCGCAGATGACCTTGAGCACCAGCGTATTTACGGAAATTTTATCCGCACCGCTGCGGTCAAAGTTCAGCTTTTTGTATTCACGCATGAATTCGGTCACGTCGGGTTCATACATATAGGTCACGTGCGGGATGGTCTCCCAGCTTTCCGAGGTCATGTTCGCAATGATTTTTCTTTGGATACCGAAGTGGGTGACTTTAAGCGTTTTCATAAGCGCATCTCCTTTTTCTTTCAAATGGTATTCGGGATAGTCGGAAAATATTTCCGGGAAAAGTCTTGTTCGTGAGAACGTCTTTAGCATACCCACAAGGACACGGTTGCACCATACATTTCGGTTTACGCACATGGAAAAAGACGGCAACTGCCGTTTGCAAAACGCGGTTGCCGTCCGGAAAAGACAAATTTTGCGCCGATTTAAAGCTTGCGCGCATTGTAAAGCGTAAATTGATTCTTATGAAACGTCAAAACACCCTCGTCGCGCAGCCGCCCGAGCACGGCGGAGAGCGCGCTGCGGTCGGCGGCAAGATACTCCGCCAGCTGCCGGCGGTCAAAGGGGATCGTAAAGCTGCGGCTGCCCGTTTGCGCCGAGACCTCAAACAGATAGGACAACACCTTTTCGCGTAAGGTGCGTTTGGAGATGTGCGCGATGCGCCCGGTCAAAAAAATGTTTTTGCGCGCGAGCATCTCGGTAAGGTTGGCACTCACGCGTGCGCAAAGCAGTGCAAATTCCGGCGACGGGGCGCGCAGGCGGGCAAAGGAAAGCCAAAGCACCTGCGCTTTTTCGGCGGCGCGCACCTGCACGGTAGAATGCCGCCCGGTGCAGGCAAAGGACTCCGCAAACAGCTCCCCCGCCGAAAGCCCGGCGAGCAGCACCGCGTTGCCGTGGTAATCCTCCTGCGAAATTTCGAGCCGCCCTGAAAGCACTATGCCGAGCGCGCGGACCGCATCGCCGACATGCAATACGATCTCACCGCGCGCAAAGGCCTGCACGCGCGCATCCAGCGCCCGCGGCAAGGCTTCAAGCTGTTCTGTTCCGAGGCCCGCAAGTAGCGGGACCGTTTCCAAAAGCGGTAAAAATTTTTGCATCTTTTTCTCCGTTCCGTTGTAATTACAACCGAATTCTTGGCTAAATTGTACTATGCTATACGCGTTCGGTCAACCCGATTTTGAAAACAACGGAGGAAAATCATGATTCGCAAGATCATTCAAATCAACGAAGAAAAATGCAACGGCTGCGGGCTTTGTGCCGAAGCCTGCCACGAAGGCGCCATCGGCATGGTAAACGGCAAGGCAAAGCTTTTGCGCGAGGACTACTGCGACGGCTTGGGCGACTGCCTGCCCGCCTGCCCGACGGGGGCGATCACCTTTACCGAGCGCGAGGCGCCCGCCTACGACGCTGAAGCCGTAAAAGCGGCGCAGCAGGAAAAGGAAAAAACGGAATTGCCCTGCGGCTGCCCCGGCTCGCGCGCCGCATCAATCAAACGCCCGCAAACCGTACCGGCGGCACCGTCCGCTTCGCCGGCAGTATCCGGCGTCAGCCGCCTTGCGCAGTGGCCTGTGCAGATCAAGCTCGTGCCCGTAAACGCGCCTTACTTCGACGGCGCGCACCTGCTTATAGCGGCGGACTGCACGGCATACGCCTGCGGCGATTTTCACGACCGCTTCATCGCGGGGCGCGTGACGCTCATCGGCTGCCCGAAGTTAGATATGGTCGACTACACAGATAAGCTGACGGAGATCCTCGCACTCCACGAGATCAAGAGCATCACCGTGGCGCGCATGGAAGTCCCCTGCTGCGGCGGGATCGTGCAGGCGGTCAAAAACGCCTTGCAAAAAAGCGGCAAGCTGATCCCGTGGAAGGTCTGCACCGTCACGACCGCCGGCCGAGTTCTGGAGAATGCATAAACCCGATACAGCAAGCGCCCCGCCTGTTTCGGCGGGGCGCGGTTTGTATAGAAAACGGTTTTTTTCCTATCCTATATCCATGCGTCAAACATAGACCATTTCGTTGAACGCATCCATAAAGGTGGAATTCGACGGCGCCATCAGGTAATTGAGCACAAGCACATCGGTGATCCCCTGCTCGCGGAGAAACTGCGGGAGGTTCATGCCCTTTACACCGTCCTGACGCGGATCAAGCACATAGACCTCGCCGAAATTTTCCAAAAGGAACGGGGCGAAGGCGTTGCCGTAGGATTCTTTAATGAGCAGTATTTTTCGGTTGCTCCCGCATGCTGAGGTCATCTTGATCAGCGGCTTGTCGCCTTGGATGAACGCCATATATTTGCTGGATTCATCTGTGATCGAGGTCGAAATGATGCGAAGCGTTTTCCCGTCGGTCATCGCGGGGGTCGAATAATACTGCCCGCTTGCCTCGACCGTCGGGTAAAACACCTCGACATAATCGGGGTTGTTCTTCAAACTCTCGCTGTGCGTATAGCGGTACATGCTGCCCACGAAATTGTCGAGCCTGCCGGTCTCGTGCGCGGAGAGCGGCTTGCATTCGAGGTTCGCGCTCTCGCAGAACGCCTCATACGCATAATAGGCGCCGCGCGCCGTCCAGTGGTGGTCGGTGCGGAAATAGATGTATTCATCCGTGTGCCGCGAAAGGTGGCTGTAGGCGTCCACCTTGACGATGTCGTCGGACATTGCGCCGTAAGCGATCTCAATGCCGCGCGTCTGCGAATGCGAGCCCGTGCGGTATTCCTCCGGCCCGTAAAACGCGATGCGCGTGGGCGCGAGCAGGGAATACACATTGATTTCCGGCACGCGCGCTTTGAGCGCATTGAGCGTTTCCCCGTATTCGGTCAGCCGCTTTTGCGCGACGGAATACATTTCCATAGCGGAATCGCTTGTAAGCACGATGTAATTTTCCACCGTGTATTCGCCGACTTCCGGCGGTTCGGTGGGCGGCTCGGTCGTGGTTTCGGCCGGTTGCGTCTCGGCGTCGGCGGTTGCCGCTTCGGTTGCTTCGGTTGCGGGCGCAGTCTCAGCCGGCTGTTCGCCCGTATATGCCGGCGCGAGCGCGACGGCAAGCACCAGAACCGCAACAGCGGCGACCACTTCCACTGTGCCGAGGATTTTTCGGGAACGGGTCATTTGCATGATACAGTCTGCCTTTGTCTTTACACTTTTTCGCCCGTATCGGCGCGAAGGATATTTTTGAACACGGCAATGTGCGTGGAGGAAATATATTTATCCATATGCATACTGCCGAAATACCATTTGTCAAACGTACACGAATCGGAAAGCTCCTCAAAATAAGCGTTGAGCGCCGTTACACGCAGGGAGTCGTAATCCTTGAGCTGCAAAAAGCCCTTGATGCGCAGCGGCGGTTCGTGCGTGACGACGATATCCACATGATAATTTTCCTTTTCGAGCGCGTGCGCGCCCTCCAAAAGCTCCTCGCGCGTGGGGATCTCCTCGCGCGACCAGGTGTCGCCCTCCGATCGGATATCGATGTCGGGGCTCTCGCCGCCGCCCATGGTGAACACCGAAAGCCCGTCGATATGATAGACCTGCCCGCGCAGCAGATGGTAGAGGTTGCCGTAGATCCGGTGCACCTTGCCGCCGTTCCACTCGCTTACCTCGTAATTGTTCAAAAGGGAAAAATTCTCATGCGTGCCGTCGATGAAACAGATGTTGTATTTCCGTTTGCCGAGCTGTTCGCGCAGCTTCTGCTCTTTTTTGCTGTCGTCCCACAAGAAGCCGAAATCGCCGCAGACGATCAGCGTGTCGCCCGCCTTCAGCGTGCGCAGCTTCGAGGGGGAAAGGCGGTCCGCCTCGCCGTGGGTGTCGCCGGTCACATATATCAAAATGGTTCACATCCTTTGATTTGGGTTGCCATCGTTTGAAAATTTTGGTATACTGTTTGATGTCCGATTCGGATCCCATATGTAATATAGTATTTTACACGTTTTGCGAGTTCTTTTCAAGAGGTGAAACGCTTTGAAGCGTGCTTTTTCTTTTTTCCTTGCGCTCATACTTCTGATTTGCACCTGCATTTTGCCGGGTTCTGCCGCCTTTAACGCATCCTTAGACACTATGGGTATCAGCGCGGACATCGTGCTGCTTTTGAATTTGGACAGCAACACGGTGATCTTTGACAAGAACGCGGACAAGGTCACCGCGCCCGCGTCCCTTACAAAAATCACCACCGCCATCCTCACGATCGAAAACTGCCAGGATCTTGACGCCGTTGTGACCGTCAAACAGTCGTCCATCGACGCCATTGCAGGCACGAACAGCTCCACGGCAGGGCTGCTTGCAGGCGAAGAGCTGACGGTGCGCCAGCTTTTGTACTGCCTTTTGGTGCGCAGTGCCAACGAGGCGGCGGTCATTTTGGCGGATTACATCGGCGGCGGGAGCGTGCCCGCCTTTGTGCAGATGATGAATGATTTTGCCGCTTCTCTGGGCTGCACAAACACGCATTTCGTCAATCCGCACGGCTTAGACGCCGAAGGGCACTACTCCACTGCACGCGATCTGGCGCTGATCACGCAGCACGCGCTGGAGCTGCCGCTGTTTTCGGAGATCGTCAACACCGTCAGCTACACCCTGCCCGCCACGAACAAAAGTGAGGAACGCAATCTGCTTTCGACAAACTGGCTGATCAACCCGAATTTTAAAACCTATTACTGCGAATATGCATCGGGCGTCAAGACCGGCTCGACCTCGGGCGCCGGACGGTGTGTCATTTCCACGGCGAGCAAAGACGGCTACAACTATCTTGCAGTTGTTATGAACGCCCCGTATGAGGATGTCAACGGCGACGGCAATCCAGACAACCGTGCATTTTTGGATTGTAAGACGCTCTTTGAATGGGCGTTTGACAATCTGCGCATGACGAAGGTCGCCGACACCACGCGCATTGTGACTGTAGTGGATGTGCGCCTCTCCAGCGACGCCGACCATGTACGCCTGGTACCCGAAACCGAGGTGACGGCACTCGTACCCGTGGGCAACGACGAAAACAGCGTACTCATCGAAGCGATCCCCGAGGAAACGCCGACTACGGTGGATGCGCCGGTCAAAAAAGGGGATGTGCTGGGGAAAGCGCGGATCCTGTACGCGGGCGATGAGATCGCAACGGTCAATCTGGTCGCCGCCGAGGACGTAGACGTGAGCATCTTCCTGTATCTCGGCAACGGGATCGTCCAACTGTTCCACTCTACCGTGTTCCTGATCGTTTTTGCACTGGTCCTTTTGGTGCTCGCCGTCTATATCGGGCTGATCATACGGCACAATCGGCAGAAAAAGCGCCGAAGAGCCCCCAAGACCATAAAGAACTTCCGCAACTTAAAATGAGGTGAACGCTTTGGCAAAAGGACTGCCGAAAACCAACGCCATGCGCATTCTGGATCGGGAAAAGATCGCCTACCGCGTGCACACCTACGCGCACGGCGGCGAGGCGGTAGACGGGATGCGTGTTGCCGCACTTTTGGGCATAGATGCCGCCCGCATTTTCAAAACGCTTGTGACACGGGGCAAAAGCGGGCAGTGCTATGTGTTCGTGATCCCCGCCCCTGCGGAACTGGACCTGAAAGCTGCGGCGGCTTGTGTCGGCGAAAAGCATGTGGAAATGCTGCACGTCAAGGATCTGCTGCCCCTCACAGGCTATGTGCGCGGCGGGTGCAGCCCCATCGGGATGAAAAAAGCGTTCCCGACCGTCATCGACCGAACCGCGCAGGACTTTGAGACGATCATCGTCAGCGCGGGAAAAATCGGCGTGCAGGCAGAGCTTGCACCGAACGACCTGCGGCATGCGGCGAACGCCGAGTTCGGCGATATTACGCAATAGTTCCGGGCATCACAGCCCACCATCTTACGCTTGAAAGACCGTCCCCGCAGGAGATCCTGCGGGGACGGTCTTTTATATACTATATTTATATGATGAAATTCCGTTTCGATCAGTTCACGCGCTGGCAGGACATCGGCTCGACGGTAATGGAGTTTACGGTGACTGCCTCATCCGTATAGTTGAAATACAGGGTGGTGCTGTTGTTGTACTCCGTGCAGTACACACCGTCCTGCACCTCGTAGTGCGCCGTCATGCGCGCATCCTGCAAATCGCCGAGCGTCTGCGCCGCCGTCAGATAATTTGCGGCTGCGGTATTGATCTGCGATTCATAGTGGTAGACCGTGTCGATCGTCTCGTCGCCCGTTTTGGTATAATCCCAAGCGTAGCTCAGCATTGCGCCGTATTCCAGCGCCTTGAGGAACGCCGTTTCGCTGTTCTCGGCAAGATTGATCGGCTCGTGCGCATAGGCAACAAGTCCATGCAGCACCATTTGCACGAACGGGACGGACGTGTAGCCGTCGGTTTCGGGATATACGGCGGCACTTGGCAGATCCACGACAATGTCGGCATCGCGCAGCAGGTAGGCGTTGCCCGTATCGACCATAAGCGTTCTGCCGGCGGCAAGGGTCGCCGCCTGTTCCTGCATGAGCCCCGCGGCGACGGTGCGCGTATTGCCCGCGCTTGCGTAATCGGAATAGAGCGTGCTGCCCGCATCGTCTATACAGTAGCCGCTGAACGCGAGACTGTGGAAATCATTGACGAACGCATCCACGTTTTCGCCGATCTCGGTCTGCCGCAGCAAATAGCGCGTATGCTGCGCATCCCCCGCCACACCGGTAAACGGGTTGTTGACCGCCATAGACAGCGTATCGCCCGCAATGTTTTCGGCGGCATGCGCGGACTTTTTCGCACTGCGCCTGCCGAACGAAGCGATGTCCACATTCAGGTAAACCGAGAATTGCTGGGTCTGCGCATATTGCAGCAGTGCTTCCAGCTCCTTTTCACTGCCGAGCTTGCCGGAAAGATCGCTGCTTTTCAGCAGCCCCTGCGACGTTGCGCCGTCCAGCGCGCCGGACATGCGCAGCAAAACGTTATCCACGCTTTTTGCTTTGAGCAGACGCAGAAGCTCCTGCATCTGCATATAATCCGTCAGCGTTTCGCTGCGATTCGGGTTGTTTTTCGCCGCTGCGCCGTACGCCGTTAAAAGCAAAGGCAGCGTTTCGGGGACTGAAGCCGCCTGCGAAGGCAAAACGCCGTTGCGGATCAGCACCTCGCGGCACGCCGCCGCCATGCCGGAATAGCCGGCGTTGCGGTTGGACAAAAAGCGGTAGCAGATCCCGAGCTCGCCGGTGTAGGCATTGCCGGTATACAACGTTTGATCGCCCTCGCCGCCGAGAAGCGCGGTATCCGTCACACAGAACGTTGCGCCGACGCGGTTGTACAGCACGTCGCCTGCGGCACGGTGCGAGGTGATGCGGGAGATCGCGTCCCCGCTTTCGATGATCGCAACAAAGGCGCTTTCCCCGCGCTTCATGCCGTAAACGGGCAGCAAAGCAGAGGTAAACGCAATGCCGCCGTCCGCCGTTTCGGCCTGTTCCCCGAGCGCGGCGTCCGCGCCGTAGGTCACAAAGGTCTTTTCGGTGTACGCATCCGACGACGTGCCCGCGATCGTTTCGATCGCACCGCTGCCGTCGGGCAGGAGCATATAGTCCCCTTCGGCGGCGGAATCCGTCGCGCCGAACCAATCAAGCAGTGTCAGGCGCTCCAGCACAAAGCCGGTGCTTACCTGTATATCGCTGCAATGCACCGACACGCGCAGCGCGCCGTCCTCCAGTGTAAACGCCACGGTCACGGACACATACGGTGCACCCGCAGGGACATCCGCAACATTGCGCGCCGCTGTTTCGGCGTCCAGCGCCATATTGTACGTTAATTCCATGCCGTTTTGCGTCGGCTGAAATGCAGAAGTGCCAAAAGCCGTCGCATTGTCCTGCGAATTGAGGGTATAGACCGTGCCGCCGTTCGACACCTCTGCCGTAACAACGGCGGACTGCACCTCGGCGCCGTCCGTCCGCGCGGCGGGGAGCGTCTGCCACATGGTGCCGGTATTCGTCTCCCGCACGGCGGCGGAATCCGTCGCACTGTCGTAATAGAGTTCCACAAGCCCTGAGCTTGTAACAAAAACCAGGTTTTCGGAACTGGTATGGTGCGTTTCGGCGCCCGCGTACTGCGCGGTTTCGACGGTGCGCGTGCCGACATTCTGTGTCTGCACGTCCGTACCTGCCCCGCAGCCGGAAAGCAGAAGAGTGAGCGCCGCAAGCAATGCGCCCGCGCGTAAGGCACCGCTGTGCTTAAGGGTGTTTGAGGGTAACATAGGCTTCTCCTATATTCGATGATTTTCTCAAGTGAAAGTATAGCATAATTTCCGAAAAATTGCTACCCCCTTGTGCGGCAGTCGAATCGCGCTTTTCTTTGCGTACCGGCGGCTGTGAAAATGGGGGTTGATTTTTCAAAAGCGTGCGGCTATAATATAGTATAATTTCTATATTATAAATCGTTGACGGAGCCCGACGGCTTTCCCACACGCTTTTTCAGAGAGTCCGCGCCGCGGCTGCAAGCGCGGGCAAAGCGTAAAAGCCCGACACCTCTCCCGAGTGCGCGCTGTAAAGCTGCGGCCGTAAAGCGCGCCGTGCCGCCGCGTTAAGGCGTTCGAGCGGGCGCAATGCGCCAATTTGGGTGGAACCGTGGAATGTGAGCATTTCATCCCTTTTCGGGGTGAGATGCTTTTGTTTTTATCCCAAAACGATTTTTATGTTTTCCGCATTTTAAGGAGGATGCATTATGTTCAACATCACATTGAAAGACGGCTCGGTTAAAAGCTTTGACACACCCGTGACCGCTGCCGAAGTCGCTAAAGAGCTCGGCATGGGGCTTTACAAGGCGGCGTGCCTTGCGAAAGTAGACGGTGAAACCTGCGACCTGCGCACGGAAATTTCCAAAGACTGCACGCTGGAAATTTTGACCTTTGACGACGAGGACGGCCGGCGCGCGTTCCGCCACACCGCTTCACACATCTTAGCGCAGGCGGTCAAGCGGCTGTATCCCGAGACGAAGCTCGCCATCGGTCCTGCCATTGACAACGGCTTTTATTACGATTTTGATTCCGAGACGGTTTTCACGCCCGAGGTACTAACACAGATCGAGGCGGAAATGAAAAAGATCGTTAAGGAGGATCTGCCGCTTGAGCGGTACACGCTCTCCCCCGACGAGGCGCTCGCTGCCATGCGTGAAAAGGGCGAGACCTATAAAGTCGAGCTCATCGAAGAGCACGCCGAGAAGAACGAGCCGATCTCGTTTTACCGGCAGGGCGAATTCGACGAGCTTTGCGCGGGGCCGCACCTGATGTCCACAGGCGCGGTAAAGGCGTTCAAGCTGACCTCCTGCACGGGCGCGTACTGGCGCGGCGACGAGCACAATAAAATGCTCCAACGCATTTATGCGACCGCGTTCCCGAAGCAGTCGGCGCTCGACGAGTATCTCGCGCGCATTGAGGAAGCGAAAAAGCGCGATCACAGAAAGCTCGGGCGCGAACTCAAGCTCTTTGCCATGATGGACGAGGGTCCCGGCTTCCCGTTCTTTCTGCCGAACGGCATGATCCTCAAAAACACGCTGATCGACTATTGGCGGCAGATCCACACGCGCGAGGGGTATGTGGAGATCTCGACCCCGCTGATGCTCAACCGCCAGCTTTGGGAGACCTCCGGGCACTGGGATCATTACAAGGAAAACATGTATACCACCGTCATTGACGATACGGATTTCGCCATTAAGCCGATGAACTGCCCGGGCGGGCTGCTCGTTTACAAATCCGAGCCGCACTCCTACCGCGACCTGCCCATCCGCATGGGCGAGCTGGGGCTTGTGCACCGTCATGAAAAATCGGGCGCGCTGCACGGGCTGATGCGCGTGCGCTGCTTTACGCAGGATGACGCGCACATCTTCATGATGCCGGAGCAGATCACCGACGAGATCAAGGGCGTTGTGCGGCTCATTGACGAGGTCTACACGCTGTTCGGCTTCAAATACCATGTGGAGCTGTCCACCCGTCCCGAGGATTCCATGGGCAGCGACGAGGATTGGGAGATGGCGACCGAGGGTCTTCGCAAGGCGCTTGACGAGCTGCACCTGCCGTATGTCGTCAACGAGGGCGACGGCGCGTTTTACGGGCCGAAAATCGACTTCCACTTGGAGGACTCTTTAGGCAGAACATGGCAGTGCGGCACCATCCAGCTCGACTTCCAGCTGCCGCAGCGCTTTGAAGCAGAATACACGGGCGCGGACGGCGAGAAGCACCGCCCGATCATGATCCACCGCGTCGTGTTCGGTTCGATCGAACGCTTCATCGGCATCCTCATTGAGCATTTTGCCGGCGCGTTCCCGCTGTGGCTTTCACCCGAGCAGGTGCGCGTGCTGCCGATTGCCGACCGCCACGCCGCGCGCGCCGAAGAGATCCGCAAGATCCTGTTCGAGCACGGCATCCGCGCTTCGGTGGATGACCGCAGCGAAAAGATCGGGTATAAAATTCGCGAGGCAAGGCTACAGCGGCTGCCGTATTGGCTCATCGTCGGCGACAAGGAGGTCGAGGACGGCTCAGTCTCCGTATCGCACCGCGGCGAAGGCGACATCGGTTCGTTTACACTTGACGAGCTGCTTGCGCGTTTGACCGAGGAGATCCAAACCAAAGCAAAATAAGGAGGAAGCCCTATGGCAAAAGCACCGCTCACGGTAACGGTGATCACGGATACCCATTATTATGCGAAATCCACGGGCGTTTCCGGCGCGGCCTATGAAACGGCAAACGCCAAAAGCCAAATGCCGCTGCAATATTCGGCGGAGATCCTCGATGCGGCGTTCCGCCAGATCAAGGCGGACAAACGCACCGATATCGTACTGCTTTCCGGCGACACCACCTCGAACGGTGAATACGATTCGCATAAGGAGTTCATCGAAATGCTGCGCGGCTTGAAAGCCGCAGGCAAGCGCGTGTACGTCATCACCGCCACGCACGACTACCAGGACGACGGACAGACCAATTCCTACGTTGGGGATGAAAAGGTAAAGATCCCCGCCGCAAAGCGCGAGGAGCTTTACGAGATGTACCGCGAGTTCGGCCCGGACGAGGCGATCTCCGTACACCGCGACAGTATGTCCTATGTTGTACAGCTGCAGGAGGGCTACCGCCTGTTTGCGATCAACGACGACCGCAACCTGACGGGCAAAAGCGGCATTTCGGAGGACTGCTACAAGTGGCTGTGCGAGCAGGCGGAGGACGCGCGCAAAAATGGGCAGTTCATCCTTGCCATGACGCATCACCCGCTCATCGCCCCCTCCCCCGTGTACGCGCTCATCGGCAAAAACGACATGCACGGCGACTTCGACATCCGCCGCGAGCAATACGCCGATATGGGCATCCAGTTCATGCTCACCGGCCACACGCACATCCACCACATTGACAAGGTCGAAAGCAAACGCGGCAACACCCTGTATACCATTTCCACCGCCGCGACCATCGGCTACCCTGCGCCGATCCGCACCGTGGTGGTGGACGAGGCGGCAGGCATCGTGTCGACCACGACCGACCTTGTGACCGAAAAGGTGGATTTTGACCTGAAAGGAAAGTCGTTGCAAGACTATTTGAAAAACCAAATGGTCGGCATCGTGCGCGACATGGTCAAAGCGGCGGCGGGCGACACGCACAAGTTCGCCGACATGGCAACGTCCATCAGCATCAAAAAGAAGCTCATTTACAAGATCGGCTGGCTTGTAAAGCCGGTCGCCAAGCTCTTAAACAAGCTGACCATCGGCAAGGTCGCCAAATGGACGAAGAAGGAAACGGGACTTTCTCCCGAAGATTATGCCGACATCGCAGACCGGCCCGTGGTAGATTTCATCGTGGACATGGTCACGAACCTCTACGGCGGCGAGGACCTGTATTCGCCCGACGACGCGGAATACAAGATCACGATGGGGCTTTTGTCCATCCTCGACTCCGTGTTCGGCGCGCTGCACATCAAGGTGCGCAAGCTGCTGAAGGTTTCGGATTCGCTGTGCGATTTCGTAGAACCGCTTCTTCATAACACGGGCATCCCCTCCTACAACGCGGTTCTGCCGATCCTGCCCTATTACGCCGAGGGCGAGCAGGCGCCGCCTAAAAAGGCGCCCGAAGAAAAGCCCGCGCGCAAAAAGAGCAAAAAGGGCGTGCCGATCGTCATCATCGGGATATTAGCGCTCATCATCCTGCTCATCCCCCTGCTTTTGGCACTGGCGATCGGATTTATCGTAAATCAAGTGCGCTACGGCAGGTTTATGAAGTAAAAAGGAAAATACGGAACAACGGGGTATCCTTTTTGGATACCCCGTTGCAGCATATCAAAGAACCCCTGTTTTGATTCAGCAAAAGCAGGAGTTGTTGTGCTTGATACACCTTCGCACAAATCTGCGCTTTGAACTCTGCCGTGAATTGCTTATCTACGGATCAAAAGTCCCTTCATGTATGGTGTTTCATTGTGCGTTTGATATATGATAGTTTTTTCTTCCTCGGTGCATGAAACTAATATTTTGATTTCTGAATCTTTCTTCAATAAATCGATAATAACCATAATTGCATCTATATATTTTTCGGTCGCTGTTCCAACCCATACATCAATTCCGTCCCCATCCATAGATGACGTGTTTTTCAAATATCCATAATCCACTTTATATATAAAATTCGGATATTTGGGATGTACTGTTCCTTTCGGTCTGTCAATGATGATTTCAGAGCCGTAAACCAACTCATCCAAAGCCATCCAAAAATCACTTGTAGTTTTCATGATCATGCTCCATATAATTGTTTCTTCTTTCCCTTGTTTTCACCCTTATAAGGTTCAAAGGTGCTTCGCTGTCTTTTGGCACATCAAAACACAAACTGCACGAGCAGCATATAGCAGACCGTGCCGCCCGCAATGGACAACAGCATCTGCTTTTTCCAAAGGTGCAGCCCGATGACCACGGCGATGGCGATCAGCTCTGGGATGCCGTGGCTGCCCGAAACGATGCTTACATTCCGCAGGCAGTACACGACCAGCAGCCCGAACACCGCCGCGGGCAGAACCTTGCCCAGATATTGCAGATATTTCGGCGTGGGCTTGCCCGCCGGAAACAGCAGGAACGGCAAAAACCGCGTGAGCATCGTGCCGAGCACGACCATCAGGACAGTCACAAGCTGCTGGGGAAGCGTCATGGCGCTCATGCGGCGTCGCCCCCTTTCGAAAGCGGCCGGCGTAAAAGCGTGAGCGCCGCCAAAATACCGAGCATGGCGGGCAGGATAAAGTTATCGCTGCCGAAAACCAACAGGCAGAGCGCCGAAATGCCAAGCCCCGCCAGAGCGCTCAAATGCTGTTTGTCCTTTTGCCATTGTTCGAGAAAGATCACCACGAACATGGCGGTCATCACGAAATCAAGCCCCTCGGTGTTGAAGTGCACAAGCGAGCCGAACACGCCGCCGAGCGTCGCGCCCGCCACCCAATAAAAATGGTTGAGCAGCGTGACAAAGAAATAGAACCAGCCGCGGTCCGCGTCGGACGGGATCTTTGCCGTGCAGTTGATCGAAAAGCTTTCGTCGCAAAGCCCGAAGATCAGATACGGCTTTTTGAAGCCCGTCCCCTTGTACTTGTCCAGCATTGAAATGCCGTAAAACAGGTGCCGTGCGTTAAGCAGGAGCGTCATCAAAAACGCCTGCAGCGGCTGGAATGTGCCCATAAGCATATCCGCCGCGACAAACTCCACCGAACCCGCAAATATGGTCAGGCTCATGAGCATCGGGTACCAAAACGCAAAGCCGTTGGTGCGCATGAGCACCCCATACGTCATTCCCAAAAACAAAAAGCCCGCGCAGATGGGCAGCGTATACGGAAACGCCGCCCGAAACGCCTTGCGGCTGGATTCGTGTTTGCCTTGCTTCATAACGCTTCGCGCCGCCGGCGCGCCCTTTCCGAATGATTTGCAGATTAGTATATCACGCGCCGCGCATGTCTGCAAGTCCGGTTGCAAAAACGATAAAAACCCGAGGTTTTTGCAGGATTTCCGTTGACTTTTCACGTGAAAAACGGTATGCTAAAATAAGAATTCGCGGCAAAGGGAGGCGCCGAATGAAGCCCGATCTGCAAAAGATCCAAATCGTCCCGCAGGAAAAAACGGATCCCATTTTCGCCCAGCGCGAGAGCGGCGTGCGCCACACGCCCTATCAGGCAGAGACCGCCTTTTACAACTGCATCAAGGCGGGGGACTGCGCCCTTTTGGAGCGTAAAATGGAGGAATATTTTCAAAGCGGCTTCGTTGTCGGGCGGCTCTCCGGCGACCCGCTGCGGCAGATGCAGTATTGGGCGGTCACCTCGGTGACGCTCGCTACGCGCGCCGCGCTTGAAGGGGGCTTGGACGAGCTGCATGCTTACAATTTTTCCGACCGCTGCATCCAAACAGTGGACAAGCTCCAAAATCCCGAGCAGATCGTCGAATACTTAACACAGCAGGCATACGCACTGACCGAGCTTGTCGCACGCACGCACGGACGGCTGCACTATTCGCCGCATGTGCGCAAATGCGTCACGCACATCGACCGCTGCCTGCACGAAAATCTGCGCGTGACCGACCTTGCCGACGTCTGCGGCGTTTCGGCGGACTATCTTTCCGCGATCTTCAAAAAAGAGGTCGGCGTGCCGCTTCGCCGCTATATTTTGCAGGAAAAGCTCAAAGAGGCCTGCCGGATGCTCGAAAACGGCTGTTCATGCAGCCGCGCGGCATATATTTTGTCCTTTTGCTCGGAATCGTATTTTATCGCCTGCTTTAAGAGGGCATTCGGCGTCACGCCGCACGTTTGGGCGACCGCGCATATGCGCGCCGACGCGCAAAAAGATACGGAAACGTAATCTTGCCCGCTTCGCGGGCATCATGTTGAAAAAAGAGGTAGAGACCATGGAAACGACACAGATCCTTTTGCTTGCCGCAGCTCTTCTTGGGCTTTTGCTTTTGGTCGTTCTGCTCGTGCTCACCGCACGCAAGGGCGGGAAAACGGACAAGCAGACCGAAGACGCAATCAAACAGCTTGCCGCGCGCTTGGACGAAATGCGCAAGACCACCGCCGAGGAAGCCTCCCGCAGCCGCATGGAGCGCGCCGCCGAAGCCGACCGCATGCAGAAGAAATTAGAGGAAATGACGAAAGCCAACCTCGAACAGCGCATCTCTTTAAGCGAAACGGTCACAAAATCCCTAAACGACATCCGCGACCGGCTGCTCGTGCAAGGCGAAAAGCAGACGCGCACGGTGGAGAGCGCCGTGACGAAAATGCAGGAGAGCAACGAGAAAAAGCTTGACGAGATGCGCGCCACGGTGGATGAAAAGCTGACCTCCACATTGACCGCCCGCCTGAACTCCTCCTTTAAAACCGTTTCGGAGCAGCTTGAAAACCTATATAAATCCTTAGGCGAGATGAAGGAGCTTTCCGTCGGCGTGACCGATAACGTCGGCGCGCTCAACCGTGTGCTCACGAATGTCAAGGCGCGCGGCACCTGGGCGGAGATCCAGCTGGAAACGATCCTTGACCAGACCATCCCGCACATGTACGACAAAAACGTCGCCACGGGCGAAAAGGATTCCGAGCGTGTGGAATTCGCTATCCGCATCCCCGCAAGCGACGACAGTTCCAAGATCACCTACCTGCCCGTGGACTCGAAATTCCCCATGGAGGACTATGTGCGGCTGTGTACCGCCGCCGAAAAGGCTGACCCCGAGGCGGTCAAGGCAGCGCGCAAGGATCTGGAAGCGCGCGTTTACAGTGAGGCGAAGATGATCAAAAAATACATACACGTCCCGAACACTACGCCGTTCGCCATTATGTACCTTGCGACGGAAGGGCTGTACGCGGAGATCGTTTCGGCGCAGTCGGGGATTTTAGAGCGCATCCAAAACGACTGCAACGTGATGATCGCGGGACCCTCTACCATCACCGCGCTCTTAAACTCCCTTGCCATGGGCTTTAAGACCGTGGCGATCAACGAAAAGGCAAACGAAGTGCGCCTGCTTTTGAGCGCGACCAAGGCACAGTATGAAAACTTCGGCGTGATTTTGGAAAAAGCCAAAAAGAAAATCGACGACGCGGGCAAGACGCTCGGCGAAGCGCAGCACCGCAACGACATCATCCGCAAAAAGCTCAAGACCGTGGAGGCGATGGAACAGCCCGATGCCGCTGGCGTTCTGGGGCTTTCCGATGACGAAGGGACGGAATAAGCCGCCGCATTCACACAAACACTTGCAAAATCCACGCATTTGGTTTATTATGGTATCGATATTTTTTCAAGTAAAACCCATCCCTTTTTGTTCAAATTCCCAATTTGAAAAGATATTTTTCGTATGGAGGAGAATCTATGAAGCACCCAGACATCTTAGCGAAAATGACGCTGGAGGAAAAGGTCAGCCTGTGTTCCGGCAAGGACTATTGGCACACGGCGGACGTCCCCTCAGCGGGCGTACCGTCCATCATGCTGACCGACGGCCCGCACGGCATCCGCAAGCGCGTGGAGGAGAAGACCTCTAAAGAAGAGAAATTGTCCTTAAAAGGCGTGCCCGCCATCTGCTACCCCACGGCGGCGGCGACCTCATGCTCATGGGATACGGCGCTCATCCGCCGCATGGGTGAGGCGCTCGGCGAAGAGTGCTTAAAGGAAAAAGTCTCTGTCCTGCTGGGGCCGGGCACGAACATCAAACGCTCCCCGCTCTGCGGCAGAAACTTCGAGTATTTCTCGGAAGACCCGCTTTTGGCGGGCGAAATGGCGGCGTCCTTCATCAACGGCGTGCAAAGCAAGGGGATTGGTACCTCCATCAAGCATTTCGCCGCGAACAACCAGGAAACACGCCGCATGACCGTCAACACGGTCGTGGACGAGCGCACGCTGCGGGAGATCTACCTTGCGCCGTTCGAAACGGCGGTCAAAAAGGCGCAGCCGTGGACGATCATGGCGGCGTACAACCGCTTAAACGGCACCTACTGCGCGGAGAACAAATGGCTTTTGACGGATGTCCTGCGCAACGAATGGGGCTTTAAGGGCATCGTTGTGACCGACTGGGGCGCGGAAAACGACCGCGTTTCGGGCCTTCTTGCGGGGCAGGAGCTCGAAATGCCCTCCTCCGACGGCGTCGGCAACCGCCAAATTTTGGAAGCGGTCAAGCAGGGCCTTGTGGAGGAAAGCTACCTTGACGAGCTTGTCGACCGCCTTATTGACATGGCGCTGGAAGCGCAGAAGGTGCTCGGCGACTACACCTACAACGCGAAAGAACACCACGCCCTTGCGCGCGAGATCGCGGGGCAGTGCATGGTGCTTCTTAAAAACGACAACGATGTCCTGCCGCTCAAAAAGGATGCGAAAATTACGGTCATCGGCGAAATGGCGAAAAAGCCGCGCTATCAGGGTGCGGGTTCGTCGCTTATCAACCCCATCCAGCTTGATTCCGCCTTTGAGACGCTGGTGCAGATGGGCGTTTCGTTCCAGTATGCGCCGGGCTATTCCACCGAGAAAAAGAAC
>UQZS01000005.1 GCA_900545625.1 uncultured Oscillospiraceae bacterium | reverse complement strand
CTACGCCGTTCACATAGATTTCAAGGTCGGCCATGAGCCGGGGAAAATCCGGGTGTGCCGCCGTGTCCGATGGCTCGGCATACAGCCCAATCGTAGTGGCAGCATAGCCGGTACCCCCCGCGACAGGCAGTTCCAATTCGCCTGTATAGGCGGTCGCAGATGTTGTGACGGCATCGGTTGAAGGCACAGTCGTTTCGGGAACTTCGGGTGCTCGATTATGATTATAATACGTGACAGCCAAGAATCCTGCGACAATCAGAATCAACGCCAACAGGAAACCCAGCACGATCATACCTTTGTTGCGTTTCATGCCTTACACCCCCAGTGCCAGCTTTAAGATCCATAACACCAACAAATGCGCCGGATAGAATATATAAAATCCCCATTTCGCCGCGCGTCCGCCTGCCCCGCGTTTGCCGTTATAGCAGCAGAGCAGCGGGATCGCCAGAAAAACGCCAAGCTGCACAAATGCCGTTGACCCCGATTCCAAATAATTCGGAAGAAAATGTACAACGATTTCAATTACGGCAAAACTGATAAATTGTTTTACCCGCTGGCCATGGAAAAGTCCAAAGCATAATATCCACAGCACAGCGACATAATTCCAATCGGCAGGGACAGCCAACAGACAGCAGAAGAAGATCCCAAGCACCTTCACAATCTGCGGCAAACGCGCGTTTTTTGCGATCGTAAGAGACAGCAAGCCGAGGAACAGCGACCAAATCACGCTTATGGCATGCCACCAGTTCAACTCAAAATACAGCACATAAGGAAAATGAGAGATCAGGGCAAACACAAACAGGCGGGTCAGATATTTTTTTATGTTGGATGTATGACAAAAGCCCTCCGCAATCATGTAGCACATGATCGGCGCTACGATACGACCGGGGATACGCAATAAAAGTCCCGCCAAGTCACCGCCCATCCAAAACACGGCGATGAAGTGGTCAAACAGCATGGCGCATACTGCAATATTTTTCAACGCGCGGGAGCTTAAGCCCGGCATTGCTGTTTTCCGTATACTTTGTTCCATTCTTTCTTGTCCTCTCGTGATCCACAGGTAAAAAAGCAAAAAAACAGATGAATTATAGCATATCCACACCTAATACGCAAGAAAGCGGCGTGCATTTTTTGTAACACGTTGTCGACGGCTTGCGCACAAAAAAAGGAACGGCTTTGTGTCTTTTATTTGACACAGAACCGTCCCCTGTCTGTTGAAATTACGCCTATTCCAACAGGTCTTTGCAGGCGTTCAGTGCATTAAACAGCCTGGGGATCCCCATGTAGCCGCTTGCATGCACCAGGGCGCACACTACCTCTTCTTTGGTGTTGCCCACCTTCAGCGCACCATATACATGGCTTTTTACCTGTACCTCTGCGCCGCCCATAGCCGCCAGCAGCACGACCGTGAGAAGCTCCCTTGTCTTGCCGTCCAGCCCCGTGCGCGAGTTAAAATCGCCGAAGCCCAGTTCCGTCAAATACCGCGGTACCGCTTGGGCAAAATCACCCGGCAAATAGGTATAGCGATCCTTGATCTCCGTGCCGTACACGGGCGCTTGGATCTCCAAGCCCTTTTCATATCGTTCTTCGTCGGACGACAGCGTGCCCTGCTTCGGCAGCGGCAGCTTTATACCGGCTTCGGTAAACACTTCGTTCATCGCACCGATGGCGTTGAGCGTTTTGGGGAAGCCGATAAACGGCGCACACTGGTACACCGCCTCGCGGATCTCGACCGGCGTGCAGCCCGCATTCAGCCCCGCCTGCACATGGGCTTTAAGCTGCGGCAGGGTGCTCAACACCGTGAGCGCGGTAATGGTAACCAGCTCCCGCATGCGGTTATCCAAGCTGCCGGTGTAGCACACGTCCCCGAAAATAAAGCCCTGTAAAATCTGCATGAATTCCGGATCAGTCCCTTCGTCCCCGGCCGCGGGGCAGTGGAAAAGCTCCTGCATTTTTTGCTCTGTCCGTTCTTTTCTGTTCATACTGCTGCTTCCTTTCTATGTTTAAGCCTCTAAGCCCTTAGCGGGAAAAAGGCTTTTGCGCCGCTGCGCGGATTTAGAAAAACTCTTGGATTTCCGGTTATATTATACTGCAACAAATTTTTAATGTCTAATACCTATATTTTATAGGCTTCCATTCGTTTTCTGTATATAAGAAAAGAGACGGTTCAGTGCCAAAAACACACGGAACCGTCCCATGTCTTATGATACGTTTGATCGTTTGTCCATCGTAAAACTCTCACAAAAAAAATGAACACGGTCATCCTCAAAATCATGAATCTCATATGTAGAATCTTTTTCCCAGCCGTTTTGAGAATGGTTAATAATTTCAAAGCCATGCACTTCTAATGGTACTGACAGTTCTCCGACCCTAAACCTTGAAACATTATAAAATGTTATTCTAAAAATCGAATTTTCAAAATATATTTTCCATGCTAATTCAAGTTGATCTTCTACATTTTTAAGACGCATTTCTAATATTTCAATTTTTTCCCCTTTAAAAACTTCTATTTGACCTATTTTCATTTTTAATCCCACCTTATAGTTGTTCCATCCCTATACTGTGAATTATAAATTGTATAATGTACATGTGGATTTCCGTGGGCTGCCCCACTCATCATAGGCATAGGTCGCCGTCGGAGCTGTTCTTGCCGACCATGCGCCCGTTGGTGCGATAAATTTTGGTCGTCACACCTCCCATGGTATTAGAAAGTCGCAGTCCATTTTCGTCGTTGGTGCAGCCAATTTCCCCAAGCTACGAATTGTTTACGGTTTTGTCCAGCGCTGTTGTTTTGTCTTCGCCACCATCGTGATAGGTATAAATAGAATTTTGCTTCCAAAAATGATGTGTGCCAGGATATATTATTGCCGATACTGAATCAATACAGCTTCCACAAGTATTGCAAGCCGATAGTATACTACTAACTCATCTTTTTCACTTCCTGTTGATTGATTAATCAATTCTGAAAAAGCAGCTTTTTCGGCTTTAGAAATGATTTCGCTTGATGGGAGCTCAATCGCCTTTGCTCGCTTTACCAACTGTGTACAATATCCGCCAATAATAGAGTCAATAACCATAAGTTTTGGAGAATCTCTACGTATTGCTGTAGGGACGCTTGATTCTAAAAATGCTTTCAAAATGTACTCGTGTTGTTTGTTTTTCATTAGATTCACCTGCGCCAAAATGTTAAAATACTACCATCTGCAATTAACATTCCGACCTGTCTTATCACCCTGGCTGCGAATCCCGGTCGGGCGCTTCCGTTTCTTCCGGCGGGGGCGGGAGGATCTCCGAACAGGTCTTGCGCACATCGAGCCGATCGTAAAGCTGCTTGTACCGTACCGAAAAGCGCAAACGGCGGTCACAGCGTTTGCAGTAAAACTCCGCGCGAAACGCCGTATTGTTGAATTTCCACTTTTTGACCCTTTTGAGCCTCCCGCCGCATTGGTCGCACACGCAATGAAACAGCGCGGGATCTACAAGCGGACTGTGCAGATCGCTGATATAATACGGTTTGAAGCTCAAGCGCTCATAAAATGTTCGGTCGCAGCGGCGGACAAAGGTTTTGAGCTTTTCCGGCGCATAGACCTTGCGCAGGCATTCGGCAGCAAGGCGGCTGTCATCCAACGCGCGGTGATGCGGGAAAGCGTCGGCGTCAACGCCGAGTTTTTCCGCCGCCGCCGAAAGCCCGATCTGCTGTCCGGCGTCCGCCGCGTCCGTGTACCCCTGACAGTATTTTTGCAAATCCGCGTAATTGTGCATAAATACGGGCTGCGGCATTTCCAAAAAGAAATCACAATTTTTAATCAGCGTACGCACGTCCCCGTCTCCCCAGGTCAAAAAGGTGTTTTCTTCCTCGCCGAGCCAGGCTGTAAACCGTTCGATCGCCTCGCGGAATGAGACACCGTGCGCGATGTCTTCATTTGTCAAATGCGTAAGGCTTTTCACGCGGCTTTGCAGCTTTTTGCCGACCACGGCGCGAATAATCACCGAAAAGGAATCCAGCTCCTGCAAAGTCTCGTCCAGCCGTACCGCGCCGATCTCGATGATCTCGTTAATAAAACCGTCGAGCTGCTTACAATACGCATTGTTCCATTCCATATCCATAACGATATACTGCATTCGTTGTTTCACTCCGAAAAATGGGCGCGGCTGCCCGATACGTTTTATCCGATGTATAAGGGCAAAAATGCGTAACAAATCGCCGGCACAGAATAAATCTGCGCCTTGCGCTCACCCTAAAATCAGGTGATCATATGAAAAAACTTGGTTTAGCACTCCTTGGCGCCGCCGTGGGAACCGTCAATATACTCATTGGCGCAGGCGGCGGGATCCTTGCCGTCCCGATTCTCAAAAAAAGCGGCCTTGACCAAAAGGAAGCGCAGGCAAACGCGGTCGCAGTCATTCTGCCGCTGACCGTTATCAGCTTAATTATATATGCAAAACGGGAATATGTCAATTTGACGGGGAGCCTTTGGATCCTGCCGTTTGCAGCCGCCGGCGCACTTTTGGGAACGCTGGTGTTCAAAAAGCTCTCGGCAAAAACGCTTCGCAAGATTTTCGGATTGTTTATGATCTGGGCGGGGGTTCGGCTTTTATGGAAGGGATAAATATTTTGGACGCGCTTGCCGTCGTGCTTTGCGCCTGCGTCAGCGCCATGGGGCTTGGCGGCGGCGGGGTCCTGATCCTTTATCTTACGCTTGTGCGCGATACGCCGCAGATGGTCGCACAAGGGGTCAATCTGCTCTTTTTCCTCCCCTGCGCCATTACCGCCGCAGTCATATATCAAAAGCGCGGGCAGCTTTGCTGGGGGCATATTCTACCGCTGGTGCTCGGCGGGCTTTTGGGCGTGGGTGCAGGCAGCCTGCTTTTGCAGCATATGGACACAAAGTTTCTCACCGTAGGGTTTGCTGTTTTGATGATCGGTGCGGGACTTTACACGGTATTTTCACGTGAAAAAGCACAATAAATCTATTGTACAGGCGCGCAGATTATGGTAAAATGCTGTTAGAGCTATGCGGCGAATGGTACTGCCGTAGGAAAGAGGTGCCTTTATGAAAGGGAAAATTTTGAAAGTCCTTTGCATCGTGCTTTGCGTCGTGCTCGGCATCGGCGTGATCGGCGGCGGAGTCTACCTTGCCGTTTACAGCACGAACCGCCCCAGCGTGACGATCGACGTTTCGGAAAAGACCGGAGAAATCACCAACGGCGCATCGGGCTTTTTGTACGGCTTTGCCGAGCCCGACATCCCAACGGTCGAGATCGCAAAAAGCATAGATGTTTCCACCCTTTCCACCAAGGCGTACGGCGGCTTGCAGCATCCCATAGGGGACGTGAATCAGGTCGCGGACACCTTCCTTTCGGCGGGCGGCGAACAGATCATCGTCTACACACAGGACATGTACGACACCTGGTACTATGAATTTGACAGCATGGAGGCGTACCATGAGCGCGTGCGCGAGACCGTCACCGCGACCGCGCAGGCGAATTACGCGGACCATGTTGTCTACTGCATCTACAACGAAATGGACAACGGCGCCTGGTTCGGGGATTTCGGCGAATACGAAAACCGTGTAAAAACCTATGAAGCGTGGAAAGAGACGTACGAGCTTGTACGCTCCATCGCACCGGACGCCAAGATCGGCGGGCCGGGATACAGCAGCTACAATTCCGAGTACATACGCGAATTCTTAGAGTACTGCAAATCGGAGAACTGCCTGCCGGACACGATGATCTGGCATGAACTTGGGAATAACTCCCTGTATATGTGGGAGGAGCATTTTGCCGACTACGCCGATATCTGCATACAAGTCGGCGTTGAACAGGCACCGGTCTGCATTACGGAATACGGGCTGATGAAAACCAACGGCATCCCCGGGGAATCCGTCAAGTGGATCTCGCGCATTGAAAGTACCAAGGCGGAGGCCTGTGTCGCTTACTGGCGGCTTGCGAACAACCTTTCGGACACGGTCGCCGACGACGTTACGCCGAACAGCAACTGGTGGACATACCGCTGGTATGCGGAGATGACAGGCGAAACCCTCTCGGCGGAATCCAAAGACCTGTTCCAAAGCAACATGGGCAAATTCCTGCTGCGGCAATCCGACGAACTGGAAAATAAAGGGTTTTCCGCGCTCGCGACCTTGGACGAGGAAAAGGGTGAAATTCAGATTCTTGCCGGCGGCTCAGATCGGGATTCGGACATCATTCTTCAGAATCTGAATGAAGCGCAGGCGTTCGCCGGCGTGGAAACCGTTTGCATCACTGCGGAATATGTGGATTACAAGGGGCTTGGCGGCGCGGTCAATGCGCCGACCGAAGGGTTTGTGCGCTATCTCCCCATAGTGGACGGCGAAGTGACGATTGAGCTAAACGACATTCTTTATACACAGTGCTGGAACATCACAGTCACGCCGACCGAAATTCAATGGGCGGACTATGAGAGCGGGATCCTCTCCGTAACGGGTACGGAACGCAACTTAGACGACATGCATCGGTATGAAGCCGAGGACGCCGATCTTTCCGGCACAGCGGAAAAGGCAGACGACTCCGCCTACGCAGCGTCGGGCGAAACGGTAGTCCGCATGACAAGCGACCGGGAAAGCGCCGTGGAATTTGACGTTACGGCGGCAGTCGGCGGTACCTATACGCTTGACCTCGTCTACGGCAACGGCGTAAACGGCGTTCGGTATGCAGAGGACGGCACGCTCACGGACAAGGGCGTGCGTTCGCCCGTGGAGATCACGCTGTATCTCGACAACCGCGAGGCGGGCACGCTGACGCTGGATTCCACCTTAAAAGACGATTTCACCGCGTGTGAAAGCATGACCGTTACCCTGCCCGCAGGCAGTCACGACATTCGCTTTGTCCTGCCCGAAAATACGGAATTTATAGAGACTCTTGCAATCGACTTTCTGGACGTGACGCTCCAAAGCGGAACACAGGACGGCGCTGTATATGCCGCCGTGGACGAATCCCAATCCGACGATACGCAGACGACCTTCCTTGTGCTTGCAAATGAGGACGGCTACCATGACATTCGATTTACGGCAGAATCTGCACCGAATTCGCTTACCGTGAACGGCACAACGCTGTCTGATTTTAATATGGACACAGGGGAAGCACCCGTTTATAGCTGCCGGCTGTATCTGCGCCGCGGCATCAGCTATATCACAGTCAACACACCGAATGCGATGGATGTGCAAGTAACGGAGGCAAGCAGCGAAACAACGGGCGGCGTGACCGTTTTTGCGGCGGAATCTCTTGGGATCTCAGGCGGCGCCGTGCGAGAGATCCCCGAAGCTGACAGCGCGCAGGACTATGGCAAAACCAGCTCTCTTTCCTACATTGACAACATCTCCTGTGAAAACGGTGCGTCTGCACAGATCACCTGCTTGACGCCTGCGGATGGGTACTACCAGATCACTTTCCTGTACAGCAACAATGAAGAGGGCGGCGCGCACGCTTACAACGTCGATCTGGTGGAACGGTACATCACCGTTTCCGTCAACGGTGAAAAGCTTCAAAACACCTACTTCCGCAGCACATACAGCTGGGAAACCTATAAGACAAAGACCATCACTTTGTATTTGACGCAGGGAACGAATATTATAACGCTTGCCAACGACGGCAGCTACCGTTTTAACGGAAATACGACCTACGCCCCGCGTATTGCAGAGGTGACTGTTGCACCGCTGGCAGACGTTGGATGATTACCAAAGGAGAACGAAAATCATGCCTTACGAAAAGTTGTTCACCCCCGGAAAGATCGGCAATGTAGAGATCAGGAACCGCATCGTTATGCCGCCGATGATGCTCGGCTTCGGGCAGTTCGACGGCAGACCTACCGAGGAAATGATGAATTATTATGAAGCGCGTGCGCGCGGCGGCGCGGGGCTGATCGTAACCGAGATCACCCGTGTCAATGATTTCAGCGGGGCATCCGCATTTGCCCAGCTCGCGGTCAGCCACGATTACCACATTCAGCCGCTTGCGGAGCTCGCACGGCGCGTGCAGCGCCACGGCGCAAAATTCTTTGTGCAGCTGCACCATCCCGGGCGGCAAAATCTTGGTCTGATGATGGGAACGGTGCCTGTAAGTGTAGCCATGGAGCATGTGCTCGGCAAAGCATACGGCAAGCTGTTTTATAAAGCCGCGCCGCACCTTATGCCCTTTATGAAAAAAGATATTTTCCTGAAAACCGTCTCCCCTTCCGCATGCGAAAAAGCCTATTCCGCCGACAGCCGCAACCGCGCTTTGAGCGTTTCGGAGATCCACAAGCTCGTGCAGCAGTTCATTGCGGGCGCGGTGCGCGTGCAGAAAGCGGGCGCGGACGGTGTGATGCTGCACGCTGCACACGGCTATCTTTTGCAGCAGTTTTTAAGTCCTTACACGAACCGCCGCACGGATGAATACGGCGGAAGTCTAGAAAACCGTATGCGCTTTCTTTTGGAGATCCTGACCGGCATCAAGGCCTCGTGCGGGAGCAGCTTCCCCGTGATCGTGCGGCTGAGTGTGGACGAATGCTACCGGGAAGCCGGCCGCCCGGGCGTCGGCTACACGCTCGAGGAGGGCGTGCAGATGGCAAAACGGCTGGAGGAAGCCGGCGCGGATGCGATCGATGTGTCTTCCGCCGGGTACGACACTTACAACTATTGGCTGGAGCCGACCTCCTTTGAACCCGGCTGGCGCAAATATATGGCGGCAGCGGTCAAAAAGGCTGTTCGCATTCCCGTCCTTGCCGCAAATCTGATCCGTTCGCCTGAACAGGCGGAACAGCAGTTGGAAGAAGGTATTCAGGACTTTGTCTGTCTCGGCCGTCCGCACATCGCCGACCCTGAATGGGCAAACAAAGCAAAGGCCGGACATCCGGAAGACATCAAGCGGTGCATCTGCTGCCTGTACTGCATGGAAAGCATGCAGCACAACGCTTTTCACGGTACACATGCGGGGTGCTCGGTCAATCCGACGCTTGGGCACGAGACCGATCTGCTCAACTGTGACGGCGAAGGACGGACGGTCGTTATCGTCGGTGCGGGCGTTGCGGGCTTAACAGCGGCCGAGCACCTCGGTAAACGCGGCTTTGCCCCTGTTGTGCTCGAAAAACAGCCCTTTGCTGGCGGGCAGCTACAGCTCGCCAACAAACCGCCCTACAAAGACAAAATCAACTGGTGTATTGCGGATCTGGTCACCGCCGCCGAAAAGCACGGCGCTAAGATCCTTTATAACACTGAAGCGACGCCAGAGGTCATTGCGAGCTACGCTCCGTACGCGGTCATCGTGGCGACGGGTGCAAATGCCATCCGTCCGCGCTCCATACCCGGTATCGAACGTAAAAACGTTTGCACGGCGGACGAGGTTTTGAGCGGAGAAGTGAAACTCAGAAACGCACAGGTCGCTTTAATCGGTTCGGGAATGACGGGCTTAGAGACCGCCGAGCTTTTGTGCGCCGAGGGCAACCGCGTGACCGTGGTGGAAATGGCAGACGAAATTGCGCCCGGCACTTGGATGCAGCACATTGACGACTGTATGCCGCGTCTTCAAAAAGACGGCGTGATCTTTTTGACCGGACACAAGCTGTGTTCGATCGGCGCAGAACAGCTGGAACTCGAAAAAACCGCTACAGGTGAAAAAGTGTTTTTGGATACGGAATATACGGTGCTCTCGCTCGGCGTGCGTTCGGAGCAAAAGCTCTATACGCAGATCAAAGCCCGGTTCCCACGTGTCGCACTGATCGGCGACGCCGCGCACACAGGCAGGATCGCCGACGCAACCGCTGCCGGATATGCCGCAGCAAAGGCGCTTCGATAATTTCAATACTATTCTTTTTGTCATACAGAAAGCGCGCAGACGGAAAGTCTGCGCGCTTTGTTAATGGTTTAACAAAAATGCCCTGTCTTTTCGGCGTTTTTTTTGGCTTTTTTCCAAAAATTCACAACTTATGTTTTCGCTATTGAATCTATACACTATATAAGGTATAATTTCAAACAATCGGATAATTTTGGGTTTCTTTATCCGCAATTTTCTGTATGGAGGCAAATATATGAAAGTTCAATTTACGGAAACGGTCCTGCGCGACGCCAACCAGTCCCTGATTGCGACGCGTCTGCCCTTCAAGGAATTTGAGGGCATTTTGGAGACCATGGACCGTGCCGGCTATTATTCGCTTGAATGCTGGGGCGGCGCGACATTTGACTCGTGCTTGCGGTATTTAGACGAAGATCCGTGGGAGCGCCTTCGCAAGATCCGCGAAAAGTGCCCCAACACAAAGCTCCAAATGCTGCTGCGCGGGCAAAACCTGCTCGGCTACAAGCATTATCCCGACGACGTAGTACGCAAATTTGTACAAAAATCCGTGCAGAACGGTATTGACATCATCCGCATTTTTGACGCACTCAACGATGTGCGCAACATCGAAGTAGCGGTGGACGAAACCCTCAAAAACGGCGCGATTGCCTCGGGCGCTATCAGCTATACGAAAAGCCCCATCCACAACCTCGAAGCCTATGTCAAGCTTGCAAAAGAGATGGAAAGCCTTGGCTGCCAGACCATCTGCATCAAGGATATGGCGGGCATCATGGGCCCGCAGGAAGCCTACGACACCGTAAAGGCGCTCAAAGAAAACGTAAAAGTCCCGATCATCCTGCACACGCATTCGACAACGGGACTGGGCATGCTGACACTGCAAAAGGCTGTGGAAGCGGGTTGCGATGTGATTGATACAGCGATCTCTTCGTTCTCCGGCGGCACCTCGCAGGTCCCGACCGAGACTATGGCGTATGCGCTGGCTCAAGAGGGCTATGAAGTTGATTTGGACACGGATGTGCTTAAAGAGATCAATGACTTCTTCAAGCCCATTAAAGCAAAATATCTGGAAAACGGGCAGCTCAACCCCGTAGTGCTCTCCACCGATACGGATGCACTTAACTATCAGGTTCCCGGCGGCATGCTCTCGAACCTCGTAGCACAGCTTACCGCGCAAAACAAAATGGATAAATTTGAAGAGGTGCTTGCTGAAACGCCCCGTGTGCGCAAGGATCTCGGCTATCCCCCGCTGGTCACGCCTATGAGCCAGATGGTCGGCGTGCAGGCGACCGCCAATGTGCTTGCGGGCGAACGGTATAAGAACGTATCGAAGGAAGTCAAGGCGTATATCCGCGGCGAATACGGCAGAGCGCCCGGCGAGATCGACAAGGATCTCCAGAAAAAGGTGCTCGGTGACGAGCAGCCCATCACTTGCCGTTTTGCAGATACGCTGGAACCCGGTTTTGAAAATGCAAAAAGAGAGATCGGTGCTCTTGCACACAGCGATGAGGATGTGCTTTCCTATATTGCTTTCCCGACGCAGGCGGAGGCCTTCCTGAAAGAGCGCGAGGAGAAGAAGCACAACACCTTCGCCTATGCCATTACCAAGGTCGAGTAAGGAGGGGCGAACATGGATCTCAGTGTACTTGCCGCCGAAAGCGGAATGTCCGTCGGGGAAGCGTTCAGCATTTCCTCTACGGGTATGATCGTGGTTTTGATCGTTCTCATTGTGCTCGCCGTTTTGGTGCTGCTCATTTCCAAGGGCGTTCGCGCCGCGCAGGGCAAGGGCCAACAGGCTGAAGAAGCAACAGCAGCAGCAACCACGCCTGTGTCTGTCGCGCAAAGTGCGGCCCCTGCTGCTTCCGCAGCAGCACCTGTTGTGAACGGCGTCCCCCTGCCGGAGAATCAATCCGCCGGTCAGTTGGAGCTGTACGACTGCGATGAAAAATCCGCTGCTGTCATTATGGCGATCATATCGAACGAAAGCGGGATCCCGCTCAACCATTTGGAATTCAAATCCATTAAAGCCATTGAAGAATAAGGGAGAAGCCACATGAAGTATATTGTTACATTGAACGGCAAAAATTATGAGGTAGAGGTCGATGAACACAGCGAAGCGATCGTGACTGCTGTCACGCCCGCCGCTGTCGCCGCTCCCGCTCCCGCAGCAGCACCTGCCCCTGCGGCGGCACCCGCACCGGCTCCGGCAGCTCCCGCTGCACCTGCAGCACCTGCTGTTACGGTTACAGGCGGTACAGACATCAAAGCACCGATGCCGGGCACGGTTTTAAGCGTGAATGTCTCGGTTGGGCAGGACGTCAAAGCAGGAGAAGTTCTCTTTGTGCTTGAAGCCATGAAAATGGAAAACGAGATCGTCGCCCCCTGTGACGGTAAGGTCTCGGCAGTACTTGCCACCAAGGGCAGTACCGTTGCAACCGATGAATTGCTTGCAAGCATCGGCGGCACGGCGACGGCAGCACCTGCTCCCACGCCTGTTGCTGCTCCCGCGCCGGCTCCAGCACCTGTTGCCGCACCGGCTCCGGCAGCTCCTGCAGCAGCGCCTGCACCTGCGGCGCCCGCTTCCGGCACGGCGGTCAATGCCCCGATGCCCGGCACGATCCTGAGCGTCAACGTGCAGGCAGGTCAGGCGGTCAATGCAGGCGATGTCATGTTTGTTCTTGAAGCTATGAAAATGGAAAATGAGATCGTCGCGCCCATTTCCGGTACTGTCACAAACGTGACTGCTACAAAGGGCAGTACAGTCGCAACAGACGAAGCACTCGCCTATATCGGGTAAGGAGGTGCAATTGCACCATGTCCGTTTTTCATGCACTTTCCGAACTTTTGCAAGAATCCGGTTTTTTGTCGCTCGGCTGGCAAAACTGGGTGATGATCGCGGTATCCTTTGTCCTTTTATACCTTGCGATCGTCAAAAAATTTGAGCCGCTTTTGCTTCTGCCGATCGCTTTCGGTATGCTGCTTGTTAACGTCTACCCCGATATCATGTATGATCCGCTGATGCTCTCCTCTTATGAGGGAGAGGTCGTGGAAGGGGCGCACTGGTACGATACAGGCGTTTTACGGTTGATATATTCCGGCGTAAAATCCAGCATCTTCCCCTGCCTGATTTTCTTAGCTGTCGGCGCGATGACCGATTTCGGGCCGCTGCTCGCAAATCCTTCGAGCCTTTTGCTCGGGGCGGCGGCGCAGCTCGGCATTTATGTCGCGTTTATCATCGCGATTTGCAGTGGGATGATCCCCGGCTTTGATGGCTTTACCGCAAAAGAAGCGGCATCTATCGCAATCATCGGCGGGGCGGACGGTCCGACGGCGATTTATCTGACATCCAAGCTCGCGCCGCATTTGCTCGGTCCGATCGCTGTGGCGGCATACTCCTATATGGCGCTGATCCCGCTCATTCAGCCGCCGATCATGCGCCTTTTGACGACCAAAAAAGAACGTGAGATTAAAATGGAGCAACTGCGCAAGGTCAGCAAAGCGGAAAAAATCATTTTCCCCATTGTTGTCACTGTGCTGTGCATATTGTTCCTGCCGTCTGTCGCGCCGCTTCTCGGCATGCTGATGCTCGGCAACCTGCTTCGGGAAAGCGGTGTCACCGACCGATTGAGCGATACGGCGCAGAACTCGCTTTGCAATATCGTGACGATCCTTTTGGGCGTTTCGGTAGGCGCAACGGCAGAGGGCAAAACCTTTTTGGATTTCAAAACACTGCTGATCATCGCAATCGGTTTGTTGGCATTCGCCTTTTCCACAGCGGGCGGCGTGTTGTTTGCGAAACTCTTAAACTTGATCACCAAAGGAAAGATCAATCCGCTCATCGGCTCTGCCGGCGTTTCCGCCGTGCCGATGGCGGCGCGTGTATCGCAGGTAGAGGGACGCAAGTACAATGCGACCAACTTCCTTTTGATGCATGCCATGGGTCCGAACGTCGCGGGCGTTATCGGCTCCGCCGTCGCAGCCGGGTATTTGCTGATGCTGTTTGAATAAGGTAAAATCAACACAAAAAGAGAACGACAGCTTTTGTTTGAAAGTTGTCGTTCTCTTTTATTACAACACGGTCTGCTTTAGACGCAGGCGACAATCTTTTTAAATAGGAAAAGCCTCGCTTGTGAATCGCGTGTCAAGGCACTCGACCGGAAAGCGTTGACAAAAAATACCCGCTATAAGCGCGAGCAGGCAAGGCAAAAGAAAAAGCTGAACCTGGAACGCGAATTGCGTCCAGGCTCAGCCTGGTGCCGGTGACCGGGGTCGAACCGGTACGGTATCGCTACCACTGGATTTTGAGTTTTGCCGAGTAAGTTTTATACAAGGTTATCTTGCTTTGCGAAAATCCTTGAAATCCCTTGATATATCTACGTTTTTAGCGTGTTGGCGCAGTTAACGCTTGTATTTGCTTATTCGTCAATTTGGCGTAAATCAAGCTAAAATGTTAGAAATGTGTTAGAAAACCTGTTATTGCTGTCACTGCCTGCGGGCGTAAAAAATCCTGTCAAGGGTGCGAAGCACAACGCTTGCCCTTGACAGGATTTTTGCTGCGGTCACCGCTTAGGTTCGACCACGCTAAAAAGCGAGGGTGCGCCATTTTTGGCGCACCCTCTGCCCAGCGGCGAGCGTTTTACAATTCACTGATGACCTGCGTTGCTTTACCGAGAACTGTCACATCTTTGGCAGTATATGTCTTTGTGGAATATTCGCTGTTTATGGGAATCATTGCAAACGCATTGTGTTCTTCATCCAAAAAGACTACTTTTCTATATTGAATATCTTGCTCTCCTTTTTTAATGAAAGCTAAAATATCACCGTCTGTATATTCTGGAAGCGTTTTCATTTCAAGGGTTACTTTACTGCCTTTTGGAATGGTCGGGAACATAGAATCATCTTTTACTTCAAAACCAACCGCCCGTTTTAATTCCGCATGCAAATTCCAATCTGTATATTTTTCGTCATGCGTTATATTCAATGTACCGAGTTGTTTTGTAAAATCAGTTGTTTCTTGCTCATTCAATGAAATGACCAAATCGGCTACGGGCATCTTTTGTACTTGCTCTCGAACTTTATCAATCATTTCTTTTGGGAATTGATTTTCAAAAGCCCCCGCAATCGTCTCAATAACCGCGTTCCGAACAAAGGACATTAAGCCACTAAATTCTTTAGGTGCTTTATCTAAATATGCTTCAATCACAAGCACATTTTCATTCTTCGCACCGCAGGCTTTCGCAAGAGCTCTCGAAACATCATCGGACGGCGAACGGTTATCTGCAGCGTTTCGTAAAGTGCTGATGTATGCAGCCGTGATTTTTGTTCCGCTCTCTGTGCAGTGTTCCGCAATTTCCTTAACTGTTAAATTGCTGTTTTCAATCAGTTTGTTTAATAAAGCTGTATATGGCATAAAATCACCTCTAATGAATTGAAGTATAACACAAGAAAACAAATTTGTAAATATATATTGACAAAATTGTTGAGAAGTGATATTCTTTTGAAGGATAATCAAATTGTTAGTGATTATCGAATATTTTGTAACGCTGTGCGATTGGGCGGTTGGGCGTTGCGCGGGGCACCCGCATTGCGGGCGCCGAGCACGCCGAATGCAAAAGGTTAGTATTACCCTTTTGCACAACTTGTGTAATTGTGTCACAGCAGAAAGGAGTTTTATGAAAACAAATTTAGAAAAAGGTGGTGAAACCTTGCAAAAAGCAAAAAACACGCGTTCACGCAAGTATCAGTTGACTATCAACAACCCTGTTGAAAAAGGGTATACGCACGAAAAAATCCGTGCTATTCTTGCGGAAACCCCCCCTGTTTATTACTGTATGTGTGATGAAACGGGGGAAAACGGCACGCCGCACACACATATTTATGTGTGCTATCGAAATGCCGTGTATTTCTTTTCAATGAAAAAACGCTTTGAGGGGGCACACATTGAAACTGCGCTCGGTAGTTCACAGGAAAACCGCGACTATATCCGCAAAGAGGGGGTGTACGCCAATTCCCCAAAAAAGGAAACAAACCATATAGAAACCTTTGAGGAATGCGGTGAAATTCCGTTGGATAAAGCCGCAAAGAATGAAACGGTATCGGAACAAGTCTTGCAAATGATAAAGGACGGTTGTTCTGACGCTGAAATCTTGGAAAAGTATCCGAGTTGTTTATCACGCTTATCATATATCGAACGAGCGCGGCAAACTCTTTTAGAGGAACGCTTCAAAAACACTTTCCGTAATATCAAAGTGCATTATATCTATGGCGAAACAGGAACAGGCAAAACACGCGGCGTAATGGAGAAACACGGGTATGAAAATGTCTATAAAATCACGAATTACGAACACCCATTTGACGGGTACAAAGGTGAGCCGGTGCTTCTTTGTGACGAATTTAACAGCGGATTTCCTATCACGGATTTATTGCAATATCTTGACGGCTATCCGTGTAGATTGCCCGCCCGTTTTGCAGATAAAATCGCCTGTTATACCGAAGTATATATTTTAAGTAATATTTCGCTATGGAAACAATATAAAAATGTTCAAACAGAACATCCAAAGAGATGGAACGCGCTTATCCGTCGTCTTACGGATATAACGCATTATACACGAAACAACGGAGAAGTAACTTTCTTCGGTGATGACACCGTCATTAAAGAAGACGAAGACCCCGCGAACTATCTTTTGTAAGGTGGTGCGCTATGTTTGATACATACAAAGATGTTTTAACGGTTGACGAAGTTTGTGCGGCTTTGCATATTGGCAAAAATTCCGTTTACAAACTGCTTCAAATGGGTGCACTGCAATCTATTAAAATCGGGCGTAAATACATTATCCCGAAAATCTTTTTAATTGATTTTATCAGCAAATTCCGATAAACTATGAAACTGACAGCAATAACAGGTTTCAAAAGAAAGGAGTTACCATGACAGGAAGCCTGCAAATTAAAAACGGCAAATATTATGCCGTCATAAATCTTACCGACGCAAACGGTAAACGCAAACAAAAGTGGATTGCCACGGGATTGGAAATCAAAGGCAACAAGCGAAAAGCTGAGCAGATTTTGCGCAATGAAATCAAAGCGTATGAAGTCAAAGGAAATATCCTATTATTCGATATTTTGTTCAGTGAGTTTGTGCAGCGCTGGCTGGAAGCGAAAAGAGCGAGCATAGACGAAGTAACCTATCAAGGGTATAAAACGATTGTTCGTGCGCACATCGTGCCCTATTTCAAGCCGAAAGCCATCAAATTGTGTGATTTAAGCCGCAAGGATATACAAGACTATATTGACGACAAAAGCGCAAACGGACGCAGCGACGGAAAAGGCGGTCTGTCTGCAAAAAGCGTCAAATCGCATCTTGTTATCATAAAGCAGGTCTTAAAAGAAGCTGTAAAATGCGGATATATCACAACAAATCCAAGTGAATTTGTTATCTTGCCGAAGATACAGAAATTCAATGCAAATTTTTACACGGCAAGTCAAATCAGCCACTTGCTGGAATGCATAAAAGATGAATCCCTGTATCCGCTTATTTATTTAACAATCGTTTACGGTTTGCGGCGAAGCGAAGTGCTCGGATTGAAATGGGATAGCGTCAGCTTTGAAAACAATACTCTGTCCATTAAACACACGGTCGTGCAGTTTAGCGAGATTGTGGAGAAAGACAGCACAAAAAACGCTTCCAGCTTTCGCACATATCCCATAACAAACGAAGTGCGGCAAATCTTGCTTACTCTCAAGGAAGCCGAAAGTAAAAACGCGGAATTGTTTGGCGGCGAATATGTTTGTAATGATTACATATTCAAATGGGAAAACGGAACGCCATACTCCCCCAACTACATCACGCATAAATTCAAGCAATTACTGCAAAAGTACGACTTGCCCATTATTCGATTTCACGATTTAAGGCACACTTGCGCAAGTTTGCTTGTGGCGAAAGGTTTTTCTATGAAAGACATTCAAGAATGGCTCGGTCACTCGGATTTCAGCACAACGGCAAACATCTATTCGCATTTGGATGTCAGGCGGAAAAACAATATCGCAGTCTCCATGTCGGATTTACTCTAACCATGTTAGAAAAAGTGTTAGAAATTCCGCATTGCGGTACATTTCAAGAAAAAGAAAAGAAACCTTGACATCCACAAAAAGCAAGCAGAATCAAGGTTTCTTGCGCTGGTGCCGGTGACCGGGGTCGAACCGGTACGGTATCGCTACCACTGGATTTTGAGTCCAGCACGTCTGCCAATTCCATCACACCGGCATTTTTGACGTGAATATAGTATAACGGATTTCCCGGGAAAAAGCAACAATAAATTTTTCTTTTTTGCAGTTTTAAAATACTAAAATGTGTTCGCGTTTTACAATTTTTTCGTACAGGATATACCGGGAGTGCGATTTTGCCTCGCACGCCCGGTTGTAAACGTTTACTTATTCTTTTTCCGCTTTTTCACATCCTGCTCGATGCGGCTTTTCCAGTCGGCGGAAAGCGGTGCATTCATACGAAAACAGCCGATGGTATCGCTGAGCACTTCATAGTTTAACTGCGTGCCCGCACTGTCGCTTTGGTAGGTCACGGCGCGGTCCTCCCGGATCCCGAAGTCGCGCGCGGTCTGCACGGCGTCCATATTTGCGCCCAAAAACAGGAATTCCCAGCCGTATTTATCGCGTTCTTTTTCGATCATGGTGCGAACCTGCTCAGCTGTAAATGCATGGCTGGCGTTTTCCATGCCGTCGGTGGTGATAACAAACAGCGTATGCGCGGGGATGTCCTCGGGACGTGCATAGCGATGGATATTCACGATGTGCCGGATCGTGCTGCCCACGGCGTCGAGCAGCGCCGTGCAGCCGCGCACGGTATAGTCCTTTTTCGTCATCATCGGCACGTGTGCAAGCGGCAGGCGGTCGTGCAGGGTGATGATCTCATGGTCGAACAAAACCGTCGTAACAAAGCAGGCACCCTCCTGCTGCTTCTGCTTTTCGAGCATCGCGTTAAAGCCGCCGATGGTGTCGCCTTCCAAGCCGGACATGGAACCGCTGCGGTCGAGGATGAATACGAGCTCGGTGGTGTTGTTTTTTCTGTTTTCTTTCATTTTCAAAACCTCCAAAAAATACTGTGACTGCAAATCTTTGACCTTGCAGCCACAGTATATCCTTTTGGAATATGGTTTTGGTCGCCTGAAAAGCGACAAATCAACTACCGAGCAAACTTTGGTCGAACGCAAACAATGCTTCGTTGATCTCGAAAATATCATACACCCCATGGCAGATGAAGTATTCCACAATGATGTCAAACTTACTGCTGTGCGACAGGGCAAAGCCCGCCTTTTGGAGCAGGTCTTTTGTTTCCTCAAGCGGCAGCTCCAGCGCGACGGCAAAGGCAAGGGCTGTGGGCTTGCTTGGTTTATACAACCGATTGCTGCGAATTTTGGAGAACAGCTTACGGTCGATGTTTGCCTTTTTGTAGCAAGCCGCATCCGTCATGCCCTTTTCGTCGATCTTGCGCAGCAGCATTTCCGAAAAGCTCTCGTCCAGCTGTTGCAGTGCCTGTTCCAAATCGTCAGCTTGCTGTACGTCGGGAAATTCGAGCGCTTTTTGAAACGTAACGGTGATGTCCTCAGTCAACAGCGTGCCTGCATTTGGCTCATCAGACATATTGGGAGCGTATACGGAGTTAGGTGCGAGCGGCATGCTCTCGCCGCCGTACATGCGTCTGTTTTGCTCCGATTCCGTATCGGTGTGCTGCTCTACATAACAATCATCAATGTATGCGGCGATGTCGCCGTAGAGCTTTTCACTGATCTGGTACACTGCTTTATCGAAAATGACGAGGTAGACGAGCATATCGCTTTTCAGCAGATATTCGGTGATGGTATCGACCGCCACGCGGAACGCTTGCGCTTTCGGATAGCCGTACACCCCAGCAGAAATCAGCGGGAAGGCGACGCTCTCGCACCCGTGCGCTTCCGCAAGGCGCAGGGATTCCCGATAGCAGGACTGCAGCGTCTCTTTTTCCCTGTTCGTGCCGCCGCGCCACTTCGGCCCGACGGTATGGACAACATATTTGCAGGGAAGCCGGTATCCCCCTGTGATCTTGGCCTGCCCCGGTTTACAGCCGCCGAGCTTCATGCATTCGAGCAACAGCCCCCTGCCCGCCGCCTTATGGATGGCGCCGTCTACGCCGCCCCCGCCTAAGAGCGTAGAATTTGCTGCGTTGACGATCGCATCGCACGTGACCTTTGTAATATCGTTTCGAATCAGCTTTAAGGGCAATTCGGTCTCCCCTTTCGCTTTATTACAAGTTTTATTTTTCGGGACGCTGCAGCAGAACAGTTTCGGCAAAATCCACACTTTGCTCGCCCCAGCTGTCTACCGCGTAAATGCGGACGCTTTGCGAGGTCTTCGAAAGCTGCGATACAGGCAAAGCCAGTGTGACGCGCGCGCGCATGCGCGTAAGTCCGTTATAAAAATCGCTGAAAAACAGGAATTCCTTTCCGTCGTTTGTCAAAACCTTGTAGCTGTGCACAAAGTCGTCATCCGTGCCTGCATCAAAGGTAAAACGTATTTCACCGCCGTCAAGCACCGCCTGTGCAGTCTGCGCACGCATTTCGGGCGGACGGTTTGCAGCCTTTCGTTTGTCAAAAGCATATCTGCCGTCATTTTGATACGGCATGGGGAATTCCCACGGACAATCCGGCTTTTCCTCGGTCACGCCGTTTTCCGTAAAGCACAGTCGGCGCAGACGGAAGGTATCTTCGGAAAGCTCCAAAAGGAAGCCCATCGGCGTTTCTTCGGCGTTCGGCGGGATGGTACCGTTGATTTTTCCCGTTTCAAGCTCCGTGTATGAAAGCGACTGTGTGCTGAACACGGTGTATTTCCCCTGCCAGACCGAACGCTCGTCTAAGATCGAATAGTGGCTGTGGCCGCTGAAGCTGATGAGATTCGGATACCCGGAGAACAGCTCGTCGAGCGTATCGTCGCCCCACTCGTCCGCACCGTAGCAGGTATCGCGCGGCTGGTTGTGCGTCATAACGAAAATCGGTTTACCTTCAGACTCCGCCGCCGCCGTATCCAGCGCCTCTTTCAGCCACGGCAGCACCTTTTTATAGCCCGCCGTCATACTGCCGCAATTCGGCGAAGCACCGATAAAATGGAAGCCGTTGACGACATAATGTGTCCACGGGGACTGCCCGACAATGCGCCGGAACGCGAGGCGGTGTGGAATCGCGGTCAGAAAGCTCTTGTTCCAATAGTCATGGTTGCCCATGATGGTCTGCACCACGGTCGGCGTGCCGTCGAACGCCTCGTGCAGGGCGTGACGGTATGTGCGAAAGGAAAAACGCGTGCCGAGGTCGCCGATATCGCCTGCAAACAGTACCATATCCGCCTGCATATCGCGAAACGCCGCCAAAGCGCGGCGCAGGCTTTGCAGATAGGTATCCTTCTTTCTGAGCCCGCCTTTGGTCGGCGGCAGCTGTGTGTCGGAAATAATACCGATCTTCAAGAGAGGTGTATCGATCGAAATCCGTTGGATCTTTGGCTTGCGCATGGGAATCTCCTTTTCCGCTTGGCAGACGCTGCTGCCTTTGTTTCGCAGGCAAAGCCTAACATATTTTGCCGAAAAAGTCCATACCGTGCTTGTAAAAACCGTTAGAAAAGCGGAGAACGGCAAAAGCAGTCCTCCGCTTGAAAGCACGTTGATTTAAGAAAATTCGCGTAACCCTGCCGCCGCCTGCAAGATCCAGCGTGCATCCGTCGCATTTACAGCACCGCTTTTATCCACATCTGCCTGCGGGAAGAGCGCTTCGCTGACGTCACGCAAGTCAGCTGCGATTTGCAGCACCCGCCGCGCGTCCGTGGCGCTTACCTTGCCGTCGCCATCCAAATCGCCCATCACGCCGCTGGGCTCGGGCTCGGGCTCAGGTTCAGGTTCAGGTTCGGGTTCCGGCTCAGGCTCTGGTTCGGGCTGGGGATCGGGGATCGGGTCGGGATCGACAGAGGTATCCCCCACCAAGCGGCAGCGTTCCTCCGGCAGATTGTCAAACAGCGGGATCGCAAACACGAAGTTTTGCGAAAGCAAATTGTTGTCACGATAAGCGTTATAGGTGATGCTCGCTTCGCTGCACGCCGCTTGAACATTGGTCATATACTGATGCCAATACAAGTCGCCGTTGTCGTTTACCACGGCAAATTTTTTAAGATAGATGCTGTCCTGCCCGACAGAAATATAGCCGTTTGTGATCCATGTTGCACCGCCGACAATCGCCTTATAAGGGGTGTTCCACGGGCGCTGATCCTCTGCGTCGGTGCCCATTGCATATTGCAAACCTTGCTTAATAGGATCATTGGTCGCAGAGGTCGCCTGGATACTATAGAAATTATAATACCCGGTGATGACCGAGCCATCCTCGCAGGTGTAGTTGCCGCTTGTAGCGCCGCTGCCGTTTCTGCCAACCTCCTGAATGATCTTGGTCGCAAGGAAATAAGCGCTTGTACCGGTCTGCTGCGCAGCTTCTAAGATTGTCTGCGCGTATGTAACCTGCCTGCCGTCCGTGGCGGTGATGGTCTTGCCGTCCATGAACGTGCCCTTCAAGACCTCCTCAATGCCCGCAAGCGTTTGCAGATCCTCGTCATAGGAAAGCAGCTCGAACTGGAAAATGCGCGATTCCGTCATCAGATTGCGCGGATCCATGTAATATGCGATAGTCTGGTCGGACGCCTGATACCAGCCTTCGGCGGATTTTAAATACTGCCCGTTTGCGTCCTTGTAACGATATGCGCTGTTGGATGATGGGCTGATGACGTTGCGGAACGGTTTGCCTGCATAGGACTCATTATACTGTACGTCATCCCAGTCAAGCCCCGTATCATAAAAGGTGAACGTCCAATTCGGATGCGCCTCCATTAAATCGATGAGGTACGGGCGATACGGTTCGGGAACATCGTAAATATCGACCGCCGTGCTGTCGCCGGTGTCGTCGGAGTCACCGGGATCCGTCGAGGTCACGGCGACATAGATCGATGCGACATAACCGGAAACGATCTTGCCGTTGAAGGTCGCTTCAATGCGATACCAGGTATAACTTGTCGTGCCGTCGTCGCAGGGCACCTCTTCGAGGATGGAGACCGGGCTGCCCTTCGGGAGCTGCACGACTTCACCGTCCTGATATTTAACGCTGTGCCTCGTACCGGGACCTGTGCGCACACGCAGCGGACTGCTTTGCGTGACTACCTCCCCTGTGGTCGCCGCGAGCACGGGCAGCATCGCCGTGCACAAAAGCACAACCGCCAGCAGCAGGGAAACGAGCACTTTCCTTTTCTTCATGTTCACACCTCTTGCTTAGAAACATCCTTGGTTATAGCTTTTATACTTCAGGCGCAATTCGCCTGCAAATACCGAATAATGCCGTTGCTCACCGCCTCGGCAAGCTTTTCCTGATTTTGCGGCAGCGCGAGAGCGCCGCATTCCGTCGCATTGGAAAGATAGCCGCATTCCACAAGCACGGCGGGGCACTCCTCAATGCGCATTGCCTTGAACGGATAGAACCGCACGCCGCCGTCGCTTGGGACGACCTTATTGAGCATGGCGGAATTGTTTGCATAGATCCCGCGCCACGCTGTAACGAGCTGGGCGTGGATGCTTGCGGCAAGCGGCTGGGAGAAGGCACGGTAATAATAGACCTCCGTGCCGCTCACGGAACCCGATGTAGAGGAATTGTTGTGCAGGCACACAAAGGCGTTTGCCCCCGCCTGCCGCGCCTTTGCCTGCCGCGCTTCCAGCTCGATCGTTTGATTCCCCGTTCGGAAGATCAAAACATCTACGCCCGCGGCTTCAAGCTTCTGCTTGACAAGCGCGGAAATACGCAGATTCACGTCGGACTCATACATCCCGTTAACGCCAATCGCGCCGGGGTCGCGCCCGCCGTGCCCGGGGTCAAGCGCCACGACCGCGTCAGACACTGAAGAAGGCCGATTTTGGAAGCTGATCACAAGTCGGTTATCGGAGGAATAATACGCACGGTAGCCGTAAAAGTCCCCGCGGTTTTTCAGATATACGCGCAGCGTGGTGGTGCCGTTCTGCCCGACATTCACCCACTCGGCGCGGGAGATCACGTTGCTTCCGGAGAAATCAAACGACCCTTCCGCAGCGTTTGTATAATAAAACTTGAAATCAATATACTGCGCGGTCGAGTCCGTGACATTGAACACGCGCCCGGCATAGCCTTTATAATAGCTTTGCTCTTTCAGCTCCGAGATGAACGGCGCTTTCCAGTTCATCGTTAAGATCAAATTGGTCTCGTCGTCCGTGTAGCATTTGTGCACGGAGATCGTATTTGCAGGCAGCACATAGCCGTCGAAGCTCTCGCTTTGCGCCGTTTCCACCTTGTAGCCGGATCTTGTAATATAGTAATCCTTGCCGTCAAAGGTCCCCGTACCGACCACATAGTCGTACATGCCCTTCAAAAACGGGGTACACCGCGGGTCGGACTTGTCGTCCGCCGTGTCGCCGGGACAGGTCTCGGCATAGTCGGCGGTCACACGCAATACGCGCGCGCTGCCGTTGCCGTAATCCTGTGTGGGCGAAAGCACTTCGACATAGCCGTCGCCCGAGATCACGGGCGGCTTGACAACGCCCGCGCCAACGTCGATCTCGATCTCCGGATACTCGATCTTATTGACCGTGACGGAAGCGCCCGTAACAGTCTGCGAATAGCCGTCAATGGTACCCGTAAAGCGGACTTTTCCAAGCTTCTGTGCAGAATATTGCGCAGCGGGCGCGGTGAATTCGCCGTTGTATTCGACAAAACCCGTCCCGTCATCGGAATCCGCAACAGGAGAAAGGCGAACCGTCTGCCCGTTGAGTTTTGCCGTGACCGTGGCACCCTCCAGCGCCTCGGCGGTCAGCTCCATCTTCATCCCGCCGTTCATCGTGACGGACTTCGCAGGGCTGACGGCGCGAATGACCTGCAAATCGTATGTAACCGTATAGGTAAAAGTAAGGTCCGTGTTTGTGACCTTCACCGTGTTTTCACCCGGCACGAGCGGACAGTCATAGGAAAATGTGCCGTCCGCCGCGACCGTGACCGGCATTTCGTTGATCGTGAGCGGGAGGTTCAAATCACACGTTCCGCGGATATTCACAAAGGGCTCGTCCACCGTAAGCTCGGTCTGCTCGGGCGACGTGACAGTCAAGGTGATGGGCGGCTCGGTGGTTGTCTCAGGCGCGGCGGTAGTGGTCTCGGCCGGTGTCTCCTGCGTGGATGTCTCCACCGCTGTCAAAACGCCTTGAAAAATCGCGCCGAACGCGATCGGCACCGATAAAAGCACCAGCAGAATCGTCGCAATAATCCGCTGCAAAGCTTTCTTTTTCATAACATCCCTCTTTGACAACGCCTATATTATTTTATTGTAGCATATTTTTGAGATTCTGCCACTCCTTTTTTGCATTTTCCGTAGAATTTTCCGAAAAAATTGACGAATAGGAATAAATCGCAAAGCCGCCGTAATGCGAAAGCCCGCGGCAAAGCGCAAGCTGACGTGAAAGGATGTCGCTTGATAGCTGCCACTCTGCTTTGCCCGTTCCCGCATATGTGTCCTCTTTACCGCATTTGTAGGCGGCAAGTCCAAAGCAAAGCTGCACGCCGTCAGCAAGCTCTAACGCCGCCCATTTTGCCGCCGTATCCGAGAAAGGCAGGCTCTCATTTTCAAACCCGTAGTAAAGCTGCGGCATGAGCACATCCAAAAAACCCGGCTCACGCGCCCAGCGTGCAACATCGGCATAAAGTGTTTCATAATTGCGTGCGATGTCCCCGCCGGGGCTTACGACGACCTGTACGGACGGGTCTGTTGCCTTGACCGCCGCATACAGCCCGCTCAAAAATGTGTTGACATTCTCGCGCCGCCAATCGGAAAGCGACAGCTTGCCGCCCGCCGTCGTATAAGCGGCGTACAGCTCGCTGTCCACGCTTTCGTCGGTGGTCGGGTAAAAGTAATCGTCGATGTGCACCGCATCCAGGTCGTACTTCGTGAGAAGCTCGCGCACGCCGTTCAGAATGAGCGCCTGTGCTTCCTTGGATGCAGGATTCAGATAAATACCTGAATCCGTAAGCAGTAAATTTTCGGTTTTTCCCGCGCGGTACCATTGCTTTGCGGGATTGGTGTCCGCGAGTTTATCCCAGTCCGTGGAAAGCAGCACGCGGTATGGGTTGAACCACGCCTGCACAGAAAGCCCTTTTTCTTTCGCGCAGGCAAGGAAGATTTCGAGCGGGTCGTAGTCCACCCCCTGCCCCTGCGTTCCTGTGAGGTAGGCGCTCCACGGAAAAAACGCGGACGGATAAAAGGCGTCGCAGAACGGGCGCACCTGCAAAATCACGGTATTTAATCCCGCGGCGCGGATGTTTTCGGTCATTTCTTCCGCTTTATTTGTGAATTCCTCTTTCGTGCCGCCGTTTACGTCTTGCATGGAAAGCTCGTTATAGTAGATCCAGACCGCGCGTATCTCCTCCGGCATACGCTCTTGCTGCTGCGGGGCGGTCGTTTGATTCGTGTCCTCCGGCTGCGTACCATACGTTTGGTGCAGCCCCCATGCCGCCGCAGCGGCGACGGCACACAGCAAAATGCAAATGAAAATGCCTTTTCGTTTCATGGTTTGTTCCCTCTCGATTGACAAAGTCGCGCAAATGCGGTAGAGTACAGATTGGTGATCGGATGCACTTATCGGATATTCTTTTATACATTTTCATTTGTATGGCAGTGCTTGGCTGCGGTATGACGGTTTATGATAAATACGCCGCGAAGCATAAAAAAAGAAGAGTCCCCGAACGGACTCTCCTTTTGGTCGCCGCCTGCGGCGCGGCGCTGCCGATGTTTATCGTTATGCAGCTCATCCGCCACAAAACGCGGCATAAAAAATTTATGATCGGGCTGCCCGCTTTGTTTCTGATTCAAGCGGCGGGTGTGCTTTGCTTTTATTTCAAGCCCTCTTTCTGATCTTCGGCGTTCGGGTCGACCTTATCCTCGCCGAGCTTTCGCTCCTCCCCGCGCACGATGCGGCGCAGATTTTCACGGTGCATGAAAACGATGAGAAGGGCGAGGATCGTTGTCGCTACGGTCGGTACGAGCGCCGGTTCGCCTTGCAGCCGGTACATAAAACAGGTCGCGAACGGCAGCAGGACGGAGGAAACAACAGAGGCGAGCGAGATCATCTTGCCGAAAGCCAAAACGATCAGAAACGCTGCCAGCACAACGGGAAGCGTGATCGGCTGTAAAGCGGCAAGCGTACCACAGGTGGTTGCCACGCCCTTGCCGCCGCGAAAACCGAAAAACACAGGAAACATATGACCGAGCACGGCGAAGAGCATGGCAAGGTAGGCGCAAAGCTGCGCATTCGCGCCGCCGCAGAGCAAAACCCTTGCCAAAAGCACCGCCGCCGCGCCTTTGAGCGCGTCAAATAGGAACACAAATGCTGCCGCGCCTTTCCCGAAGGTGCGCAGGGTGTTGCTCGCGCCGGCGTTGTTCGAGCCGAAATCACGGATGTCTTTTTTATATTTCGCTTTGGAAAAAATGATTCCAAAGCTCAACGAGCCCAGCAGATACGCTGCCGCCGCGCTCAAAACATACCAAAGCATAAATTGCCGCCTTTCACCGGATAAATCGCTTCGCCATTATAAGGGGCGCGGTGCGGTTTGTCAACAGGAATTTTGTCAAATGTATATAATCGGGAGGTCATATTATGTCGGCTGCATTACAAAATGAACACTTGTCCGTAAAGGTTAAGCCGTTCGGCGCGACGCTTACAAGCGTTCGTGCGACACAAAGCGGAAAGGAATTTTTGTGGCAGGGAGACGAACGCATCTGGGCGGGACAGTCGCCGATCTTGTTTCCCATTATCGGCAGGCTGCTCGACGACACCTGCCGTATCGACGGCAAGGCCTATTCCATCATCCGCCACGGTCTTGCGCGGCATCGGGATTTCTCGCTTGTAAAAGAAACGGCAGACGAACTTGTCTTTTTGCAGGAGAGCGACGAAGAAATGCTTGCAAACTATCCATTTGCGTACCGTTTGTTCGTGGGCTTCACACTTTCCGGAAACGCCCTCACCGTGACGCACACGGTGGAAAACCCGAATGCGCGCACAATGTATTTTTCCATTGGGGCGCACCCCGCCTTCAACTGCGCGCTCGGCGACCGCTTGCTGTTTGAAAAAGCGGAAACGCTTAACAGCCTGCGCATTGACACAGACTCCCTTTTGACCGACGCGCGCGACCGCATTGTAACAGACAGCCGCGTTCTGATGCTCACGGAACATCTGTTTGACAAAGATGCGCTGATCTTCGAGGGCGTGAAGTCCGATTTTGTCACGCTGGAGCGTCAAGACGGCAGCGCGGTGCGTTTCCACTTCGGCAAAGCGCCGTTCCTTGCCGTTTGGGCGAAACCTGCGGCGCCGTTTGTATGCATCGAACCGTGGTACGGCGTAAACGACGGGTACACGCCTACGGCGGACTTTTCGGAGAAACGCGGCATTGTCGCACTCCCTGCGGGCGAGCGGTTCGCGTTCTCGTGGCGTGCGGAATTCACAGAAAAATAAGGAAGTGATCTTTTGCATATCCCACAATGTGAAACATCCGACTTAGACATTTTGGATTTTGATCCCGCTTTACAGGCGGCGCTTCTGCCATCCAACGAATACGACGCTGCGCGCTGGCTGTTTGTACCGAACCATTACGAAGAATACCGCTACATACTCGGTACGCGCGGGGAAAATCCGCTGATCTGCTTCGGAATCAACCCTTCGACTGCCGCGCCGGATCAGCTTGACAACACGCTCAAATCCGCCGAGCGCATTGCGCTTTACAACGGCTTTGACAGCTTTATTATGCTCAATATTTATGCCCAGCGCGCCACAAACCCCGATGATATGGAGCAAAATTTTAACAAGCACCTGCATACGCAGAACAAAAAGGCGTTTGCGTACGCACTGTCGCTGTGCAAAAGCACACCCGTGGTTTGGGCGGCATGGGGCAACATCGTGGAGAAGCGCAAGTATTTAAATCTGTGCCTGCGCGAGATGATCGCGCTGGGGCTTGAGAACAGCGTCCGATGGGTTTCGGCAGGCGCTATTTCCAAAAAGGGGCATCCGCACCACCCGCTCTATCTCAAAAAAGACAGTCCTTTGGATGCCTTTGATATGGAAAGCTATTATCGGCAAATTTGCGCAGCATCTGCCGTTTGATCAATTAGGAAACAGCCGTGGAAGACTTGCTTCCACGGCTGTTTCCTATAAGATCAGTTTACATTACAGCTCAAATTTTACGGTCAAAATCTCATAGGGCAAAACAGGCAGTTTGACCGTTCTGCCGTCGGCTTCGAGCGCCTGCACCTCGTTTTCCATCAGGTCGCAAAGCACGGCGCGTTTGAAGTCAAAGCCCGCCGTAAGCGTGACGTCCGTGCGGGCGTTATACGCCTCATACAACCGCACGATTACGGCGTCGCTGTCCTCAGCAAATTTGGCGGTCTCTATAATGACATTTTCACGATCCGTCTCAAGCAGCGAATACGCGTCAGGCAGCACACCCTGCTGCTCGCCGACCGATACGGCGCACAAGGGCTGGTTGAGCAGATACGCCTGCTGTACCGTCCCGGCTTCACGGAAATCCCCCTCATGCGGATAAAGCGAATAGGTAAATTCGTGGTGCCCGATATCCGCCTGCTCGTCTGGATAAGTGCCGCATTTGAGCAGGGTCAGGCGCATCACGCCGTTGTGGATGTCGTGGCCGTATTTACAGTCGTTCAAAAGGCTTACGCCGTAGCCGTACTCTGAAAAATCGGCGAATTTGTGCGCACAGACCTCAAAGCGCGCGGTGTCCCAGCTTGTATTGCTGTGGGCGGGACGCTCGACTGTACCGAATTGGATGTCATAGGTCGCTTTGTCGGCGTTGATCGCCACAGGGAAAGCGGTCTTGAGCACCAAATGATGCTCATGCCAGTCGATCTCGGTATCGAAATCGATGCGGGCAAGGTCGTCATACAGCCAGAGCTTTTGCACAATGGTGCTGTTTAAAAAACGTTTGACGATTCGAAGACCTGCACGCGCACCGTCAAAGATCGGCGTGATCTCAGCGTTTTCCGCAAGTTCCCAAGGCTGCTCTTGATAGTAATTGCTGATCTCCCAGTTATCATAGTCGCGCGGAATATCCGTGTAAGCGGTCATCACGTTGCCGCGCGCGCCGTTTTGCAGCACCTCACGGTAACAGCGCTTGTCCAGAATGCGTGTCAGCGCGCCGCTTTCATCCAGTTCCAAACGGAAAAAGTCGTTTTCAATGTCCCGCTCGCCAACCGCGACTGCGCCACGAACAGTTCCTTTTGGAACTACGCGATACCCTTTTGCAGGAATATGCTCCACATAGACAGTCTCGCCGTTTGCCTGCACCATGCCGCTTGCCGCAAAGGAATTCGGATTGAATACCAGAAGCCCACCGTCGGTCTGTACACTTCCGGCGATCGCGTCCAGTGCTGCTGAGACCATTTCACTGCCCGCGTGGAGCAAATTCTCATACTGTGCGTGCGAGACCTCGTACACCTCATGGATAGATGAGCCGGGGATAATGTCATGGAACTGGTTTAAGAGGATCGTTTCCCAGCCGTCATGCAGAGTCCGGCGCGGATAAGCGCTGCCGCAAAGCAAATTCGCGAGAACGCCGAGCGTTTCCGCCTTTTCATATAAAAATTCACTCTTGCGGTTATACCGTTTGTTTTTCGCCTGCGAGGTATAGGTGCCGCGATGGTATTCAAGGTACAGTTCCCCCTGCCAGCGCGGGGTCTTGGGATTCTCAAGCGCGTGCTGCCGTGCACGGGCAAGCATACTGCCCGCAAACTCCATTTTCGCTTTCGGCACGCCGGGGAGCCCCCTTTTCAGCACGTCATAATATTCCAGATCCTTGCGCGTCGGCCCGCCGCCGCCGTCGCCATAGCCGAAGGTGATGAGCATCTCGTCGCTCAATTCCTTTTGCTGAAAGCGGTCATACGCGCCCTGTAGCTGCGACGGGTTGAGCTTGGCGTTATAGGTCACGTTGCACGCGGGCTTTACACCGCGTAGTTTATCCTGCGCAGTCATAAAGAATGTGAAGATCTCCGTGCCGTCGATGCCCTGCCACCAAAACATGTCGTAGGGCATTTGGTTCGTTTCGTTCCAGCCGATCTTGGAGGTCACAAACGTATCGACGCCGCTTTTTTGAAGGATCTGCGGCAGTGCGGCAGAATAGCCGAACACATCGGGCAGCCACAGCACCTTGCAGTCCACACCGAATTCCTGCATAAAGAACCGCTTGCCGTACAGGATCTGACGCACAAGGCTTTCACCCGAAGACAGGTTGCAGTCCGCCTCAACCCACATAGCGCCTTCGACTTCCCAACGGCCCTGCCGCACCATTTCCCTGACCTCGGCGTACAGCTCGGGGGATTCCTCTTTCAAATACTTATACAATTGCGCCTGGCTCGACATGAATTTGTATTCGGGATAGCGCTTCATGAGCGTGAGCACCGTGGAAAACGAGCGCAGCACCTTTTCGCGCGTCTGCGCGAGCGTCCAAAGCCAAGCCACATCGATGTGCGTATGCCCGATGCAAAGCGCCGTAACCTCGCTGCCGCGAAGACCCGCAAAGGCTTTGTCCAAATATCCTTGCGCCGCGCGGACGCTTGCCATGCAGCTTTCGGAACGCGGGGCACGCAAATCAATCATCGTCAGCGCATGCTCCAGAATGGTCTTAATGTCCGTATAGGTCTTTTCGTTTGGGTCGAGATACAGCGTGATCTCATACGGCACGGCGATGCTGTAATACAGGCGGCGCAGCTCGTCATTGTAAAGATACAGTGTCGCATTGAATTCCAAGTGCCGCGCATACAGGCTGCCGACATAGGCATAAACATATAATTCATAGGACGCCTTGGCTTTGTCAAGAAAAATCTCGCGATGGTTGGTATCAAGCCCCTGCACAAGCGCACCGTCGAGATAAACGATAAACTGCGGGTTGACCGCATCCCAGCCGTCCACCTGCGTTTCTATGCGCAGTTCAAGATCTTTACCGCGCAGCGCTTCGGGGATCTCCAGCCGCTTGTAAAACCACGCGTGCCCGTCCTTCTCACCGCCCCAGCGTTCGAAACGCCCGAACGGACGGAAGCTCTCGTCCGCCTTGGGCAGCGCGTTCCCTGATTTATAGCCGCAGGGCTTGTATAAAAAGCCGTCCACGGGCTGCTTTTCGGCGATGGACGCTTCCCAAAGCGCTTCCAAATAAACTTTTAATCGATCCTCATAAAAATCGGTCTGCATACCGCCTATCGGCGCAGGGACAAAATGCAAGAGCATTTGCCGCGCCGCTCCTTTCCGTATCTATCCTGCCTTACGCCCGACCAGCCGGGCGTGTTGGCTCGTTTGGCTATTGTAGCATGGGCTTGCATTGTACGCAAGAGAAAAGGTGGTAAAAATTTTTAGTTTTTTAAGATCAAAAACAGGCAGGAATTCTTATTGATCTGTTTTCGGCAGCCGCAGCGTTTCCAAAAGATTTGCGCCGGTGGAAATAAAACTTTCCGCGTTAAAGTCCGCGTTGCCGATCGCCTCCTGCACGATAATGCCGTCGGAAACGAGCAGAATGAGCCATGTCAAAAAGTCTGCGGGAATGTCGGTCCTTTCCGAAATCTTTGCGCTGATGAGCTTTTGAAATTCCCCGTAGCGTTTTACGAGCTTTTGTCGCAATTCCTCGTCCCCCGTCTGCGCTTCACAAAACAGATGCAGACGCAGTTCCGAAGATGCAGTGTTTCGCTCGACGACATATTTGACCAGGCGGCGGATGGACGTGTCCTTTTCCTTGTTTTCCGTCCAGCGGATGAAATCGTCCCACTGTTCATTTAAGTAGCGGTCGGTCAAATCAAAAAATATCTCGCCCTTGGTTTTGTAATGGTAGTAAAGCGTCCCCTTGGAAACACCCGCCGCCTTTGCGATCTGTGCCAGCGACAGGTCGGCAAATGTGTTTGTTTTTAACAGTGCTGCCGTTGCGTCGAGCACGATCTCCTTGACATTTTCTTTTCTGGGCGCCGCCATCCACACACCCCTTTCCAAATTGCGTTGCGCATATTGTAACACGGAAGGATCAGTATGTAAACGCTTTTCCGCGAAAAAACAAAAAATCTGATAATATTTTAACAGCCAGTCCTATTTTTTTATATACTATTGACAAATTCGACAAAGTGTACTATTCTATTAAAAGAATTAAGTCGGTCGTTTAACCGACTTGACTCGGAATTGCGAATACCAAGGCGGAAAGGACGGATGCCGCATGTCGCTTGTAAGGATCAATAAAAAGCTGTATGCCCGCTACGGCGGCGCGGTGCGCGCGATACTGCGCGACGGTTGCATCGTTTTGCAGGGGCATTTGCCCACATGGAAAGACGTGGTGGATGCCTGTCAAACTGCTGCGACCAAATACAGCACCACCCACGTTGTCAACGACATCGTCTGTGACGAGGTAAAAGACACGCCGATGCGTCTGCCGTCTCTTCACGATGATGCGCTGGATGGCAGAGAACCCGACGTACTGATCATCGGCGGCGGAATTTCAGGCGTAAGCATCGCGCGGGAGCTTTCCAGATGGAAGCTCGATATTCTGCTCGTAGACAAAGAGCCTGACCTTGCGCTGCAGGCTTCCGGCAGAAACGACGGCGAAGTACATCCGGGCATTGACCTTTCCAAAGGCTCTTTAAAACACCATTACATACGAAAAGGTAATGCGATGTATGCACAGGTCTGTAAAGAGCTGGACGTACCGTTTCGGCGTGTAGGGCAATATGTGTGCTTTAATAAAGGATACTTAAAGCCGCTTGTGGCGCTCTACTGCTTATGGCGCAAACAGCACGACGGCATTTCCGACACCAAGCTGATCTCCGGCGAAGAACTGCACCGCGCAGAGCCGAATTTCGGCGAGGAATTCAAATTTGCGATCTCCAACCCCTCCTCCGGGTGTGTATGCCCCTACGGGCTGACGATCGCTTACGCCGAAAACGCCGTGCAAAACGGCGCAGAGGTGGCGCTCAACACCGCCGTACTTTCCATGCAGCTGGAAAACGGCAATATCAAAAGTGTGGAAACCAACCGCGGCACGATTTATCCGCATCTTGTGATCAACGCGGCCGGCGTGTTTTCAGAGGATATTGCCAAAATGGCGGGCGACCGCTTCTTTTCCATTCATCCGCGGCGCGGTACAAACTCTATTCTCGACAAAAAAGCGGGGGCATTCATGCACTCGATCGCTTCTATCAAAGAGATCACCCGCAGTAAGACGCACTCTAAGGGCGGCGGCATTCTGCACACGGTGCATGACAATCTGCTTGTGGGACCCGACGCAGTAGAAACCTATGAAAAGGAAAATGTCGCCACGCGCAGGGAAAGCATCGAGCATGTGTTCGCCAAGCAGAAAAAGACCATGCCGCGCCTTTCCGAGCGGGATATCATCACCTATTTCACCGGCGTACGTGCCCCGACTTTTGAAGAGGACTTCATCATCGAGCGCGGGCGCAAGACGAAAAACCTCATCCACTGCGCAGGCATCCAGTCCCCGGGGCTGACGACCGCCCCTGCCGTGGCGCTTGACGTCGCCGGCATGGCAGTGGAAATGCTTCAAAAAGAAAAAGCGGTGGAAAAGAACACGGACTTCTCCCCCATCCGGCACGGCGTGCCCGTTCTGCGGGAAATGAGCGATGAACAGCGCGCCGAGATGATCCGCAAAAATCCCGATTACGGCATCATGGTCTGCCGCTGCGAAGAAGTAAGCAAGGGGGAAATTTTGGACGCACTGCGCTCCCCCATCTGCGTACCGACCGTGGATGGCGTAAAGAAGCGCGTGCGCCCCGGCATGGGACGCTGCCAGGGGGGCTTCTGTTCCCCGCCCGTGATACAGATCATTGCCGAGTTTTTAGGCGTGCCTTTAAGCGAAGTCAAAAAATCCTCGGCGGAATCGACCATTACGTTCGGCAGAACGAAGTAAGGAGGGAGCGGCATGCGTACATTTGACACAGTCGTCATCGGCGGCGGTCCCGCGGGCTTAGCCGCCGCAACGGCGGCGCATGAGCACGGCGCGGATACGCTGCTTGTCGAGCGTGAAGCACGGCTCGGTGGGATCTTGAAGCAGTGCATCCACGACGGCTTTGGGCTTGTGCGATTTGGGGAAAAGCTGTCGGGTCCCGAATATGCGGAACGGTTTATCGATGCGTTCCACAAAGCGGATATTCCCGCGATGACGCTGACCTTTGTGACACGCATCGTACCCGCACAAGGCGGCGGCTTTCATGTGACGCTCGTTTCGCGTGACGGCGTAGAAACGATCGAGGCCAAAACGCTGGTGCTTTCCACCGGCTGCCGGGAACGCACCGCAAAGCAGGTCTCCATTCACGGCACGCGCCCGGCAGGCGTATTCACCGCAGGTACGGCGCAGCACTTGACCAATCTTTTAGGTGAACTGCCGACTAAAAAATGCGTGATCTTAGGCAGCGGCGACATCGGGCTTATCATGGCACGACGGCTTACGCTGGAGGGCGCAAAAGTTTTGGGCGTTTACGAAGCAAAGCCCACGCCCTCGGGACTGACGCGCAACATCCACCAGTGCCTGCATGACTACGACATCCCGCTGTATCTCTCCCATACGGTCACGCGCGTATTCGGTGACGATCGCCTGACCGCCGTAGAGATCGCAGAAGTAGATGATAAAATGCAGCCGCTCGCCGGCACGGAGCAAATCATAGAATGCGATGCGCTGATATTGTCTGTCGGGTTGATCCCCGAAAACGAACTGGCGGAATCTTTGGGCGTCGAGTTAGATCCGAAAACCAAAGGCCCCATGTGCAACGGACAGCTGATGACCTCGGTGGACGGCGTATTTTCCTGCGGGAACGCGTTACATGTGAACGACCTTGTGGACTATGTTTCCGAAAGCGGAGAATGCGCAGGCAAAAATGCGGCGCTGTATGTGCGCAAAAAGCGACAGGAAATACCGATAAGCGCAACGAAAATGCTTTCCTATATCGTGCCGCAGCGGCTCGATCTGGATGCAGATAACCGCGAAACGGTGCTGTATTTCCGCAGCCGCGACATTCTGAACAACTGCACCTTTAAAATGCGGATAGACGGAAAAGAGGTCTTTTCCAAAAAATATCCGTTCCTGCGTCCGCCGGAAATGGAACGGCTGACGGTGGATTTTTCGAAATATCCGTTGGATCCATCTTCGAAAATCGAATTTGATATCGAGGTGAAAGCAAATGGATGAGCTCGTCTGTATCGTCTGCCCGCGCGGCTGCACCATGCACATTGAAGAAAAAGACGGTGCATATGTTGTCTCCGGCAACAGCTGCAAGCGCGGCGAACAGTTTGCCGTTTCCGAAATGACGGCACCCATGCGCACCATCTGCTCCACGGTGCGCACCGATTTTCCGGAAGCGCCGGTACTCCCCGTCCGCGTTTCCGCGGACATCCCGAAAGGCCGCATATTTGAAGTGATGCGGGAAATCAACCATACGGTCGTAAAAGAACGTGTGCGGCGCGGCGATGCGGTGATCCAAAATGTTTTGGGGCTTGGGGTAGACGTCATTGCCACGTCCGATATGCTGTACACGGGTGAAGGGAGGTAACTGCCATGGATGACACACAGCTCGTGCTGACCTTTGACGTCGGCACGCAAAGCGCACGCTGCCTGTTGGTTCGCCCCGACGGCAGCTTTGCGGATTTTCATCAGATCAAATACGATGAGCCGTATTATTCGCGCAATCCCGGATGGGCGGAACAGCGTCCCGACTTTTATTACGACCGCATCTGTGAGGCTGGAAAAGTTGTTTGCGAACGCAACGAAGATAAGCTGCAAAACATCATTGCCGTAACGATCACGACCATTCGCGATACGGTGCTGTGTCTGGACGAAAACAACGAGCCGCTTCGCGACATCATTTTGTGGCTGGACAAACGCCAGGCGGATTTTGACGATCCGTTCCCCTTGTGGAAAAAATGGATCTTCCGCTTGGCAGGTATGGAGGAGGCAAGCAAGATCCTCTACCGTGCTTCCGCCTCCAACTGGATCCGGCAAAACCAGCCGGAGCTTTGGAAAAAAACGGCGCACTATGTGATGCTGCCAACCTATCTCAATTACAAAATGACAGGTGTGCTGGCGGATTCTGAGGCAAACATGATCGGGCACATTCCCTTTGACTACAAGCATCGTGTTTGGAAAAAAGATTCGAGCTTTACAAAATGCGTATGCTACGTGGAAAATGAAAAGCTGTGCTCGCTTGTAAAATCGGGCGAAGTGATCGGGCATATCACAGAAGAATTCTCCCAACACAGCGGCGTTCCCGCAGGTCTTCCGCTGATCGCAACGGGATCGGATAAGGGCTGTGAGACGCTGGGGCTTTCGGTCGTAAAGTCCAACCGCGCCGCGATCTCCTTTGGAACAACCGCGACCGTACAGATCGCCGTGGAGAATTACGTGGAACCGCAGCAGTTCATGCCCGCCTACCCTGCCGTTCCGAACCATCTTTTCAACCCGGAGATCGAAATTTACCGCGGCTTTTGGCTGGTATCGTGGTTTGTCAAGGAATTCGGCGCGGCGGAGCGCGAAGAGGCAAGCGTTCTGGGCTGCGCACCCGAACAGCTTTTGGACAAATATATTGAGCGTCTTCCGCCGGGCTGCGAGGGGCTGCTGTTGCAGCCGTACTGGACGCCGGGCGTTATCAACCCGACCTCGCGCGGGGCGGTCATCGGCTTTGCCGACTACCACACCCATTTGCATTTTTACCGTGCGATCATTGAGGGCATCGCCTTTGAGCTGTACCACTCTTTAGAGATCCTGCAAAAACGCGCCAAACTGCATATCGACGAAGTATTCGTCGGCGGCGGCGGCGCGCGCAGCGACATCGTCTGCCAGATCACCGCAGATGTGTTCGGCGTCCCCGTCAAGCGCATCCAGACGCACGAAGCCTGCTCCGTAGGCTCGGCGATGGTCGCGTTTCTCGCAAAGGGTGTTTTCAGTGATTACGACGACGCGATCGCGCACATGGTACATGAGACCGATGTGTTCACGCCGCGCAAGACAGAGCATGAGACCTACATGGATCTGTATTCAGGCGCGTACAGCAAGGTGTTTCGCCGTTTGGAACCCATTTACCGCAGAATCATCAAAATCACAAAAAGGAGAGATATTGAATGAGCAACAAACCGTATAAGGGCTTTGAACCGAAATGGGTGCTTACCCCCGCGCCGGAGGGCAGCTACCGCTCGATCTTCCGCTGGGGCGACCCCGAATTCTTTAAGTACCCGAAGGAATCCCTTTATAAGCTGATGAAGGAAACCTTCAAAATGACCGATGACGATTTCAAGGACTACACCGACGACATCGGCTTTGACAAGGTCGATTTATCGGACTACCCCTCCAAGATCGACCCGAAGCATGTGGAGGCACTCAAAAAGATCGTCGGCGACGAGTTCGTGACGACCGAGGACTACCCCCGCCTTGCGGTCGCATACGGCTGCACGGGCTATGACCTTCTGCGCCTGCGGCATAAGCAGATCGAAAATCTGCCGGACGTAGTTGTTTATCCAGACACGACCGAGCAGGTCGAGCAGCTTGTGGCATATGCTGTTGAAAACAAGATCCCACTGTATGTCTACGGCGGCGGCAGCTCTGTCACGCGCGGTATGGAAGCCGTTAAAGGCGGGATGACGCTTGACATGCGCAAGCGCTTCAATAAGGTCATCAGCTTTAACGAAACCGACCAGACCATCACCGTGCAGGCGGGCATGTCCGGTCCGAAGCTCGAAGAAACGCTGCAAAGCGCACCGAAGCTCTTCGGCGCAAAGCGCGCTTATACCTGCGGGCACTTTCCGCAGTCGTTTGAATACAGCAGCGTCGGCGGCTGGACGGTCACACGCGGCGCCGGGCAGAACAGCACCTATTACGGCACGATCACGGACATCGTGCTTTCGCAAAAATATGCGACGCCCATCGGGCGCATCGTCACGAGCCATTACCCGCGCGAAGCAACGGGTCCGAACCTCAACCAGATCATGATGGGCTCTGAGGGCACATTCGGTGTGCTGACGGAGGTCACGCTGCGCGTGTTCCGCTGGATGCCCGAAAACCGCAAGCGCTTCTCCTATATGTTCAAGAACTGGGAGATTGCCATGGACGCTGCACGCGAGATGATGCAGTGCGAATGCGGCTACTCTTCTGTGTTCCGCCTTTCCGACCCCGAGGAAACGCATCTGATGCTCAAGCTTTATAACGTGGATGAAACCCCGCTGGAGCCCCTGCTTGACAAATTCGGCTTTAAGGATATGGAACGCTGCATGTTCTTAGGCTTTACAGACGGCGAAAAGGGCTTTTCCAAGAACGTAGCAAAAAACATTGCCAAGATCGCACTTAAGCACGGTGCAATGCCGATGACGGGCTATGTTACAAAGAGCTGGGAAAAAGGCCGCTTCAACGACCCGTACCTGCGCGACACGCTCATGGATTTCAGCGTCATCACCGACACGCTGGAGTGCACCGTGAACTGGTCGAACATGGCACAGGTACACCGCGACGTACGCAAAGTCTGCCACGCGCTGCCCAACACCGTCGTGACCACGCACATGTCGCACTGCTACCCGCAGGGGGCGAACCTGTACTTCATCTTCATTACCAAGATGAACGACGCAGACGCATTCAAACGCTACCACACCACCATTCTCGACGCGATCCAAAAATCGGGCGCGGCGATCTCCCACCACCACGGCATCGGCAAGATGTTCGCCCCGTGGCTGGAGGGGTACATCGGCGAGAAGGAATACGGCGTATTCAAGGTGCTCAAAAACTATTTCGACCCCGACTACCTGATGAACCCGGGCGGCACGATTGGTCTTGACCTGCTGCCGGAGGAAAAGAAATTCTTAAACACGCGGGAGGATTACCGCTGAGCGAAGCCGTATCACAGAACATAAAAGGCTCCCCGACACACTGCACGGTGTGTCAGGGAGCCTTTTTGTTTCTTCCTTAAAAGGTTATATCCGAAAGCAAATAGAACGAACCACAGACCAGAACCATGCCGTTTTCGGGGGTGACGGACAGCGCCTGTTCATACGCTTTTTGCGGATCGGACACACAGCGGACTTTACTGGAAAAGCTTTGTGCAGTTTCGGCAAGGCTTTCAGGACTTGCCGCACGCGGGTTGTCGGGCTTCGTGAAGATCACGCGGCGGCAAAACGGTAAAACTTGCGCCAAATAGTGCGCTGTGTCCTTATCCTCCATCATCCCGATGACCGCCGTCAAATCCTTTGGCGCAAACCTTCGCAAAACGCCGGCCAGCGCCTGTCCGCATTCGGGATTGTGCCCGCCGTCCAACAGCACGTCAGGATCGCGGGAGATAAGCTCCATGCGCCCGTGCATGACCGATTTTGCAAGCCCCGTTCGCACATGCTCCATTGTGACCCCGCGCAGAAGTTTTGCGGCTTCTATGACGGTAACGGCATTTTCCACCTGATGCACGCCGCACAGCGGGATCGTATAGGTTTCGCCGCCGTAGCGAAACATCGTCTCGCCAAGACTTTCCGACAAAATTACAGCGCATTTTGGATCTGCCGCCGTAAGCGTGTTGTGCCGTTTCTCGGCGGCCGCGCGCAAAACCTGCATCGCTTCCGGCGGCTGGTTCGCCGTGGTGACGCAGTGCCCGCCTTCTTTTAAAATGCCTGCCTTTTCGGCGGCGATCTGCCCGAGCGTATCGCCGAGCACGGCAGTGTGATCGAGCGCTATGGAAGTGATCACGCTCACAAGCGGGCACGGGATGATGTTGGTAGAGTCGAGCCGCCCGCCGAGCCCCACCTCGAGCACCACAATGTCGCAGTGCGCCTCATAAAAATACAGCAATGCCGCCGCAGTGATCGTCTCAAACTCCGTGGGACCCTCCCCCGCTTTTTCCGCTTCTTCAACCGCTGCTTTTACACGTGCCGTGACGCGTGCGAGTTCCGCTTCCCCGATATTTTGATGATCGATCTGCATGCGTTCGCAGAAAGAGAACACGTAAGGTGACGTGAACAAGCCCGTTTTATACCCAGCCTCCACCAGAATGCGGCTTAGCATATTGGCGGTCGTACCTTTGCCGTTCGTGCCCGCGACATGGACAAAGCGCAGCTTTTCCTGCGGGTCGCCGAGTGCATGGAGCAGATGCTTGATACGCGAAAGGCCCGGCTGCATGCCGAAACGCAGCCGGGAATGATAGAAATCCACCGCTTGACGGTAGGTCATATATACGATCCCCTTTTAAAGGTCAATTTGCAGTTCGATAGGGCAATGGTCGGAGCCGAAGATCTCACTGTGGATGGACGCGTCGATCAGCTTTTCGCAAAGCCGGTCAGACACGCAGAAATAGTCGATGCGCCACCCCGCGTTCTTTTCGCGGGCATGGAAGCGATACGACCACCAGGAGTATGCGCCCGCCAAGTCGGGATAGAAATACCGGAACGTATCGGTAAATCCCGCCGCGAGCAGTTCGGAAAATTTCTCGCGCTCCTCATCGGAAAATCCGGGATTGCCGCGGTTCGGCTTCGGATTTTTAAGGTCGATCTCCTCATGCGCCACGTTCAGATCGCCGCAGAAAATGACCGGCTTTTGCGCGTCCAATGCGCGTAAATAGGCGCGAAAGCGGTCTTCAAAGCTCATACGGTACGCAAGCCTGCGAAGGCCGTCCTGGGAATTCGGCGTGTAACAGGTCACTACAAAGTATTCGGGATATTCGAGCGTGAGCACGCGCCCCTCGCTGTCGTAATACGCGTCGCCGAGCCCGTAAAATACATTTTGCGGCTTTTCCTTTGCAAAGATTGCCGTCCCGGAATAGCCTTTTTTCTCGGCGTAATTCCAAAAGGCTTCGTAACCGTCGAATTGCAGCTCGAGCTGCCCCGCCTGCAATTTTGTCTCCTGCAAGCAGAAAAAGTCTGCGTCAAGCGCACGGAATTCGGTTTCGAAGTTTTTGTTGACAATAGCACGCAGCCCGTTGACGTTCCACGAGATCAGTTTCAGCATGGTGTTCCTCCGCAAAAATGCTCTGCGGCTATTGTAGCACGGCACGCCGGGAAAATCCACCGCAAAATGCGCCTTTCCCCGAATTTTCGTTAAATTCTTTTTACTTTTCTTTTTCCCGCAAGTATGCTACAATATTTGCACTTTAGGTTAGGAGACGTTTCATGGGCATGAACTCCGTATTCGAAAAAGTCAAATATTTTATCATCGACATGGACGGCACGTTTTACCTCGACGGCACGCTCATAGACGGCGCGCTGGATTTTTTGGACCGTGTGCGCGCGTGCGGCAAGGATTTCTGCTTTTTTACGAACAACTCGTCCAACAACGTTGCTGTTTGCCGTGAAAAGCTCGCCAAAATGGGCTGTGAAGTAGCCGAGGACAAAATCGTCATTTCGTCGCACGTGACGGCGGATTATTTGAACCGGCATAAAGCGGGCAAAACGGTATTCCTGCTCGGCAACGAGCGGCTGACGGCAGATTTTCAGACAACGGGCATTAAGCTCGTTGACAAGGATCCCGACATCGTAGTACTCGGGTTTGATACGACCCTGACTTACCAAAAGCTGTGGGACGCGTGCCGTTACCTTGCCGGCGGCGCGGAATACATCGCCACGCACCCCGACCTAAACTGCCCGACCGCCGACGGCTTCATGCCCGACACAGGTTCGATGATGGCGATGATCGAAGCATCTACGGGCAGGCGGCCGCTGGTCATGGGTAAGCCGCACCATTATACGGTGGACTACCTCACGCACAGGCTGGGCTGTGCAAGCCGGGAGCTTTGCTTTATCGGGGACAGGCTGGAAACCGATATTCTCATCGGGCAAAAGCACGATATCCCCTCGGTGCTGGTGCTCACGGGCGTAACGGATGAAAAGTCCTATCGCGAAAGCCCCATTCGCGCAAGCGTGGTGGAGAACTCGCTCAAAACGCTGGCAAGGCGCTTATAAGGAGGCAAAAACTTGGCTGCGAAACAAACAGAGGTCGAACTGTTTACGGACGGTGCCTGCTCCGGGAACCCGGGCCCGGGCGGCTGGGGCGCGATCCTGCGCTGCGGTGCGCGCGAAAAAGAGCTTTCCGGCGGCAGTGCGCAGACCACGAACAACAAAATGGAGCTGACCGCCGCGATCGAGGGGTTAAAAGTGCTTAAATACCCGTGCCGCGTCACGCTGTGCACCGATTCGAAATATGTTGCGGACGGTATTACAAAGGGCTGGGCAGCCTCTTGGCGGGCGCGGGGGTGGAAGAAAAGCGACGGCAAGCCTGCTTTAAATCCTGAGCTTTGGGGGGAGCTTTTGGAGCTGTGCCGGATACACGACGTTAAAATCGTATGGGTCAAAGGGCACGCGGGACACCCCGAAAACGAACGGTGCGACGCGCTTGCCGTAGCCGAGACGCAAAAGTACACAAAAATATAGGTGAAATTTTTACACTTTGCCTGTATTGAACACTGACTTAAAATATGTTAAACTTATAAAGATTTGTATTGTATTCTTTTATTTTTTGAATCAACTCCCCTACGGGAAAAGGATGTGACGTTTTGGCTGAAGCGCAAACCGCCGTGCAGGCGGAGGAAACCGCCGCCGTGCAAGCGGAAGAACAGATGGAAAACGAGGTAGAGCAGGAAATTAAAAAAGCCTCGGCACAAAACCGGCGGTACTTACGCCCGCGCGAGATGTTCGCCTTTTTGCTCACCTCTTTCGGGCAAAAGAATCTCAACCAATTCATCAATGCGTATCGTCAGTTTTTCATGATCAGCTTTTTGGGGCTGTCCGGCTCTGCATACGGCTCCATCATTATGTTCGAGTCGATCTACGACGCGCTGGACGACACGCTTTCGGGACTGATCGTTGACCGCACGCGCACCCGCTGGGGCAAGCTGCGGCCGTACCTGATCATCACCACGCCCGTGTGGGGCCTTGCCATTTTGATGATGTTCTCCACACCGGCATTTTTGACGACCACCACCTTTAAGGTCATTTGGGCGGTCGTGGCGATCTTTGCGCACAACCTCGGCATGTCGTACTTCAATACGTTCAACATCCTGCTTTACAACGTCACGCCGAACATTAACGAGCGCAACAACCTGATCGCGGCACAGAAGTTCATGGAGCTGTTCGGCACGTGGATCCCCTCCTTTTTGCCTTTCTTCATTGACTTTTTGCCCAAACTGACAAATAACAGCGTCGGTCAGGAAGACGTTTATTTGGGCTTTGCCTTTATCATGGTCGTAATTTCCGCAGGCACCGCCATTTATGGTTTCTTTGTCCTGCGCGAGCGCGTGCCGTTAGCTTCCAAAGAGCAAATCAAGTCTGTCAGTATTTGGGAATCCTTCAAAATTGCATTCAAAAACCGTCCGATGCTCGTCTTGCAGCTCAACTACTTCTTCAACGGCTTCAAGTCCGTCGGTTCTTCAAGCGAGGTTTTCTTCTGGACGCACAACGCCGGCAAACAAAGCTATGCTACGATTGCCGGTCTGTTCACGGGAATTCCGAACTACTTTATCGTCCCGCTTGCACCGAAGATTATCCGTAAGATCGGTGCACGCAACGCCGGTGTTCTGGCGGGTCTGTTCGGCGGTGTGGCATATACCGTTTTGTGGCTGATCGGCTATAAGCCTTTTGGCGAATGGGATAGTGCAAGGAACATTATCCTCAATATGATCTGCATCACCTTGATGCTGACCATCTGCGGTCTGCCGAACCAGCTGATCAACGTAGTCGGCGCGGTGCTGCAGGGCGATGTGTACGATTACGGCGAATGGAAATACGGCGTGCGCAACGAAGCGCTTATCGCTACGGTCTCCGGCTACTTCCAGAAGCTTGCCAACGCTGTGACGGGTCTTCTTTCCGGCGTCGTGATCACGTGGGTTGGGTATGAAGCGCATACGGACGTATTCGGCAACGTGGTGCGGGAAACCGACGTCGGCGTTTTGGACGGCTTCTGGATCCTGTTCTGCCTGCTGCCCGCTTTCGCGCGGTTCATGTACGGCGTTTCGCTGCTGTTCTTCAATGTACGCGGCGAATTCAAACGGCAGATGCTTCAAGATCTGGAGGAGCGCCGTGCCGAAAAGATCGCGGCGATGCAGCAAGAAGGTGCTACCCCCGCAGACGGAAGCGGCGCCGCACCCGCCCCGCACGATACGGAATGATCCATTTGAAGATACGAAAAGCCCGTGCACTTTGCACGGGCTTTTCCAATATCTTTTTGTAATGACCCTTTTGATCTTTGGTTACAGTGTTTCTACCTTTAGCATGTTGGTCGTGCCCGAAATGCCTAACGGGATGCCTGCGGTGATCACCACAGTGTCCCCTTTCTCCACCAAACCGTTTTTGCGGGCGACGTCCACGGCATGGGAGAACAGCTCGTCCGTGTTGCGCTTTTCGTCGCACATCAGCGGCACAACGCCCCACGACATGCTCATCTGGCGGCAGACCGTATCGTTTGTGGTGCAGCCGATGATCATAGACTGCGGGCGGTGCTTGGAGATCATGCGCGCTGTCGAGCCGCTTTTGGTGACGGTAATGATCGCTTTTGCGCCGAGGTCGTGTGCCGTAGTCACGGTTGCGTGCGAAATGGCGTTGGTGATGGTCGTGTTGCTGTCGTTGCCGAACGCCTTAAAATGTGTCACATAGTCGATCTGGGACTCGGTGCTTTCAGCAATGAGCGCCATGGTTTCCACTGCCTCCACGGGATGTGCGCCCGCTGCCGTCTCGCCCGAAAGCATGATCGCAGAGGTGCCGTCATACACGGCATTGGCGACGTCTGTGATCTCGGCGCGCGTCGGGCGGGGGTTGGTGATCATGGATTCGAGCATCTGCGTGGCGGTGACCACCTGCTTGCCGGCGCTGTACGCCTTTTTTATAAGGCGTTTCTGAATGGGTGGGATCTTTTCAAACGGGATCTCCACGCCCATGTCGCCGCGTGCGACCATGATACCGTCCGCTTCGTCAATAATCTCATCGATGTTATTGACGCCATCCATATTTTCGATCTTCGCGATGATGCGCACCGAGCGCCAGCCGAGGGCATTGGTGAATTTGCGCAGATATGCAACGTCTGCCGCCGAGCGCACAAACGATGCCGCGATGAAATCAAAGCCGAGCTTTGCACCGAATTCGAGGTCGTTCATATCAGTCTCGGAAAGATACGGCATGGAAAGCTCCACACCCGGCACATTGACACCCTTGCGGTCGGACAGCACACCGCCGTCGATCACGTCGCAAATCACATCCGTTTCGGTCACTTTTTTGACGACCATGGAAACCAAGCCGTCGTTGATGAGGATACGCGTACCGACGCGCACATCGCCCGGCAGGCCCTTAAATGTCACGGAAGCGATTTTTTCGTCACACTCGACATCCCGCGTGGTCAGGGTGTATTCTTCCCCCGTGTGGATCTCCACGGGTTTATGATCGCGGAATGTGCCCAGACGAATCTCAGGACCGCGGGTATCGAGCATGGAGGCGACGGGGAGGCCCGCCTTTTCGCGCAGCTCCACGAGCTGCTCAAAACGGCGCTGATGAACAGCATAATCTCCGTGGGAAAAGTTAAAGCGCGCCACGTTCATGCCCGCGCGCATCATGCTTTCCAAGACGCCGGGTTTATCGGTCGCCGGACCTACAGTACAGATGATTTTGGTTTTTCGCATACGTAAAGACACCTTTCCAAGTGAGGAAAAAGAGAATTCACAAATCTTCCTCAAATATAGGATAAACCAAAATTTGTCAAACGTCAACGCTGTGCGCGCAAGTTTTTTTGCATTGTCCTTATATTCTCTCAAATACACAGCTTTTTAGCCGTGCGTAAACGGTTTTTGTTCTATTTTTCACCGAAGGAACCGTTTTATTTATACGGCATTCCCGGCAGCACGGCAAAGTCGGGTGCATTATGCGGAATGGCGTGCTCCGAAAGCAGGCAGGCATTGAAGATCCCGTTTTTGCCGTAGCGCCGGCGAATCGCAAGCACCGTCTCGTCAATTTTTTGCTGCCGCTCGTGCCGTGCGAAATCTGTGAACAGATCGGTCTGCACGGGTATAGTGTCCGGCTGCAGGCGGATGGCGCGGATGGTAAGCGCGCGCACGTGCAGCGTCCACCGATATTGCTCACAAAACAACCCGAATGCTGCACGCGCAAGCTCTATGGCGCTTTGTGTCGGTAAAGGCAGAGGCTTTTGAAATTGCTGTACGAACAGCGCGCTGTTTTTAACGCCGATCTGCACGGCCGTGGCAGCAAGCCCCTCCTCATGCAGCCGCCGTCCGACCTCTTGGGCAAGCGACAGCAGCACGAGCCAGACCTCGTGCTCGCTCTCCAAGTCATGTATGCATGTCGCGCCGTGCCCGATGCTTTTGGATACGGGCACGAAGCCATCCGGCTGTACGCACGAAGCGTCCAGACCGTTGGCATAAGACCAAAGCACATCGCCCATTTTGCCGAACAGCGCTTTTAAAAATGCACGATCACACGCCGCAAGCTGTCCGATGGTGCGAACGCCGTAGGTGCTGAGCTTCTTTATGGTGGAACGCCCGCAGCCGAGCATATCGCCGACGGGCAGATTCCAGATCTTTTCGCGAAAATCCTGCTTGTCGATCACGGTGACAGCATTCGGTTTTTTCATATCCGAACCGAGCTTTGCAAAGATCTTGTTAAACGAGACACCGACCGAGACCGTCAACCCGAGTTCATGCTGCACGGTGCGGCGGATGTCGTCGGCAATGCAGCCGCCCGCGCCGAGCAGAAGCCGAGAATCGGTCACGTCCAGCCACGCTTCATCGAGCCCGAACGGCTCGATTTGATCGGTATAACGGCGGTAAACGCCGCGTACAAGCTCAGAATAGCGCTTGTACCGCTCAAAATGCGGCGGCACGACGATCAGATCATGGCATTTTTCTCTTGCCTGCCAAAGTGCGTCGCCCGTTTTAACGCCGCAGCGCTTCGCCTGCTCGGATTTGGCAAGCACGATGCCGTGCCGTGTCTCCACAGAGCCGCCGACCGCGACCGGCTTGCCGCGCAGGGAGGCGTCGTATAAGCATTCCACGGACGCATAGCAGTTGTTGATGTCGCTGTGCAGGATGACACGCTCCATCTTATTCGCCTCTTGTCGCAAATAATCGAACAAATGTTCTGTTATAGTATATAGAACATTTGTTCGACTGTCAAGAGGGAATCTTTTCCTTGCAGAACGAGAGAAGGAGACGGAATTCCCTGCCACCATGCGTTAGAGGAGGGATTTGGCGGCGGGAGCAAGCCCCCGCCCTACTGATTGAAAGACAGGGAAAGACAGGGGACGGTTCTGTGTCTTTTTGAAGACACAGAACCGTCCCCTGTCCGCATGCTTGACATGCTTTCTGTTTTGTGTAATACTTTTTTAGGGTGATACATATGCCGCGACAAGCTCGTGCAAAAAGTGAAACGGGAATATATCATGTTATGTTGCGTGGTGTGAATCACCAACAGATTTTTGAGGACAGTGAAGATTGCAACAAATTTTTACAGACCTTGCAGGATTGCAAAAAAATCAGTGCATTTCGCCTGTTTGCTTATTGCTTAATGGATAACCATATCCACCTATTACTACAACAAGGCAAAGAACCTATTGAACAAATCATAAAGCGTATCGGCGCACGATATGTATATTGGTATAATGCGAAGTATCAGCGCATAGGGCACTTGTTTCAAGACCGCTTTAGAAGCGAACCCGTAGAAACTGAAAAATATTTTTTGACAGTTATACGTTACATTCATCAAAACCCCTTAAAAGCGGGGTATTGCAAGACTTTGGAGGACTACAGATTCAGCAGTTATTTAGAATACTTATCCGAGCCAAAGGTCACAGATACAGCGTTTGTTCTTAAAATCATCTCATTGCAGGAGTTTGTACGCTATCACCAAGAGATCCGGCAGGATATTTGCCTTGAAATTGACCAACAGCGAAGGCGGCAATTAACAGACGAACAGGCAAAAGATATTGTCACGCAACTCACCCATTGCAAAACCATAACTGAAGTTCAAAAATTGGATATCAAAACAAAAAGTATATTTGTGAAACAACTAAAAGCAAAGGGACTTTCCATACGTCAAATCAGTAGATTAACCGGGATTAGTAAAGGCATGGTTGAAAAGTATCTAAAGAACTAAATAGGGAAAGACAAGGAAAAAGGCAGGATAAGACAGGGGACGGTTCTGTGTCTTTTTGAGACACAGAACCGTCCCCTGTCTTATTTGACTTCTGCATCTAATAGCATACAAAGTTTAACAATACTGTGTTAATTCATTAACAATCTCTTAACATAGAGCCGTTATAGTATACTTGTCCGATACAATTCCGGTTTACAAGCAACTACAGGAGGATCCATATGGAGAACATGATCAACATGCTATGCCGCTGCCTATGGCTGTTTGTGATCGGCAGCCTGCTCGGCGTTATCCTTGAAGGTATCTGGTGGCGCTATCGCTACGGTTTTTGGCAAACGCATACCACCCTGCTCTGGTCGCCGTTCTGCACGATCTATGGGTTCGGCTGTGCAGGATGCTATATCGGTTCGCTTTTGCTTGTGGGACAGCCCCTCGCTGTAAAATTCATCGTATTCGGCGCCGTCGGCATGCTTGTTGAATTGGCGGGCGGGGCGCTTGTGTACTACGGGCTCGGTATGCGCGCGTGGGATTATTCCGAAACATTTATGAACCTCAAGGGCTTTGTCAACTTAAAAATGGCACTTGTGTGGGGGTTTTACGGCTGCATGTTCCAACTGCTGATGCCCGCTGTCAACCGCTTCCTTGCCTTCTCCGCGGACAGCTTTTGGCAAATTACGGCATTTTGCGTCGCGCTGTTTGTCGCCGTCGATACCGTTTTCACGAGTCTTGTGCTTTACAGATGGAGCAGGCGGCATCGCGGCATGCGGGCGGAAAGCCGCATTGCCCGATTTATCGACCGCCGCTACCCCGATGAAAAGATGCAAAAAAGATTCAATAACTGGTATTTTGTGGATACGGGCAGCGTACAGGATGCAAGGACAAAGCCGAAAGCACCATTTCATACCGTGAATTATGAATCTACTGTTTCTTAATATAAGATGATAAGGGGACGGTTCAGTGTCTAATATGGCACTGAACCGTCCCTTTCATTATGATGCTTATGTTTTATTTCCGATCCGCCGGGAGATAGGGAATAATGGCTGCTGCTACGCCGCTGACGGGCATCGTCTGCACCACGATCTTACCCGGCCCGGTCACTACGGTGTTGAAAAGCCCTTCGCCGCCGAACAGCGCGTTTTTAACGCCCTTGACCGTTACGATATCCATAGAACAGGTCGCGTCCATCATGGCAAGGTTGCCGCTGTCCACGATCATGCTCTGGCCGGGCTGCAGCTCATATTCCACCGCCGAGCCGTCGATCTCCAAAAACGCAAGCCCGTTGCCCGACAGCTTCTGCATGACAAAGCCTTCGCCGCCAAGGAAGCCCGCGCCCAGCTTCTTCTGGAAGAATACGGAAAGCTCAACGCCGGATTCCGCCGCCAAAAAGCTGCCCTTCTGCGCAACAATGGGGCGATCGGGCGTGACCTGCACCACGCGGATCGCACCGGGGAAGCTCGATGCGAACGCGATCATCCCCGCACCGTTTGCGGTATAGGTATTTTGGAAAATGGATTCACCGGAAAAAAGCCTGCCCAGCGCCTTGCCGACACCGCCCGCATTGGTTTTCATCTCCATATTCGGGGACATCCAGCTCATAGAGCCGCGTTCGGTAATCATGGATTCGCCGTTCTGCAATTCGCAGATCACGGCAGGCATGGGTTCGCCCACAATTTTATACTGCATATAAACCTCCTAAAGTTTTTTCGTTTATCAGACCGCGTGCACGCGATAGACCTTGACGCCGTGGGCGGGGACAGCGGGCGTGAGCAGATCGCCGGTCGTGACCTCATTTTTATCCCAAAGGTCGCGGCAGACATACTGCGATGCGACGGGCAGCCCCGCGAAGGTCCGGTTTGCGATCGAGCGCAGCGACGCGGTAACGGTCATCTCTTTGGGCGCCTTATTGAACAGGCACAGCGCGATCTCGCCGTTTTCCAAGGGTTTGACCAGCACGTCCGTAAGCCCGTTCGTCTTGACGCGGCGGCAGGGCATGCATTTGGGATCCTGGTCGATTGCAATCAGGTCACGGTTGGTCAAAATCTTGAGCACCTCGTTGGTTTTGTCCGCGGTGCCGTCCGGCTTGATAAACAGGCGGATGTCGTTGCCAAGGATCAGAGGAGATGCCATCATGCACCAGAGCGTGAAGTGCGAACGGTTTTCTTCGAGCGTCAGATTGCCGTTGCCGACCTCGAGCATGTCGGGATCGTTATAGCCGCCGACGCACGCGTGTTTATACAGGCGGACGTTGTGCTCGTAAATCCCGACCACGGACGCCCAATTCGGCATAATATCGGGCGTGGTGCGCCAAAGGTTGCCCGCTTCCCTGCCCCACTGCCACGGGCGGTTCATGCCCCATTCGCAAATGGAATAGACGATCGGCTTTTCGGGTACGCCGTTTTGCGCGGCGTAGCGCGCAGTGGCGCGTTTGAGCTCTTTGCCCATTGTTATGTATTGCAGGGCGGCGCTGTCCATTCTCGACGCAACGGGGTTGCGGATCTCCAGCGTATTGCTCCCCTCCTGCAGCTGAATTTTCACCTGCACGCGCCCCTCGTTGCTCCACGCCTTGGTCGGCGGAAAGCTGACGGGATACGTATCTTTCCCGTTGACAGTCACGGTCGCGAATTTTTCCTCATTGAGCGCCTTGCGCACCACGATGGTCAGCACATACTCGCCCGCCTTGGGAACGTCTACAAAGCTGAACTTAATAGACCCTAAATTGCTGTCGAGCCGGGTCACGTAGCTGCCCTTTTTATCCCAATTCACCTTAGCGGACCCATCCAGCTCCGCGTCCGACGCATAGAGCCGGATTTCTTCGGGCAGCGCACCGCCGCCGATCAGAAGATAAGCGATATTCGGGGCTTTGGTCGGGATCTTGATATTGTGGCAAAAATCGTATTTGAAATATTCAATACCCCAAGACGCAAAGGTCTCGGCGTCCATACGCTCGTGCCCGAGCGACGCGGGAAGATCCTCGCAGGTCAGCGTGCCGTTGGAAGAGTAAATGCCCGCCTTAAAGCCTTTTTCGTTGAGCGCACGCACAAGCGCCGGGATGCCGCTCGGGAAGGTCGTCAGGTCGCCCTGCAAACGGCCGTTTTCATCGCGCAGAGAGCTTTGCCAGCAATCGTCCAAATTGATGTATTGATACCCTGCATCCTGCAGGCCGGAAGCTTTAACTGCATCCGCTACTTCCAGAATCAGTTCCTCGTTGATCTTGTTGCGGAACGCGTTCCAACTCGACCAGCCCATGGGCGGTGTGAGCGCAACGCCGTTTGCATATTCGGACTTGGCGCGGATATGGACATTGGCGCGCGCTGCTGCCTTTTTGACTTCGCAGACAGGACAGATGTCCTTCTTTTTAAGCGTTGCCGCAGCAGCCGTTACCGCTGCGCCCGCTGCCAAAACCGCTGCCGATAAGATTTTGCCGTTCATGAGCTGTGTCCTCCTGTTTCTCCAAAAAATCAAAAGCAGGCGGCAGGCTGCAAAACCCGCCTCCTGCTTTGGGGAAGCTATTGTGTGCGATAGTCCGGTTTATTCCGCTGCGTCTTCGGCGGGAGCCGCCTCTTCTGCGGGAGCTGCTTCTTCGGCAGGTGCGGCTTCTTCAGCGGGTGCTTCTTCCGCTTCATTCGCCTGCATCTGCTCAGCAAGCTCATCAATGGAGACAGGCGCCGCTTCCTCGGCGGTCTCCTCCGCTGCCGGCGCATCCTCCAGCGCCTTCATAGAAAGGCTGACGCGCTTTTTGTCAAAGTCCACATCCAAAAGCTGCACCTGCACCTCGTCGCCCATTTTCAGCACGTCGGCGGGGTTGGCAATGTGCTTATGCGAGATCTCGGAAATGTGGATGAGCCCATCGATACCGGGCAGGATGTTGGCAAATGCGCCGAAAGACGTAAGACCGACGATCTTCGCCTTCATAACAGAGCCATTGGGATAGTCACGGCGCAGGATCTCCCACGGATTGTCCTCCGCCTTCTTGTAGCCCAGCGAGATCTTCTTCTTTTCGCGGTCAAGCGCCTTGATATACACTTCTACCGTATCGCCGACAGAAACAACATCGGACGGGTGCTTGATACGATTCCAGGAGAGTTCGGAAATGTGGATCATGCCGTCCACACCGCCGATGTCCACGAACGCGCCGTAGCTCGTCAGCGAGCGGACAACGCCGGTATAGGTCTGACCTTCCTCCGCTTGCGCCCAAAAAGCCTCAGCTGCGGCGGCACGCGCCTCACGGTATGCCGCGCGGACGGAACCGACCACTCTGCGGCGGCGGCGATCCACTTCAATGATCTTGAACTGCACGGTCTTGCCGACCATTTCCTCAAGCGAATCGCTGCGGTTGAGCTTTGCAAGCGATGCAGGCACAAACACGCGAATGCCATTGTACTGCACGAACAGACCCTTGCCGTCGCCGACAACGCCTGTAACCTTGCCCTCTACGGTAGCTTCATTATCCTCCGTGAGCTCGTCCCACGCCTTCATGGCGTCGTAACGGCGCTTGGAAAGCGCCATGGTGCCCTCGGAGTCGTTGGTCTTCATCACGATGAGATGCATTTCGTCGCCGATATGTACATCCTTGGTGATATCGACGGACGGATCGTTGCTATATTCCGCAGCGGTCACATAGCCCGTATGCTTTCTGCCGGCAATCTCGACCTCGATCTCGGTCGGGGTGACTGCCACAACGCGGCCAACAACGGTTTGATCGGAACTCGAATCAATATATTCCTCAAGCATGTCGGCAAAGCTGGCGGCTTCGGGAGACGCTGCGGTTTCCTCCTTTTCAACGATTTCTGCCTGGCCTTGCGTAAGATTCTCAGACATGGTTTTCAGTACCTCCTTAATTATACTGTCGGGCGTGGATGCACCCGCAGTAACGCCGACCGATCGATACCCGGACAGGTCGATCTCGTCCAATTCCCGGGCAGTCTCGATCAGAAAGGTCGGGCAGTTCGATTCGCAGACGGCTTTCAGCTTGGCGGTGTTGGAGCTTTGCCTGCCGCCGATGATGAGCATCGCGTCATTTTCGCATGAAAGCCGGAACGCCTCTTCCTGCCGTTCCTCAGTCGCACTACATATTGTATCAAAAATCACGGCGTTTGTATAGACCATTTTTATTTTTTTTACACATTTTTTGAAGGTTTTTGTGCTGAACGTAGTCTGCGCGACCAAAATTATGCCGTTTTTTGAAAGATCCGGCTGTTCTTCGGTCAGGCGCTCGAGCTCCTCAAAGCTGTTGAACACAAAGGAGCGCCCGTTGCAGTAGCTGCGAATGCCCACGACCTCCGGGTGCGCACTGTCGCCGGCGATGAGCGTGACGTTTTCGGGGGTGGAATGTTCCTGCACGATCTTGTGGATCTTTGTAACAAACGGGCAGGTCGCGTTTTGCACGTGCAGCGGCATATTCCCCACGGCTTCGAGTGTTTCTTTGGGGACGCCGTGTGTGCGCACAACGAGCGTTTCGTCTTCGCGGCATTCGGTCGGGTCTTCGATCACGCGCACGCCGTGGGCCTCAAAATACGAGATGACCTGTGGATTGTGGATGATCGGCCCTAAGGTGCATGCCTTTTCGCCGCGCTCGACCATACCTTCGAGCAGATGCACCGCGCGGCTTACGCCGAAGCAGAAGCCTGCGGTTTTGGCAAGCGTTATTTTTTGCAATGTCCTTCCTCCCAAAGCGCGGTGATGTCGCCCATGATACGGCGTGTGGCGTCCTTGAGCTCGCGGGATTTACCTTCCTCAGTAAATCCGAATTCTTCATTACGGATAAGCTTGCCGAAACGCACGGTCAGGTGTGAACCGCACTTGTAGCGCGTGTCCGTATAGATCGCGACAGGCAGCACATCCGCGCCCGTGGCTTTGGCGATGAGCGCCACGCCGGACTTGCCGCGCCCGGGACGATAATCCTCCGCTCGCGTGCCTTCGGGAAAGATGCCGAGCACCCAGCCGTTTTTTATCACTTCTTCAGCATAATGCACGGCTTCCATATCCCCTTTTCCGCGCACAACGGGGAAGGCATTCAGGTGTATCAGGAACTTGGCAAGCGCCGGATTGCGGAACAGTTCCTCCTTCGCCATGAAGTGAAACACACGCAGACCGCAGCCGCCTAAAGTAATAGGATCAAATGCGCTTTGATGGTTGCAAGCCAAAATAAATCCGCCGGTTTTCGGGATATTCTCTTTTCCAATGTAGGTACAGCGATACAGCGTTTTACACACCACACGGGCGAGCGGCTTGAGTGCACTGTAAAGCTTATATTCACGGGCTTTGGAAAAGTCATATAAATCTGTCATAAATTCTCCTCAAAAGCAAAATTTCGGCGATTACAGCGCCGCGCGGATGACCGACAGCACCTGTTCGATCGAATCGTCCAGCGACAGCCCGGAGTTATCGACCGTTATGCTGTCCTCAGCGGGTTTGAGCGGCGCCACGGCGCGGTGCGAATCGTTGTAGTCGCGCTGCAAAAGGTCGGCGAGCACTTCCTCGTAGGTATCCTTGGCGCCTTTTTCCTGCAATTCCTTATAGCGGCGCATCGCACGCGCTTCGGGTGAAGCGGTCAGAAAGATTTTGACCTGCGCATTGGGGAGTACGACCGTGCCGATGTCGCGGCCGTCCATGATGCAGTCGTTTTTTGCTGCAATGTCTCGCTGCAGATCAAACAGGAACTGCCGCACGGCAGGCACGGCGGACACATCTGACGCCGCCATGGACGCGGGAGGCGTGCGGATCTCCTCAGAGACATCCTCACCGTTCAAATACACATGCTGCACATCGCCTTGGAATTTCAGTTCCACGGAAATGTGCGGCAGCATTCCCGCCACGGCTTCGGCATTTTTATTATCGATACCGTTTCGAAGCCCATACACGCCGACCGCGCGATACAGCGCGCCGGTATCCACATAAATAAAGCCGAGTTTCTTTGCCGCCGCACGGGCGATGCTGCTCTTTCCCGCGCCTGCGGGGCCGTCGATCGCTACATTAAACGCCATATATGCTACTCCTTTTTAAGGTCGCCCAAGGGCATGTTTTATCTGTTTTTCAATTTCCTATACTGCCTGCCGCGCGTCCCGCAAGATACCCCGTGGAAAACGCGATCTGCAAATTAAAGCCGCCCGTATAAGCATCACAGTCCAAAAGCTCGCCCGCGAAGTAAAGCCCGCGGCAGAGCTTGCTTTCCATGGTTTTGGGGTCAACTTCCCGCACGTTGACGCCGCCCGCAGTCACGATCGCCGCGTCGATATCAAAAAAACCGAGCACCGTAAGCGGCAGGGCTTTGACCGTTTGCAGAAGCGACATCCGCTGTGCTTTGGGAATCTGGTTGGTTTTTGCGGCTGGATCGATCCCCGCCAAATGCAAAACGGGATGGATGAGCGAGCGCGGCAGCAACAGCCCGAGCGTGTTGGAGATCGCCTTATTGCCGTTTTCCGAAAAGTCGCGCCGTATTCTCGCGTCCAGCTTTTCTTCGGACAGCGCGGGCTTTAAGTCAATATACAGCCGATAGCGTTCGGGCTGCATATCGCGCAGGTGCGCGCTGGCGGAAAGCACCATCGGCCCCGAAACGCCGAAATGCGTAAACAGCATTTCCCCGAAATCGGAATAGATCTCTTTATGCTTTTTCGTATCCTCCACCGTAAGGGCGACATTGCGCAGGGAAAGGCCGGCGCACGAGGCGCACAGATCCTCGCGGCAGCGCAGCGCCGAGAGCGAAGGGCGCGTGGGGGTGATCGTGTGCCCCGCCTGCTTTGCCAAACGATAGCCGTCGCCCGTCGAGCCCGTCGCCGGGTAGGACAACCCGCCCGTAGCCAAGATCACGCGGTCGGCATAAAACGGTTCGCCGGAGGCTGCACGCACGCCGCGTACCACACCGTCCTCCAAAAGCAGCTCCGAAGCACGCGCATGCACACAGTGCACGCCGTTTTGCCGGAGGAACTGCGCAAGCGCGTCTGCAATATCCATCGCCTTATCGCTTTCGGGGAACACGCGGTTGCCGCGCTCCACCTTCAGCGGCACGCCGAGTTCTTCAAAAAAACGCATAGTGTCCTCAGAGGCGAACGCAGAAAAAGCACTGTATAAAAAC
>UQZS01000004.1 GCA_900545625.1 uncultured Oscillospiraceae bacterium | reverse complement strand
GCACGGCGGCGGATGCGGTCTTGCGTGTCAAGGTCGGCAGCGAGCTGCTGTTTCACGACGGACTTGCCGATTTTTTAGAGCTTTGGCGGAAGCTTGCACGCTTGCGTGCAATGACGGCGCTTATTCCCGTTTTGGATATCGTGGAGGACAACGGCACGGCGTACGCCGTATCGGAATATGTAGAAACGATCTCTTTGCGGGAATTCCTGTTGAAAAGCCGCACCGGGTATTTGAGCTTTGAGCAGACCAAGTCTTTGTTAATGCCGGTGGTTTCCACCGTTTCCAAGCTGCATGAGATGGGCGTGTTTCACTGTGGGATCTCGCCGAACACGCTGCACCTCGGGCGCGACGGCAAGATCCGCCTGACGGATTTTATGATCCCCGCCGCGCGCGTTATGGATACGGGCTTTGACAGCGAACTGTTCGCAGGCTATGCTGCGATCGAGCAGTACAGCCGCGAGGGCTCTGTCGGCGCTTGGACGGATGTGTACGCCTTCGGTGCGGTGACCTATCGTATGCTCATCGGCAGCACTCCGCAGGAGGCGACGGAGCGCGTTGCCAATGATAAATTGATGATCCCGCCGAAATTTGCGGAGGCCTTGCCCGCTTACGCGGTCAGTGCGATCCAAAACGCTATGGCGATCTCGCCGGATGACCGTACCGAAAGTATGGATGAATATCGGGAGGAGCTTTCCGGTTCGCCTAAGGTCATGGTCGCGCGCAAGGCGCAGACGGAAGAGGCTGCAAAGGCTATGACGACCGATGCAGAGGAAGCAGAGCGCCGCCGTAAGGAGGAGCTCCGCCGTGAATTGCTGCGCAAGCAGGAGCAAACACGTACATTGCTTATTTCATTCGGCGTGTGTCTGGCTATCGGGCTTATTGCGCTGGGCGTATATTTCTTTGCAACGCGCGACACCTCCGGGCAGGATACAACGACCACCACGGCTGCGGCGACGGAGCTTGTGGACGTGCCGAATTTTGTGGGGCAAAGCTATTCGCGCATCCAAAGCGATACGGTTCTCAACGAGCGTTTTCATTTTGTGGTGGAATATGCATACAGCGACACAGTCGAAAGCGATATGATCATTTCGCAGGGCACAGATGAAGGCGAGCGTGTCCCGATGGGCTCGGATCTGACTATCGTGGTCAGCCGCGGCGTGGAATATGTCACGCTGCCGGATGTATCGGGTATGCAGTATGACGCGGCGGTACAGCTGCTGGTCAGCCGTGGATTTACCTGCACGCGCGTCGAGCGCGAGAACGATGGCTCCCACACAGCGGGGATCGTCATAGCCACTACGCCGGAACCCGGTAAGGATTACGAGCGCGGACGTGAGATCTATGTACAGGTTTGGGGCGAGGTGCCGACCACGCAGAATGATTCGCTGCTCGGTGGGCTTTTCGGCGGCTTTTAACGCAGTGCTGCACGGCAGGGCGGTTTTTCCGCTCTGCCGTGCTTTTTCATTCGTCGGCTTGTATTGAGTTAATTAAAGGAGGAAAGCGATGCTGCAGTTTTATCAAATCACCGATACGCATTTTTATGCGTCAGATGTACTTAGACCCGCCGGCAAGGCGTGGGAACACCGTGCAAAATATGACCAAAAATGTGTAGCGGAAAGCGGCGCGATCTTAGATGCGGCGATGGATTACCTTCTGCGTGACCATGAAGCGGAAATCGTGCTCATCAGCGGCGATTTGGTCTGCGACGGTGAGCGCGAGGGGCATTACGCCATGCGTGAGAAGCTGCGGCTCTTGACTGCGGGCGGCAAACGCGTGTATGTCTTGACGGCGACGCACGATACCTGCCCGTACCCGAAACGGTATTCTGCGGAAAAGGGGGAGTATCCTGCCGAGGGCCTTCCGAGAAGTGAGCTTTTAAAGGTGTATTGGGAGTTCGGTCCCGCCTCGGCGCTTTCCGTGCACGAGAAGAGCTTTTCCTATGTTGCGCAGATCGCACCCGGCTATCGGCTGTTTGCACTCAATGACGACGGCATCGGCTGGGAGCGCGGCTTTCACGGTTATGACGAGGATCAGCTGCGGTGGCTTCGCGAGCAGCTGGAAACGGCTAAAGAAAGCGGCGACGTGCTGCTCGCGATGGGACACCATCCGCTGCTGCCGCCGAACCCTTTTTATGGCTTCTTCAGCCCCGAAGACCTCATAGGCAACCACGCGCAGATCGCTTCTATGTTTGCGGACGCAGGCGTGCACTTCATGTTTACGGGGCATACGCATATGCAGAATATCGGGTATTTCGACTCCGAGCGGGGCAATCGGATCTTTGACATCAATACGGGCAGCCTGATCTGCTATCCGAGCCCGATCCGGCATATGACGCTTACGGATAAAAGCTTGACCGTCAAGACCGATCACCTCACAAGTATAAATTGGGATCTCGGCGGCAAAAGCTACATGCAGTACAGCCTTGACCATTTTGAGTTCATGCTGCGCGATATTTTAGACGCCGCCGCAAACGATATCCGCCGCTTTTGCGAGATCGCTCCCGATTTCGGGCTGCCGAGCGAGACGGCGTGGAAGCTGCGCATACCCATCCGCTTTGCAGGCAAGCTTATGGAGAAACTGACCTTTCAAAAAGCGGGCAGGCTTTTGTGGTGTGCATCGAGGATCGCACCTGAGATGCGCAATGTGTATCTGCGCGACTTTGTGCTCGCGCTCATCCGCAATATGTACGGCGGCGACGAGCCGTATAAACCCGGTTCACCCGAGTACGAGTCCTTTATGGCGCTGTATCATAGGCTTCGCCCGCTGCTGCGCCGCGTGATCAAGGGAATCCCTATCGCGGATTTGGATACGATCGTTCGAGGTTTGCTGTACGACGACGGCTATCCGGACAGCGACGCTGTGCTGCCGGTTCCGCATACAAAACAATAAAAACAGGGGAGGACGCAAATGAAAACGTATTCGCCGAAAAAAGAGTGGATGGCATACTGTGTCGGCGCGTTTGGGCAGGGCATGGTCTACGCCATGATGAGTTCGTATATTTCGGACTTTTACATGAACGTCATGAAGCTCACGCCGATGTTCGTGCTGTTTTTGATGTTGTTTGCGCGCATCTGGGATTCCTTCAACGACCCGATCATGGGCTATATCATGGATCGCGTCAATCTCAAAAACGGCAAAATGCGCCCGTACCTTTTGTATGCGCCCATTCCCGTCGCGATCCTGACCGTTTTGCTGTTCCAAACACCGCATATTTCCATGACAGGGCTTATGGTTTATGCCGCCGTGACTTATGTACTGTGGGATATGGCGTACACCGTGTGCGACGTGCCGTTCTGGGGTCTGCCGAATGCCCTCACGCCCAATCCCGATGAGCGCGGCGTCATCATAAGCCGGGGCCGCACAGCAAACGGCGTCGGTTCCGCTGTTCCCATTGCATTCTTCATGGTTCTGGGGCCGGTGCTTGCGCGTATGCATTTGAGCGGTACGCAGCTTGAACAGACCAAGTACACGGTTATCGCGCTGTTCTGCTCGGTGCTCGGCAATATCCTGTTTGCACGTGTGTATTTTAAGACCAAAGAGCGCGTCTCTATCCCGAATCCGCCCAAACGCAAAAAAGGCGAACAGACCGCGCTCGGCAGGCTGTTCCGCTGCAAGCCGCTGATGCTTACGGCGCTTTCGGGCGTCCTTTCCGCCGCACGGTATATGTATCAGGCGGGGGCAGTGCACGTCGCGCGGTACAGCATTTATGTCGGCAAAGATCTCACGGGACTGTCGGTTGCAGAGCAGGAGGCAGCCTTGCAAAGCAACATCAGCCTTGTTTCAACTATTTTTCAGGTGGCAAGCGCTGCCGGTATGTTCGGGACGATGCTGATCATGCCGCTTTTGTTCAAACGTTGGAATTATAAGCAGATCTTGATGGGAACCTGTGTTTTGGGTGCAGTGTCCGGCGCTGTGATCTGGTTCTTAGGGTACGACAACTTCCTGTGGTGTATCCCGTTCTTTGTGATTGCATGCGTCCCGCTTGGCGCGATCAATATCTGTACCTACGCGATGCTCGGCGACTGCCTGGACTATATGGAGTGGAAAACCGGCGTCCGGCAAACAGGACTCGGTGCAGCGGTGCAGGGCTTTATCGCCAAATTCGGCAATGCCATCAGCACCAGCTTTATCATCGTGATGTACATGATCGTCAATCTCGATGTAGCGAGTATTAACGCCTCGGTCACGGCGAACCCGCTCGAAATGAGCGAGACTGTGCGCACAGGGATGTTCTCACTTATCTCGATCATTCCTGCCATATCGATGATCCTGTGCATTATCCCACTGTTCTTCTATGATCTGGTCGGTGAGAAGAAGGACCGTATCACCAAAGAGCTTGCCGAGCAGCGTGCTGCACGCGGGATCGTGATCGAAGAGGGCTGATCGGTTTGCAACCGCAGGTTTCTTCGGCGCAAAGTAAAAACGACAGACAAAATCGGTTTTTTATGGTAAAATAACGGTGTAAATTTTAATAGCGGAGGAATCCATGAACAGCTATATTGACTACATCGAAGATACCTTGCAGGGTATCCCCGACGACGGCACGCTGTACCGCTACAAGCGGCAGGTGCTTGACCAAATGTCGGAGCGTGCCGCCGAGGTCACGCACGCAGGGCTGCGCGATGAAAAAGTGCTGACCGATCTGATCATCAGCGAATTTCCGAACCTCAAGGATGGATTTGAAAATTTCTGCGCGGCGGATCGCAAGGAAAAACATAAAAAGCTCGTCAATAAGGTCATGCTGTTCGGCACGCCGGCGCTTGCGATCCTGCTTTTGGTGCTGTATCTTGCCGTCAGTTTCCTGACCGACGCGTGGAGCAGAACCTGGTTGATCTTTGCCGACGGTTTCCTGTGCTGGGCGGTGTTCCTGCTCGGCGTGGGCGTGGTGCGCATCACGCAGATGCGCCGCATCTTCCAACCCATTGCGCGCGTCCTGCTTGCGCTCGCCGTCATGTGTGTAGATACGGCGATTTTCCTTATCGTGTTGATGTTCACGGGCTTTTCACAGGCTTGGGTCATCTTCCCTGCGGGTGTGGTGGGCATCCTGCTTGCCGATGCGATGTATGCGCACGTGACGCACCAGAAGCTGCGTATTATTAACTATCTCGTTTACATTCCTATTGCTGCGCCCATGCTCTATGTCGTTCTGGGCGGTCTGCGCGTGATTCCGTGGGATCCGGGCTGGATCATCATTCTCCTTGGCGTAGCGATCGATGTAATTTTGCTGATCGCGACTATGGTCAACAATTCGAAATACAAATATAAACCGGAGGTGGAACAGGCATGGAACGAAAACTGAACGCAGAACTTTGGGACAAAATGCACTATCTGTTCCGCGATTTCAACGACCGCATGGTGCACGTTGAGCTCCACTATGATTTCGAGATCGACATTGAGGCGCTGAAAACCGTGTTGATCTGCTTTTTTGAAAAAGCGCCCGTACTGCACTCGAGCTTCAAGGATAACCATGTTTCGCCTTATTGGATCGTGAAACCCTACACGATCGAGGACGTGCTCACCGTCGCGTATCCGGACGATCTCGAAAAGGCTGTGGATGACTTCCTGACGCAGTACCTCCCGCCCGACAGCGAACTGCAAATGAAGGTTGCAGTGTTTTTTAAGGACGGAACATCGACCCTGTGTGTCGTGGAAAACCATATGTGCATGGACGGCGGCGACTTCAAATACTTTATGAAGGCGCTTTGCGAAAATTATAACGCCTATGTGGAAAAGGGTATAAGTCCCATCGAACTGCGTGAGGGCACACGCTCCTATGAAGCGGTCTATGAGGATTTTTCCAAGACAGAGCAGCGCATGGCGCGCAACCTTTATAAAAATGTCTGCGCTAAGGATGAGCATAAGTTCCCGCTTACGCCCGACAGCATTCGAGACCGTTCTTTCATTGCGAAGCGCAAGATCAGTGCCGAAACCTTTGATAAGATCCGCGCCGCGGGCAAAAAGCACGGCGCAACAGTCAACGATATGCTTTTGACGGCATATTTTTACAGCCTGTACGAGCTTGCCGGTTACGACCCGTCCGACAGCGTTACCATTTCCTGTGCGATCGACCTGCGCCGCCATATCAAGGATGTCAGCGACGAGGGGCTCACGAACCATACCGCCTTTATGCAATGCAATATTCCCGAACGCGGACGCGACATTTTTGAAACGCTGCAATACGCGGTGCAAAGCTCCCAAAAGTTCAAGCATGACAAATTTATGGGGCTCTACGGCCTGCCGCTTTTGAAGCTCGGCTACAGCATCCTGCCGCATGCCGCGAGTGAAGAAATCATCAAGATCGGCTATTCCAATCCCTTACTTGCCATGAGCAATATCGGCATTCTGGAATCCGATAAGCTTGCACTTCAGGGGCATGAGCCGACGGACGGCTTCATGACGGGCGCGGTGAAATACAAGCCGTACGCGCTGCTTTCCGTGACCTCGCTGCGCAAGGAGCTGACGATTTCCATGTGCGTGCGCGGCAATGATGAGGATCGCGCCATTGTGGAACGCTTTTTTGACATCATGGAAAAAAGCATTGGACTGCTCATCGGTGAGTAGCGCGGAAACCGGTATACATACATAAGGCAATATGATCGACAAATTCTGTATTTCCACCTATTACAACCACATATTTGACCCGACAGCGCCGACGGCGGACGATCTGTGCATGGAGGATATTGCCCATGCGCTTGCGCGTATCTGCCGTGCCAACGGACATTTGCGGGAGTTTTACTCTGTCGCGCGCCACTCTCTGCATGCTGCATATGAGGCAAAGGAACGCGGCTTTGATGTGCGTGTGCAGCTGCTCGCGTTGCTGCACGACAGCGCGGAAAGCTATATCGGCGATATGACCCGCCCGCTGCGGCGGCACATCCCCGAGTTCTCCGAAATAGAACGGCGCCTGCAAACGCTCATTTTTGCACAATTCGCCGTAACGGACTTTACCGATTCGGAAAAACAGGCGGTCAAAGCCATTGATGACGCACTGCTGTATCACGAGTTCGCAAAGTTCCACGGCATTCGTTTGTACAACACGCCGCCTGAGCTTCTTCTGCCCGTAGCGGCAGATAAGCCGCCTGCGGAGACGGAAGCGGAGTTCCTCTCGCTGTATCGTTCTCTGTATGGGGAATTGACAGGGACGGATATGTGATTTAAGCATTTACTGCTGACAGAGCAGGGCTGCTTTATTCGCGTAGGGCGGGGGCTTGCTCCAGCTGCGAATAAGATTTATAGAAACACCCCCGCTGCCAAGGCTTTTCTTGGCAGCGGGGGTGTTGTATGTTCCGAAAAAGGGGAGAGGACTTACCGCTTGATATCGTCCCAAGCCACACCGTTGATGTGGAACAGCTCGTCGAAATCGTAACGGTTGTTTTCGTCCTTTTTGTGGTTCGGGTACCAAACCTGTGCGAAGAACGGGTTTGTCTTGGCGATCGAGTCGTAATCCCAAGCCTTCTGCGGGATGTAGCACTCGGGGCACCAGTGACCGCCCAGCAGGATGAGCGCGGGGCTGGCTTCGAATTCGGCGCCGCAGTGGCCGCATTTCCATTTCAGCTTGGTTGCCATATCGCCCTTTGTCATCGAGTCGGACAGGCATTCGCCGCCGCGGAATTTCGCAGCCTGCTTCATGTCGTCGATATCCAGCTCGCTTTCGGGCTTGCTTTCATCATAGCCGTGGTCAAGCTTGTACTGGTCGGCAGCGCTGTTGTCCTTATCCAAGTGCATGATCTCGTAATCTTCCCACTTGGAGGGGATTTCCTTCCACTCTTCGAGAGAGCCGAAATACGCGCTCATGCGTTCGGGATTGTTCGTTTTAACCCAATCCAGCGTACCGAAATCAGGTGTAGAAGCGATCTTCTTCATAAAGGGCTTTGCGCAGGCCGCAACCAGATTCTTCGGCAGATAGCGCGGGATCCGGAAGTAGAATTCCACCTGATCTGCCAGACGGTTAAAGTAATCCTTGATGGGCAGGTTCTCACGGAAGTGCAGGAAATCCTCCAGCTTGTCGCCGTCGGCATAGAATTGGCCATGGAAGTTCTTGGTAATGAACCAGTTGGGCTCAAACAGCTTTTCAGGGCCGGCAAGGCCGAGCGCGCCGAGCAGCAGGCATTCGAACTCGTAGTTGGTGATACGATATTCCTTACCGGAACCGATGTTGTAGAAATGGTTCCAGAAGTCGCTGCCGAGGTTCCCCTTAGCGTCTTCATCCACAAGGTTGCAAAGCAGGCGGCCGGAGTCTTCCACCGTGCACCACTCCAGAACACCGTTGATGCATACGTGGAACATGATGGGATCCATGTTCTTGAGGATGTTCGGGTACAGAATACCGGACTGGCGCATGACGACCCAGTTTTTCAGCCCGCTTTCCACGAATACACGCTCCGCGACGCACTTGGAAACGGCATAGTGGTCATACACCGAGACCTTCAGCGGGTCGCCGCAGCGGCCCCAGTGGATCGGGTAGTTGCGGTCGCCGGTTTCCGCGACCGTACCGATGTAGCAGACCTTGACCGCATCGGGGTCGGGCTGTGCTTTTACGGCATTGCAGATGTTTTCGGCAGCGCCGATGTTGGTCTTCTGCGTGCGGTAAGGCTTCCAGTCCGCGGCAGGGGAGACCATGCCGCCGACGTGCAGGATGTAATCCGCACCCGTGACAGCGCGCAGAACGTCATCGTAATTGGCAAGGTCGCCCCAGACGATCTTGACAGACGGATCAGACGCATACGGCGCAAACAGTTTTTCATTCTTCTCGCTTCTGCGCAGCAAAAGGACGGTGTTATAGAGGTCCTTTTTCTTGTGCAGCTCTTTGAAGCCGGCAAAGCCCATATGACCGGACGCGCCGGTGAGCATGACGGTTTTCTTTTCAGCCATTTCTACCACCTCTGATATACATTTGTAATCAGTATACAATTTTTCCCACGGAAAGTCAAGAATCGCGGAACGGTTCCAACAAAAAAACAAAAGATATTTTCAATTTTCGCGCAAAAAAATCCCCCGCAAAAGCGGGGGGGGAAGAAATCGAACAAAAGGCTTAGTTCCAAGCGATGGAAAAATCTTTTTCCAGACCAAAGGGAATAGAAACATCCACAAGGCTCAGCGCGGTAAGAGAAAGAGTCCAAACAAAATAATAGTTAGCGCTCAGAACGTTACCTGTTGCTTTGTCAACCGTAACCGTGATGCGGCCGCTGCTGTGACCCGTTTGCACGTTGCTGATAACGCCGGCAGCACCGCCTGCATTCGCTGTGATCGTATCGGGCGTAACCACGGAGAAAGCTTTCCCCATATGACCGACATTATGTGCGGTGTCAGCGCTCGGCGCATCTTCCAACACTTCGATCGTAATGGTGTAAGTGTCACCGTTGTCCGTTACAGCTGCGTTTGAAATATCCGAAGCCGTCAATTTGCTTGACCAGGATTCGTTTTCAACCGGGAAGATCGCATTTTTGTCGGCTTCCGTTGAAGCGGGAGCCGTAGCAGAGACGTCTTTTTCACCCATATTGGCTTCGATCAGAGAGTCCGCCAAACCGGTAAGGGAACTTGGCAAGTTGCCGGACATATTGCCCGCTTGGCTGTTGATTTCTTTGGTCAGTGTAACGGTGCAGTTCCCGGTTTTGACCTTATTGATCGCATCGTTGAAATACGAAAGGATCTCCGCCTGCGAGCTGCTTGCCGTCAGCTCCGTAACGGTAGGCAGGGCTTCTGCGGCGCCGTCGCCGGCACCCGGATCCGTAGAGGTGCCGCCGTTGTTCGGCACCACGGCGCCCGAAGCGGCGTTGGTGGTATCCGCTGCCTGGAACTCAATTTGATTCGGGTTGATGAACGCGATATATACGACCGAGCAGACGAGCAAAATCGCAAGGCAAACGGCAAACGCCTTAAGGAATGTACCTGTAAACACCTTTCTAAGCATCTGCTTGTTTGCAAGCTTTTCGGCTCTGGCTTCCGGAGTGGAAGGCGCCTTGTTTTTCGATGACATTTTCGAATCCCCTTTCATCATGCGTGGGCGCGCTTTCGCGCACAAAATGTTACTTCTATAATTTACAATAAAAAAACGGAAATGTCAATCTATTTTGTTGGGGTTTCCGAGGAAAAAATGAAAAAAATTTGTCGTTTGCAAAGCTTTGGGCACAAAAGATCCCTCGTGCATGAATGGGAGTGCGGCAAAGGGCGAATATTTTCCGTGCGCGAACTGTGTTTTCAAAATCATTTTACTAATTGAAAATATGTTGAATAATAGACGATTTTATATTATAATACAGTTGCCTATGAATTTGTGGATAAAGGAGGGCTATTATGGCGCCGAAAACAGAAGACAGCCGTGTGCGCCGCACCAAGCGGCTGCTGCGGCAGGGGCTTACCGAACTCTTGCAGGAAAAGAGCATCAAAAAGATCACGGTGCGCGAGCTTTCGGAACGCGTGGACATCAACCGCGGCACATTCTATTTACATTATAAGGATATTTACGATCTGGTCGATTGTCTGGAAAAAGAGCTGTTTGATGAATTTGAGAACATTCTTTCCAAGTACACCATAACCGATCTCCACATCCGCCCGCATCAGGTCTTTTCAGAAGTTTGCAGCTTTTTGTATGCCAACCGGGATTTGTGCGCGGCGCTGCTCGGTGACAATGGCGACATCAATTTTGTGCTGAATCTGCGCACTTTCCTGCGCAAAAAATGCTTGAAAGACGCGGCGGACTGCTATCAAATCGCATACTCGCCGGAATATGAATACGTATATGCGTATTTTGAATCCGGGACGGTGGGCATGATCCGCTATTGGCTTGCAAATCCGCAGGACGGCAAAACGCCGGAGGAGATCGCGAGCCTGATCGAGCTATTGTTTTCCAACGGGATCAGTTGTTATTCCGACGTGCTTCGCATACAGGGCGCGTCTGAAGGTGAGGCGCAGCACACATGATGGAGCGTTTGGCAAGGCGCCTTGCGCATGGGGATGAAACAAAGACTGCCCTGCGCACCGCATACGGGCAGATCGGCGGGATCGTTGGGATCCTCTTAAATGCACTGCTTGCGGCGGCAAAGCTCTTTGCCGGTGTAGTCAGCGGGAGCGTTTCGATCTCGGCGGACGCCGTCAACAACCTGTCGGACGCCGCTTCTTCCTGCGTGACGCTCATCGGCTTTCGCATCGCTAAAAAACCGGCTGACAAGGACCACCCATACGGCCACGGCAGAAGCGAATACATCGCGGCGCTCGCTGTTTCGTTTTTTATCCTCTTAATGGGCTTTGAGCTTTTGTCGTCGTCGATCGAGCGTATCCGCACGCCGCAGACGGTGACATACAGCACGACGGCGCTCGTGATCCTGGTTTTGTCCATGGCGGCAAAGCTGTGGCTTGCGTGGTTCAACCATGCGCTCGATAAAAAGACCGGCTCCGCCGCCGCAAAGGCAGTGGTAGCGGACAGCCTTTCCGATACGGCGGCGACTGCTGTCGCGCTGGCGGCGCTGGTTTTGTCGCGCTTTACATCCGTTCCCGTGGATGGGTGGTTCGGCGTTGTTGTTGCGGTGTTCATCTTCCGCGCGGGCATCGGTACGTTTAAGGACACGGTCGATCTGCTGCTCGGCAAACCGCCCTCACCCGAATTCGTGTCGGAGATCGAGCGGGAGATCTGCTCCTACGACGGCATCCTCGGCGTGCACGACCTGATCATCCACGATTACGGCCCCGGGCGCAGCTTTGCCTCTGCGCATGCCGAAGTGCCCGCAAACGTCGATGTGATGCACAGCCATGACACGGTGGATCTGATTGAACGCGATCTTTTGCAAAAGTACGGCCTGCACATTTCCATCCATATGGACCCGCTCGTGACGGACGACGCGCATGTGGATGCGCTGCGCACGCTTTGCGGGGAAGTGCTCGAAAAGGTGGACCCCGTCCTGCGCTTTCACGACTTCCGTGTGGTGCAGGGCCCGACGCACACCAACCTGATTTTCGATGTCGTCGTCCCGGCGGAGTATAAAACGTCCGACGATGCGCTCGTGCGCCGCATTACCGAGGACTTTAGCAAAATAGACGAAAGATATTTCTGCGTCATCACGGTTGACCGAGGATTTAACTAAAATTTTACCAAACTGTGTTTTTTCTGCCTTTCGCCCTTGCAAAAACTGCAAAATCGAGTAGAATAAAAGAGGAACGAATCGTCTGAATTTTTTGCTGCACGGAGGTAATTTATGCCGGACTACACCCAAGACTTCACCACCATTCCTTACGGCCCGCTCGGTATTGTAGCGCTGCCCGGCTGTGAGGAGCTTGCCGAAAAGATCGACCGTTACATTGTCCGCTGGCGCGCGCAAAAGCAAAGCGAGCATAAGAACAGCATTGCTTTCGCCGGCTATGAGCGTGATACATACATCATCAATGCGGGCTTCCCGCGGTTCGGCACGGGCGAGGGGAAAGGCACGCTTTCCGAATCCGTGCGCGGATACGACATTTTCATTGTTGCCGATATGTTCAACTACGGCCTTACTTACCCCATGTACGGCATGACTGTGCCCATGAGCCCGGACGAGCATTATGCGAACCTCAAACGTGCGATCTCCGCTGTCGGCGGCAAGGCGCGCCGCATCACGGTCATTATGCCGATGCTTTACGAAGGCCGCCAGCACAAGCGTTCCAGCCGCGAATCGCTTGACTGCGCCATCGCATTGCAGGAGCTTTGCAACAATATGGGTGTGGATAACATCATCACCTTTGACGCGCACGACCCGCGCGTGCAGAACGCGATCCCGCTGAAAGGCTTTGAAAACGTGCAGCCGGTCTACCAGATGATCAAGGCGTTCGTTAACCATGTGGATGATCTGCACATTGACAAAGAGCACCTGATGATCATTTCCCCGGATGAGGGCGGCATGGGCCGTTGCATCTATTATTCTACGGTGCTGGGGATCGATCTCGGTATGTTCTATAAACGTCGTGACTATTCCCGCATCGTCAACGGCAGGAACCCGATTATGCAGCACGAATTCCTCGGCTCGAGCGTCGAGGGCAAGGACGTCATGATCGTGGACGATATGATCTCGTCGGGCGAATCCATGCTGGAAGTCGCCTCGAAGCTCAAGGAGCTGGGCGCCGCGCGAATCTTTATTTTCGCCGCGTTCGGGCTGTTCTGTGAAGGGCTTGCGAGCTTTGACAAGCAGTATGAAGAGGGGATTATCAACCGCGTCTTCACGACGAATCTTGTGTATCGTACACCGGAATTGCTGCAGCGTGAGTGGTATTGCGAAGTCGATCTTTCCAAATATGTCTCCTATATCATCGACACGCTCAACCACGATATGTCCGTCAGTCATCTGCTCAATCCGGCGGATCGCATTGAGGCGCTGCTGCGCAGAAAAGGCTATAAAAAATAATTTCCGCGTCTCGCGGACACAAAAAGAAAAGGCGCTCCGCGAAAATTCGCAGAGCGCCTTTTGTATATTTACCGTTGGCATCTTATTCAATTTCCAGCTTGCGGGAATTGGTCTTCGGCGCTTCCTTTTTCGGCAGCGTCAGACGCAGTACGCCGTCTGTGTATTTTGCCGTGATCTTGTCGGCGTCGACCTCCGAAATGTCGAACGCACGCGAGTAGCTGCCGTAGGAGCGCTCGCAGCGGACGTACTTCTGCTTCCTGTCCTTTTCTTCGTGCTCGGAATGACGTTCCGCTTGGATCGTCAGCACATCGCCGGTGATATCCAGCTTGATGTCGCCCTTCTCAAAACCGGGCATATCTGCCTCCAGCGTGTAGCTGTCGCCGTTGTCGATGATGTCGGTCTTGAACTCGGCGAGCGCCTTGCCGTCATAGAACCCGAACGGATCCTCAAAGAAGCGGCGCTCCATTTCTTCCATTTCGCGGAAGGGGTTATAAGAAGCAACGTGGTTTCTGCGGGAATAAGGTCTCAAATCAAACATAATACATACCTCCGAAAATGTAAAGTTTTAAGTTTTCTGCCCGGTCTCTATCCGCTCGGGCAGCTTCAGCGGATGTGGTCTGTTTCTGAATTCCGACCCATCGGAATCACCTCTTTTTCTGTTTGCAATTCTTATTATACCCGCAACTGTTACCATTTTTCAGAATAAAAATGAACAATTTGTAAACATTAGCACTCGAACAAAAAGAGTGCTAACAAAGGCGAAAATAGAACATTTATAGATGACGAAAAGTCTGCCGCGGTAAGAAAGGAGAATCCGGATTTATATGGATATGCGTTCGATACAAAACCTGTACCGCATTTTACAGGCGAGCAGAAACTTGTGCGTGTTCACGGGTGCGGGAATCAGTGTGCCGTCCGGCATTCCCGATTTCCGCTCGGCGGATGGACTTTATAACCGCGAAAGCGGGTTCTCCGTCCCGCCCGAGCAGATCATCAGCCGTTCCTTTTTTGACGCGCACCCGGCGGAGTTCTATTCCTATTATAAAAAGAACATGCTTTTCCCGGATGCGCAGCCGAACGAGGCACATCGTTATTTTGCTAAGCTCGAAAGCCCCGCACGTTCGGTCCGCGTGGTGACGCAGAATATTGACGGTTTGCACACAGCGGCGGGAAGCACGGAAGTTTATGAACTGCACGGCAGTGTGCACCGTAATTTCTGTATGCGCTGCAAAAAACGATATGATGCACGCTTTGTCGCACAAAGCGTGGGCGTACCGCATTGCTCGTGCGGCGGTATTGTGAAGCCGGACGTTGTGCTTTATGAAGAACCGTTGGATGAGCATATCGTGCGCGGCGCTGTAGAAGCGATCCGCCGTGCAGATACACTGGTGGTTGTCGGTACGTCGTTGGTGGTGTACCCGGCGGCGTCGTTTTTGCAGTATTTCGGCGGCAAGCATCTGGTGCTTATCAATCGTTCCCATACGGCTTTGGACGGCGCGGCTGAGCTTGCGTTTTATGAGGACGTCACAGAAGTCATACGTGCACTGCAAATATTCGAGAAAACGGAAATGAACAAAGATTCATAAATTGTTCATAGGATGCCGGTTGATTATTCAAAAACAGCTTCGTATAATATGTAGCATGCTACAGAAAAATGTAGCGTGCTACATATTTTTTGGAGGCAGTGTTATGCAAGAACTGCACATCGGTTTTCTGCTGAAAAGCATCACGGACAAACTTCATGCGCGTGCAGATGCTACCCTGAAGGCAAAAGGGCTGACGCTGGCGCAATGCCGCGTGCTGGCGTTTCTGAACGGACATGACGGGCAGGCAACGCAAAAGGAGATCGAGATCTATCTGGATGTGTCGCACCCTACGGTGGTGGGTCTCGTTTCCCGCATGGAGCAAAACGGATTCGTTACCTATTGCCCCGATTCGCGTGACAAGCGTAATAAGCTGGTTACCTTGACCGAAAAAGCGCATGCTGTCGGACGAGAGCTGAAAACTTTTATCCCGCGCAACGAAGCGCATATGGTCAGGATGCTCACAAAGGACGAGGTAAAGCAGTTGAGCGCACTGCTGCAAAAAATCTACGATGGGTTGGAGGAACACGATCCTGCCGATCCGAATCCCAAACACGAAAGGAGAGAGAACCATGATTAAGACGCTTGCAGGCAGTCTGCGGGAAAACAAAAAGACCGCACTGCTTACAATTTTGTGTTCTGTCTTGGAAGTGGTTTTCGAGATCGTGATCCCGCTGAATATGTCAAATCTGATCGATTACGGGATCGAGCCGGGCGAGCAGAATGTCGTGCTCCGCTACGGCGTTCTGCTGCTTACTTTTGCGCTCATGCAGCTTTTGACAGGCGTCCTGTCAGCGCGCTGGGGCGCCGCCGCCTCTGTCGGGTATGCCGCCAATTTGCGCAAAGATATGTATGAAAACGTACAGACCTTTGCGTTTTCCAACATCGACAAGTTTTCGGCGGCATCTATCGTGACAAGGCTTACGACCGATGTCACCAACGTGCAAAACGCCTTCCAAATGCTTACACGTATGGCGATCCGCGGGCCGGTGATGCTTATTTTTGCTATGGCGGTCGCTTTCAGCATCAGCTCAAGCATTTCGCTGGTATTCTTTGCAGTCCTCCCGATCCTTGCGGTTCTGCTGTTTTTAATCATCCGCGCCGTGCTGCCTGTATTCCGGCGTGTGTTCCACACCTATGATGAACTCAATGAAGTTGTGGAAGAAAACATCCGCGGTATCCGTGTGGTCAAATCCTTTAATCAGGAGGACAGCGAGATCAAAAAATTCGATAAGATCTCAGAACGCATTTACCGCGACTTTTCCAAGGGTGAGCGTATCATCACGCTCAACTCTCCGCTGATGCAGTTTTGCATGTACGCTTGCATGATCCTGATCTCCTGGCTTGGCGCAAAAGCGATCGTCGCAAGCGGGAACAACCCCGATCTCGGGCTGACGACCGGGGAGCTCACGGCGCTGATCACCTATGCCATGCAGATCCTTATAAGCCTGATGATGCTTTCCATGGTGTTCGCGATGATGACGATCGCCGCTTCCTCTGCCGGAAGGATCGCTGAGATCCTGGAGGAAAAGACGGACATCGCCAATCCCGAAAACCCCGTGACCGAGGTCAAGGACGGCGACATCTGCTTTACAAACGTAGATTTTACCTATTCCGAAAAAGCGGAGAAAAAAGCGCTGGACAACATCAACCTGCATATCCGTTCGGGCGAAACGATCGGCATCATCGGCGGTACAGGCTCATCCAAATCGTCGCTTGTACAGCTTATCCCGCGCCTTTATGATGTAACGGGCGGTTCGCTTACTGTCGGCGGCGTAGATGTGCGGCAATACGACCTCGACACGCTGCGCAACGCCGTTTCCGTGGTACTGCAAAAAAACGAGCTGTTTTCGGGCACGATCAAAGACAACCTGCGCTGGGGCAATGAAAATGCTACCGACGCGCAATTGGTCGAAGCATGCAAAATGGCGTGCGCGGACGAATTTATCGACGCGCTGCCCGACGGCTACGACACCTATATCGAACAGGGCGGCGCCAATGTCTCCGGCGGGCAGAAGCAGCGGCTTTGCATCGCTCGTGCGCTGCTCAAAAAGCCGAAGGTGCTCATCCTCGACGACTCCACGAGCGCGGTGGATACGCGCACCGACGCGCGCATCCGCAAGGCGTTTTTGCAGTACATTCCCGAAACGACGAAGATCATCATCGCTCAGCGCGTCAGCTCCGTAGAGCATGCAGACCGTATTCTTGTTATGGATGACGGGAAAATTACAGCCGTCGGTACGCATGACGAACTCTTAAAAACGTGCGGCATATATCGTGAGATCTATCACTCGCAGCAGAAAGGAGACGATGAAAATGGCTGAAAAGACCGCCTCTGTGCAAAATTCGCAGGCGAAGCGTCAAAAGCTGGATATGACGACGCTCAAACGTCTGCTTTCCTATATGGGCGAATACAAAAAGACACTCGTTCTCGTCGTCGTGTGCATTTTCATCAGCGCGGCGGCAAGCGCCGCATCGTCCATGTTCCTGCAAACGCTCATTGACGACTATATCGCACCGCTTTTGCTGGTGGATTCGCCGGTATTTACGGGGCTTTTGAAAATGCTCGCCGTTATGGCAGTCATCTATCTTGCCGGTACGCTTGCCACGTGGATCTATAACCGCTTGATGGTCACGGTCGCCCAGGGAACGCTTAAAAAGATCCGTGACGACATGTTTTCCAAAATGCAGAGGCTCCCTGTGCGTTATTTTGATACGCACACGTTCGGCGACACCATGAGCCTGTATACCAACGATACCGACACCCTGCGCCAGATGATCGCACAGTCCTTCTCACAGCTGATCACCTCCGTGTTCACGATCGTCGCGGTGTTCTTTTGCATGCTGTATATCAGCGTTTGGCTGACACTGGTCGTTTGTGTCGTGATGTGCGGCATTTTGTTCATTGTCAAAAAACTTGTCGCGAAAAGCGGTAAGTATTTCATGCTCCAGCAGAAAACGCTTGCCGAGCTCAACGGGTATGTGGAAGAAATGGTGAACGGACAAAAGGTCATCAAGGTATTCTGCCATGAACCGCAGTCCAAAGATGGGCTCAACGAACGCAACGAGACCTGGAAGAAATATACGACCAAAGCACACGCTTACGCCAACACCATGATGCCCATGATGAATGCCCTCGGCTATGTGCAGTATGTCATTCTTGCCGTGCTCGGCGCATATATGGCGATCACGGGGGTGACGAATATTGGGCTTACGGGCGCGGGTACGCTGACGCTCGGCATGATCGCTTCCTTCCTGATGCTTTCGCGCAATTTCACAAACCCGATTTCCCAAATTTCCAACCAATTCAACGCCATTGTGACCGCGCTTGCCGGCGCCCAGCGTATTTTTGAATTCATGGACGAAGCGCCCGAGACGGACGACGGCTATGTGACGCTTGTCAACGCGAAAGAAGTGAACGGCGAGCTGCAGGAATGCAAAGAACGAACAGGGATGTGGGCGTGGAAGCATCCGCATTCCGACGGTACGCTGACTTACACAAAGCTTGAAGGCCGCGTCGTGCTCGATCATGTGGACTTCGGCTATACGCCCGATAAGGAGGTCCTGCACGACATCACACTGTATGCCGAGCCCGGGCAGAAGATCGCCTTTGTGGGTGCGACGGGTGCAGGCAAGACCACGATCACAAACCTTATCAATCGCTTTTACGATATTGCCGACGGCAAGATCCGCTATGACGGCATCAACGTCAATAAGATCAAAAAGGCTGACCTGCGCCGCTCCTTAGGCGTTGTGCTGCAGGAAGTAAACCTGTTTACAGGTACGGTTATGGACAATATCCGCTACGGCAAGCCCGATGCAACAGACGAGGAATGTATCGCCGCCGCAAAGCTCGCGAATGCCGACGGCTTCATCCGCATGCTCCCGCAGGGGTATGATACCGTTTTAAAGGGCGACGGCAGCGGGCTCTCACAGGGTCAGCGGCAGCTTATTTCTATCGCGCGTGCCGCCGTGTCCGACCCGCCCGTGATGATCTTAGACGAAGCGACCTCCTCCATCGATACGCGCACAGAAGCGCTCGTGCAGGACGGCATGGATAAGCTCATGCAGGGCAGGACGGTGTTTGTTATTGCGCACCGCCTTTCCACCGTACAAAATTCCGACGTTATCATGGTGCTGGATCACGGCAGGATCATCGAACGCGGCAGCCATGAAAAGCTGATCTCCGAAAAAGGTATGTATTATCAGCTTTACACGGGTGCGTTCGAACTCGAATAAAATCAAAATTTTTTCTGTTTCGTCTGCATGGATTCGCGGCCATGCAGACGTTTTTTGTAGACAAAAACCGCCGTGTGTGATAAGATACAGGCATAAGGGCATGCGCTTGTGCCTGCGTGCCGAAAAGGAGGAAAAATGAAGTGAAGAAGCATTTTCGCAGCGCAGTCAGTCTATTTCTTGTTGTTGCGCTTCTTGTGCCGCTGTCGGCGTGCTTCGGCGGTACAGACACGGATTTGACCGCTTTGCTGGATCAAACAGATACCTATAAGGTATACGCCGAGGATTTTTCTGAGGTGGTCGCCAAAGGACAGGACGGCGGTCGTCAAATGCGCACATGGCGTGAGGGCTTTGTGACGGGGAACGGCGTCAACGGCTGCGTGACCGCCGGTTCGCCGTATTCCGATACGCTGATTTACCAGAACAACTACTTCATTATGCCCTGCGACACCATCCGGGAGAATCCTGATATCTCCGGGGATCTTGACACCGTGCGGCAGATGATCGTCAACGGCGAAGCGTACCAGACCTTTGAGCCTTGGTATTCCGTTTACTGCTTCCATCCCGGCGGTCAGCTGCGTTTGACGCAGGAGGAAAAGCGGTATTCCGATTATGTGCGCTGGTGCGATTACGAAACGGGCGAAGCGGTCGTAAAATATACGGACGATCTCGGCACATGGGTGCGCCGCACCTTCACCTCGCGCACAGACGAGGCGACCATTACCTCCATTGCGCAGTCGTCTGCAGGCAGCAAGGTGAATCTGACCCTTTCGTTCGACGATATATCCAAAATGTATAACTTCGGCAACAATGCCGAAGCGGGGATGCAGTATAAAAAGCTTGCGGGCGAAAACGGCGAGTACCTTGCCGTCGTCGCGCATTATCCGAGCTTTGAGGGCAGCGAGCTTCAAAACGGCGGATTCGCGACACTTACTTACATTGTCACAGTCGGTGGCACGCGCGAGACCGTGTATGCCGAGGATTCAGACGATGAGATCAATGTGGGCGCACAAAAGAACCCGACTGTGGAAATTCGGGATGCCGACGCGGTGTATCTCATTACCCTGTCGGATCGTGATTTTGAAATGGGTGCGTTTGAAGCCTTTGCCGGGCAGACAGAATATGCGCTGGTAGATGACCTGCTTGCCCGCTGCGAGGCGGTCGCCGGCAAGTTCGGCGGCGATGCGTTCGATTACGGCGCGGCGCTTTCCCCGAGCGCTGCCGAACAGAGCGAGCAATTCAACCGGGTCTCGTTTTCGCTTGGCGGCGGTGTGTCCGAAGCGCTTTCCAATGAGGATGTGCTCAAACTCCAGCGCGGCGAGGATACGCTCGACCCCACTATGCTTGCGCGCGTATATAATGCGGGACGTTACGCTATGCTCGCGTGCAGCGGCGGGAATCTGATCGGCCGCCTGTACGGTATGTGGACGGGCGAGTGGGGCGCGCGCTGGAACGGCGCGTTCACCATGGATGCGAATGTCAATTTGCAGTGTTCGGGCATGAACTCCGCCAATGTCACGGAATACGGCGAAAGCTACATCCGCTTTGTTTTAAGCCAAATCGATGATTGGAAGATCAATGCTCTGCATAACTACGGCTTTACGGACGCCATTCAGGTGCCCTGCAATACGGACGGCACCAGTGCGATCTCCGTGGAATACAGCACCGAGTATTCGTTTGAATATTGGAACTTCGGCGCATCGTGGATGCTACAGCCGATCTACGAATATTACCAGACTTTCGGCAACGTGATGATCGAGACCGACGAGGGCGAAAAAAGGCTGCTCGAGGACATCCTGCTGCCGCTGCTTACCTTGCAGGCGAATTTCTGGGATCAAATGCTCACACCGGAATATTATACCGATTCCGAAGGGCACATCCATTACGAAGCGGGCAAAACCGAGCTCCAAGACGATGAATATTACTGTATCGTGCCCGGCTACACGCCCGAAAATATGCCTGCGAACTTAGAATCAGGCAGAACCGCGAACACCGCCGCCGACATCGCCGCCGCGCGCAAGGGCTTTGAAATGCTTATCGATGTCGAGCAGACCATCGACGCCGAAAGCTACAGTGCCGACATCGCAAAATGGCAGGCGCTCGAAAGCAAGCTGCCGCCATACCTGCTGGACGATACGGGCGCGCTCAAAGAGTGGGCGGTCGCCGACTTTGAGGAGAACAACGAGCACCGCCACATCAGCCATCTGTACTGCGCGTGGCCTTCGAACGAGACACAGGAGGACGAAGACCTGCGTTTAGCGTGCCTGCAGGCGCTTGAAAACCGCAATAACGCGGGCAAGGAAAGTGAGGAGACGCAGACCCACGGCTGGCTGCATAAGGGGCTTGTCGCCGCGCGGCTGAAAGATACTGCGGCTGTGGAAAAGAGTCTGTTAAAGCTCGTGAGCGAGAAGGTCTATTATAATTCCCTGATGACCGACCACAACACGCACCGCGGCTCAGACTGCTACTGCACGGATACATCGCTGGGTATCGTCGGTGTCATCAATGAAATGCTGCTGTATTCCGATACAGGACGGATCGAAGCGTTCCCTGCCATGACGGATATGCTTCCCGCGGGCGAAGTGCGCGGGCTCATGGCGAAAACGCAGGCGCAAGTCGGGCTTTCGTGGGCAAACGGGCAGGTCACGGTCACCATCCTTTCCAATATCGACCAGACCATTTCCGTCTCCTGCGCAGGCAGCACGCCGCAGGAGGTCGCTTTCTCGGCGGGCGAAGAAAAAACCTTTACCTTCTCGTATTGATTTTTGCGACATCTGCCGCATTTCGCGCAAATCCCGCTTGTGTTTTTGCGCGGGATGCGGTATCTTATTATCATAAAATTTTTGGACGGCGTTCCGCCCTTTGGAGGAAATAAGATGGATCCGGTATCCGCAAAAGCCGCCGTTGTAAACGGCAAAACGGCGCTTGGTATCGAGCTTGGCTCCACGCGCATCAAAGCTGTGCTCATCGGCGAGGATTTTGCGCCGCTCGCATCAGGCGCGCACGATTGGGAAAATACCCTGCTCGACGGCGTTTGGACATATTCGCTGGATGAAATACACACCGGCATGCAGGCGTGCTTTGCCGCGCTCGCTCGTGATGTGACGGAAAAATACGGCGTGCCGCTGCAAAGGGTCGGTGCAGTCGGCGTATCCGCCATGATGCACGGGTATCTGGCGTTCGATCATGCAGGCAAGCTCCTCGTGCCGTTCCGAACCTGGCGCAACACCTTTACCGAGCGTGCCGCCTCGGAACTGAGCGCGCTGTTTCGCTTTAACATCCCGCAGCGCTGGAGCGTGGCGCATCTGTACCACGCGCTTTTGGAAAAGGAACCGCATATCGCGTCGCTCGACCACATCAACACGCTTGCAGGCTATGTGCACGAGTGCCTGACGGGTGCGCGCGTGGTCGGCGTGGGCGAAGCGTCGGGGATGTTCCCCATTGACAGCGAAACAGGGGACTATGACCGCGTGATGCTCGAAAAATTTGACGAAAAGGCGCGCGGTAGGGGGCTTTCCAAGTCGTTGCGCGCCTTGCTTCCGCAAGTGCTTTCGGCAGGGGAAACGGCAGGACGGCTGACCGACGCCGGCGCGCGCTGGCTCGACCCAACGGGGACTTTACAGCCCGGTGCGCTGTGCTGCCCGCCGGAGGGCGATGCCGGCACGGGCATGGTCGCGACGAACAGCGTCTCGGTAGGTACAGGAAACGTTTCGGCGGGGACTTCGATCTTTGCCATGGCGGTGCTGCCGCACGCGCTGTCGCGCGCCTATACGGAGATCGACATGGTGACTACGCCTGCGGGCAAGCCTGTCGCCATGGTGCACTGTAACACCTGCACTTCGGATCTTGACGCCTGGGTGTGGCTGTTCGGGGAAGTGCTTAGCACAGCCGACATAGATCTCCCCAAATCGAAGCTCTACGATATGCTGTATCAAAGCGCACTGCAAGCGGACGCGGACTGCGGCGGGCTTGTGAATTTCAACTATTATGCGGGCGAGCCCGTGACCGGCTTGGATTCCGGGTGTCCTGTGTTCCTGCGCCGCGCGGGCGACCGCCTTAAGCTTGGGAATTTCATGCGCGCGCAGATCTATTCCGCCCTTGCCACGCTGCGTATCGGCATGGATATTCTGTTTGACAAAGAAAATCTGACGCTCACGCGCCTTTGCGGGCACGGTGGACTTTTTAAAACGCCCGAGGTCGGGCAGCGGCTGCTCGCGGGCGTGCTGCACACGCCCGTCACCGTGCTTTCCACCGCAGGGGAGGGCGGCGCTTGGGGCGCGGCGCTGCTTGCGGCGTTTGCTATGCAAAAAGGGACAAGGGAAACGCTGGAGGAATTTTTACAAAATCGTGTGTTTGGGGGAAACGCAGGAAGAACCCTGCAGCCCGACGCGCGCGACGAAGCGGGTTTCAACAAATTTCTGGATAGGTACAAGGCGGCTCTGCCTGTCGAACAGGCGGCGGCAGCCTGGGCACAAGGTGAATAAATCTTTATATAACTTTTGAGGTGATACTATGCATATGAAAGACTATCAATTCTGGTTCGTAGTGGGCAGCCAGTTCCTGTACGGAGACGAGGTGCTCGAGATCGTGGACCGCCGTGCGCGGGAAATGACGGATGAGCTCAACGCATCGGGCGTTTTGCCGTGCAAGATCGTGTATAAGGTCACGGCAAAAACGAATGAGGAGATCGCCAACATCGTGCGCGAGGCGAATTATGACCCGAAGTGCGCAGGGCTGATCACCTGGTGCCATACGTTCAGTCCCTCCAAAATGTGGATCAACGGCTTTGTGGATCTGCAAAAGCCATACTGCCATTTTGCGACGCAGTACAACCGCGAGATCCCCAACGAAGAGATCGACATGGACTTTATGAATCTCAATCAGGCGGCGCATGGTGACCGCGAGCACGGGTTTATTGCCGCGCGGCTTCGTATGCCGCGAAAAGTGATCGCAGGGCATTGGCAGGAGCCCGCTGTGCGCGAGCGCTTAGGCAGCTGGATGCGCGCTGCCGTGGGCGTGGCGGCCAGCAAGAGCCTTAAGGTCATGCGCTTCGGCGACAATATGCGCGAGGTCGCTGTGACCGAGGGCGACAAGGTCGAGGTGCAGGCAAAGCTCGGCTGGCAGGTCAACACCTGGGCGGTCGGCGATCTTGTCACGGAAATGGGAAAAGTTAACGAGGCAGAGATCGACGCGCTTGTCTCCGAATATACCGAAAACTACGATGTAGCGACGGAAAATATCGACGCTATCCGGTATCAGGCGAAAGAGGAGATCGCCATTCGCCGTATGCTTGACCGCGAGGGCTGCAAGGCGTTTTCCAACACATTTCAGGATCTTTACGGTATGGAGCAGCTTCCCGGGCTTGCCAGCCAGCACTTAATGGCGCTCGGCTACGGCTACGGCGGCGAGGGGGATTGGAAAGTCGCCGCGATGACTGCAATTCTCAAAGCCATGAGCGAAGGCCAAACCGGCGGCACGGGCTTTATGGAGGATTATACCTATCATCTCGTTGAGGGGCAGAAATACAGCCTCGGTGCGCACATGCTCGAAGTCTGCCCAACGCTCGCTGAAGGGCGGCCGCGCATCGAGACACACCACCTCGGCATCGGCATGAACGAAAAAGACCCCGCGCGCCTCGTGTTTGAGGGCAAAGCGGGCAAGGCGATCGTTGTGAGCCTTGTAGACATGGGCGGCAGACTGCGGCTCATTTGTCAGGACATCGAATGCGTCAAGCCGATCATGGAAATGCCGAACCTTCCCGTTGCGCGCGTTATGTGGAAGGCGTATCCCGACCTTGAAACGGGCTTGGAATGCTGGATCACGGCAGGCGGCGCGCACCACACGGTGTTGAGCTACGACGTGACCGCCGAGCAGATGCGCGACTGGGCGCGGATGATGGACATCGAGTTTGTGCATATCGGCAAAGGCACCACCGTCGAGCAGCTCGAAAAAGACCTGTTCTTAGCCGACCTTGCGTGGAAGCTGAAGTGAGGAAAAACAGATGCTGGAAGATTTAAAACAGGCGGTTTGGGAGGCGAATCTGCAGCTCCCCAAACATAACCTTGTAACGTTTACCTGGGGCAATGTATCGGGCATAGACCGTGCAAAGGGCTTGATGGTCATCAAGCCCTCCGGCGTGGAATACGACGCGCTGAACCCTTCGGATTTGGTCGTGGTCGATCTTGAAACGGGAAAAACCGTGGAGGGGGACTTAAATCCTTCCTCCGACACGGACACGCACCTTGTTTTGTACCGCGCGTTCCAAAATATCGGCGGCGTGGTGCACACACACTCGCGCTGGGCTACGATTTTTGCACAGGCGGGGCGCGGCGTCCCCGCGCTTGGCACAACGCACGGCGATTATTTCTACGGCGAGATCCCCTGTACGCGCCGGATGACGGCGGAGGAGATCGGCGGCCGTTATGAGCTGGAAACGGGCAATGTGATCGTCGAGCGATTCCGGCACCTGGACCCCGACAGCATCCCCGCCGTATTGGTGCACAGCCACGGGCCGTTTTGCTGGGGCAAGGACGCGAATGAGGCGGTGCACAACGCCGTCGTGCTCGAAGAGGTCGCGTTCATGGCGTGGCACAACCTCGCATGGGATGCGGCTTTACCGCCGATGCAGCAAGAGCTTCTCGATAAACACTTCCTGCGCAAGCACGGCAAAAACGCCTACTACGGACAGAAAAAGCAAAAATAATTTTGTATAAGAAAACGGCCGCTTTTCCGTTCCTTGGAAAAGCGGCTATTGTCATATTCGGATGTTTTTACGGTCCCCAGACAAGCCAGATGTAAATATACCCCGCAAGCACGGCGGAGAGAGTGAAGGGGACGCCGATGCGCAGAAAATCGCGCGTGCGCACCGTTTCGCCGTTTTTGCGTAAGATACCGATCGCCGCAATGTTGGCAGACGCGCCGATGGGCGTCAGGTTGCCGCCGAGCGTCGCGCCCGTGAGCAGGCCAAAATAGAAGACGTAAGGCGCCATGCCCGCGCCGCCGTTCATCAGCGCGGCGATGCCCTGTACGACGGGCAGCATGGTCGCAACATAGGGGATGTTGTCGATGAACGCAGAAAGGATCACCGAAGCGAACACAATGAGCGTATACAGCAAGAACGGGTTGTCGCCCGAAACGGTATAGAACAGGTTCGCCGCCGCGTCAATGACACCCGCCGAACGGATGCCCTCGATGACCATAAACAGACCGAACAGCAAAAGCAGCGTGTCGGTGTCAAGCTCTTTGAGCACCGCTTTGACGGGCGCCGCGCCTTTTTTGCGGATGCAGGCGCGCACAACGCCCACAATGCAAAGCACGAAGCAGATCAATCCGCTGCGCAGGTTGTAGAGCGTAAGGAGCGCGCCGCCGTCAGGCTCGGGCAGGAACGAGGCAAGGATCAAAAGCAGGACGGTCCCCAGCATCAAGACGGTGGGGAAATAGTCCGTCACCTTGGTTTCGACTTTGGCATCCACTTTCTGTTTTTCCTTGCGGAAAAGGAACAGCAGTACGAACAGGGAGACAAGCGCCCCGAGCTCCACACCCCAGAAAATACCGGGCTTGCCCTGCATCCAGAAAAAGTCCAAGAAGGTCATGTCGGCGTAACCGCCCAAAAGGATGCTCGTCGTGTCGCCGACAAGCGTTGCCGCACCCTGAAGATTCGAGGAAACGGCGATGGCGATCAGTACGGGTACGGGTGAGATCTTCAGCTTGCGCGAAATGGCAAGTCCGATGGGCGCGACCATCAGCACCGTAGCGACGTTATCGACGAACGCACTGATGATGCCCGCAAACAGCGCGAGCGCCGTGACCGCCCATTTGACGTCCGGGACTTTGGAGATGAGCACCTCCGCAAGCCTTGCGGGCATTTTGCTTTCAACGAACAGGCTCACGATCCCCATCGTGCCGCCGATCATCAAAAGCACATTGTAGTCCACCGCGCCGAGCGCCGAGAGGATATCCATCTCGAAAAGCCCGGCGTAGCCCATGATGATGAAGATCACGGCGGAGCTCAAGGCGATCCACGGGCGATACTTTTGAAGCGCCAGCATCAGAACGTAGGTGATGATAAACAGAACCAGTGCGGGTATCAAATTCGATTCCTCCCCACATAAACCGCGTAAAGCGGTTTGCATGATTTACAAGTATTATAGCAAAGCTGCAGAAAACATGCAACTGCATTTTGCACGTTTACGCGGATAGGCATAATGCGGACAGGATTTGAATATCTATTTTTTGAATAAACCTATGAGGAGAGGTCGAAATGGAGTTTACAACCGGAAAAATCGCCTTATCCAGGCGGCGCTGCCTGTTTGAAAGCACCTTAGAGCAGCCGATAGACAGCGATGTGACCCTGCCCGAATATTTCCCGGATCTCGTGCGTGTGCTCAAATGTACGCTGACTCCGCGCATCTACGCCGTGCAAAATGCCGCGGACCGTGTAAGCTGCGAGGGGTCTGCGCAGCTTTGCGTACTGTATTTGTGTGAGGAGGGCGGCATGCGCTGCTTTGAGCAAAGCATTCCGTTCTCCGTACACGCCGATTGTCCGGGCGCACAAAACGGCTGTGCGGGCGCACGCGCAAAATGTGCATACGTCAATTGTCGTGTTGCTTCTCCGCGCCGCATGGATATCCATGGCAGCATCACCGTAGCTTTCCATGTCTATGGAAAAGAAGAACAGGCGCTTTTGTGCGATTGTTCGGGCGGCGGCGTGCAGATGCGCAAACAGCACGTCGCGGCATCCACGCTCGCGGGCTGTACGGAACGGATCTTTTCACTCGGCGAGACGCTCGAGCTCGGTTCTGCAAAGCCTTCTATAGCACAGCTTGTGCGAAGCGAGGCGGTCGCGCTGTTAGAAGACGTAAAGCTGGTCACGGGCAAAGCGCTTATTAAAGGGGAACTTGTTCTGCGCACCCTGTATATCCCGGACGGCGACGGCAAACGGCTGGAGCGCATGGAACATTCCATGCCGATCAGCCAGATTGTAGAGATCGAGGGTGCGCAAGAGGGCTGCACAGCGGATACGGCATTGACGGTCTGCGGTGTGGAGGTCGCCGCAAAAACCGATGCGAGCGGTGCGCTGCGGCTTCTGGACGCGAACGTATCCGTGTCGGCGCAGATCGCTTTATATACGGATTTCGAGACAGACGTACTGCTCGACGCGTATTCCACGCAATATGAGACCAGACTGCAACAGCAGCAGGTGTGTTTCCAAAACCTCTGTGACCGTGTATCGGATACCTGCCTTTGCCGCGGGACGCTGGATACGACAGGGGTCGGCATAGCCGAAGTGCTCGATATGCACTGCAAGGATCTGGACTGCACTTCCTGCGTTGCGGAGGGCGAACTTCGTGTTTCCGGTAAAGTGACGGTAGGGCTATTGTATATCGGTCGGGACGGGCAGATCGGATATTCCGAGCGCAGCTTTGACATCGCATATCATCATCCCATCGCCGCGGGCAGCACCGACATGACCTGTGAAACGCACATTGCCGTTACGGGCACGAGCTTTGTTTTGAGTGCAGAGGATCAAGTGGATGCGCGTGTGGAACTGGACATTTCCGCATTGGTCTTTTCGGAAACTTCCATACAGATCCTTTCTGAGGTTTCGGTGGATGAAGAACAAAAGAAACGCCGTACCGCTGCGGCACTGACCATCTGTTTTGCACAGGCGGGTGAAAGCGTTTGGGAGATCGCCCGCCGCTACAACACCACCGTCGAAGCGATCCGGCGTGAAAACGACTTGCAAAACGAAGTTCTGGATGCGAAATGCAAGCTGCTGATCCCGAGCGTTTAAAAGGAGGGCAAACATGGAAAATCAAAGCATATACAGGGATATCGCCGAGCGCACGCAGGGCGACATCTATATCGGTGTTGTCGGCCCCGTGCGTACCGGCAAATCCACCTTTATTAAACGGTTCATGGATACGCTCGTTCTGCCGAACATAGAGGACAGCGCCGCGCAGACGCGCGCGGTCGATGAGCTGCCGCAGTCCTCGGCGGGCAGGACGATCATGACTACGGAGCCGAAGTTTATCCCCGAAAACGCCGTGGAGGTGCATCTGCCGGATAACGCATTGTTTTCGGTGCGCATGATCGACTGTGTGGGGTACATCGTGCCAAGTTCCCTTGGGTATATCGAGGGCGACGGCCCGCGCATGGTGCGCACACCGTGGTCGGATCAGGAGATCCCGTTTTCGGAAGCGGCGGAGATCGGCACGCAGAAGGTCATCACCGAGCACTCGACCATCGGGCTTGTCATCACCACCGACGGCAGTATCTCCGACATCCCGCGCGCCGAGTATGAGGAGGCGGAGGCACGGGTTATTTCAGAGCTCAAAGCGCTCCACAAACCGTTTATTGTCCTGCTCAACTGCACCTATCCGCAGTCGGACAGTGCGCAGGCGCTCGCCGCACAGCTTTGCGAAAACTATGCGGTGCCCGTGCTGCCCGTCAACTGCCTGGAGCTTTCCGAAACGGACATCAAGGAGATTTTGACGCAGGTGCTTTTTGAATTCCCGATCCGGGAAATTTCCGTTGACCTGCCGTCGTGGCTCGTATCACTGCCTGCGGAGCATAAACTGCGCAGCGCCGTATATGCAAGCGTCAATGCCGCAGCACAGGGCATGACGCTTGTGCGGGATGTTGCACTCCTGACAGAGGAGCTTAAGCGCTGCGAATATGTGACCGACGCGAAGGTCGGCAGTATGCAGCTCGGGCAGGGGAGCGCATGGATCTCCGTCACGATGAACGGCGACCTGTTCTATCAGGTGCTTTCCGAAAAAACAGGGCTGCAGATCGACGGGGAACAGGGGCTTGTTGCCCAAATGTGTGCGCTCGCCGAAATAAAGCGCGCCTATGACCGCTTAAAATCCGCGCTTGATGAGGTAGAGGCGACCGGCTACGGCATCGTCATGCCCACCATTGATGAATTAACGCTCGACGAACCTGAGATCGTCAAGCAGGGCGGTCGGTACGGCGTGAAACTGTCCGCGTCCGCACCGTCCATACACATGCTCAAGGCCAACATCCAAACGGAGGTCGCTCCCGTCGTCGGCAGCGAGAGCCAGTCGGAGGAGTTGGTGAAATACCTGCTCAAGGAATTCGAGGAGGATCCGAAAAAAATCTGGGCATCCAACATATTCGGAAAATCCCTAAATGAGCTTGTCAATGAGGGGCTTCGCAGCAAACTGTACCATATGCCCGCCGATGCGCGCATGAAGCTACAGGAAACGCTCGAACGCGTCATCAACGAAGGCTGCAACGGGCTGATCTGCATCATCCTGTGACCAAAGCCGACCGCCTTTCCCGGCAAAAACGGGAAAGGCGGTTTTCTGTCTGTAAGATTTTCATATATTTTTTGCTTTACGTATTCCATTGCCCGGCAATTTATGTTATGGTTAGGATATAGTGTTTTAACAGATGGTATTTCAACAAATAGGGAGAACAGCCATATGCACAAGTTGAATGTTCGGCAAATCGTGGGCGACTTCAAAGCCCATTGGAAAACGCCCGCCGACGGGAAGTTTATTTCGTATCGTGAGTTTTCCGCCTATTCCGTTGGCGGCATCGGCGTCAATACCGTCAATTCCCTGTTTGGCTATGTGGCGTTAAGCGCAAACTGCCTGCTTTTGGGCTCTGCGTACGGCATCGCACCGATGGATCTTGCCGTGATGTCACTGATCATGAGTGTGCTCAATCTCGTGAAAACGCCGTTTATCAGCATGCTTGTGGATAATACCAATACGAAATACGGCAAATTCCGTCCGTATCTTCTGTATACGGGCGTCCCTACGGCAGTGTTGCTGTGCGTGATGGCGTTTATTCCGAATACGCTCGACTACACGCTCAAATGCGTTCTGCTTTCGCTTGTGTATGCCTTATTGATGATCTTTCAGTCGCTGTATGCGCTGGCATTCACAAGTCTTGCGCAGGTGCTCACGCCCAATGGTGAAGAGCGAACGCTCTTGCTTTCCGTAAGCCAATTCATTTACAGCCTCGGTCCCTCCATCGTCAACCTGTTTTTCCCCATTCTTGCCGGGCTGTTTCCGGACGGTATGCGCGGCTTTGCGGCATACAGGGTGCTGTTCCCGATTTTCTCGGCTGCCGGCGTGCTGCTTGGGATCATCACATTTCGGGGCACGAAAGAAAAAATCGTTGTTTCCGCAAATTATGTTGCACACGTGCGCTTTCTGGACGGTATCCGAGAGGTGGGGACAAACCGCTATTTCTGGATGATGACGCTCTACAGCGTGCTGGGCGGCTTGAAGTACGGTATCGGCAGTATTTTGACCTGGTATTGTGTCTACGCCATGCAAAGCGAGACCGCGTTAGGGCTTATGAATGCTGTGATCGGTACGGCTTCCGTACCGGGGATGCTGCTGGCACCCCTGTTAGCTAAAAAACTCGGCAAGCGCGCGTGCATCCTTTGGTTCAACCTGCTGCGGGCAGTATTTTCGATTGTAATGCTGTTTGCTATGGATAATGCGTTCCTCTTCCTGCTGTTCCTGTATTTGGCGACTGCGTCCATCGGCGGCGACGGGGTCATCACCTCCGCGATCACAGCGGACGTGTTTGATTATCAGCAGTGGAAGACCGGCAAACGGCTCGAGGGCTTTATCACGCAGTTCAGCGGCATGCTCACGACCGGCGCGGGGATGCTCACAAGCCTGATCTTACCGTGGTTTTATGAGCGCTATGGGCTGCAAAACGATTATGACGTGCTGTTTCAGGAGTCGGTGCGCACACCGATTTTCGGCGTGATGATTATTACCACGGTCATCAGCTGCGTTTTATGCATCATCCCCATGCTTTTCTATGACATTACGGAGAGCCGCCAGCACGAGATCATCGCGGATCTGGAGTCGCGTGCGCAAAGCGAAAGCGCGGCAGAAAAATAAATTGCAAGATTTAAGAAAAATAAAAGCACCGGGTCAAAAGATCCGGTGCTTTTTCTGGTGGACGTTAACGGACTCGAACCGCTGACCCTTCGCACGTCAAGCGAATGCTCTACCAACTGAGCTAAACGTCCAAGCGCAAGTTGCTGTTGTATTATAGCGAAGTTACGGCGAAAAATCAAGACCTAATTTTCATTTTTTCAAAATTTTTCGGATTTTCTTTCGGAATACGCCAATTCGCGCGGTCATACATATAAAAGAAAGGAAGTGATCGCGATGTATGACGAGGAGCCTCGGCAGTACCGACAGCGGGACGAGGCGGGGACAGAGCTGCCGAATAGCCGACCGACCCGAACGCGCCGCCGCGAAACGGAAACGGAAGATGTGCCGAAGCGCGATTTCCTGCTGCATACGCTGCTCGTGCAGGTGATCGTGTGCGCATTGCTGGCGCTCAGCGTATTTGCTATGTATCGTTCGGGCTTTTCGGGGTTTGATACGTTTCGGCAGGCGTATACATCCATCTTCGGACAGGATGACGAGCTTGCCGCCCTTTCCGACGCGGTAGAGCGTTTCGGTGACCGCGTGTTCGGCACGCAGTCGGATCCCGAATCCACAACGCAGACGACCGAACCCGCTTCCGAGACCGCTGCCGCCGAAAATACGGAAGCCATGACAGGCGCGGGCGGTGAAGATCTGCAATTAGCCGCGGAAAACACCTCTTTTGCGCCTTATGTCATTACGGGCGCGTTCCATAGACCCGTAGAATATACGCGCGTCACCTCTGCATTCGGTTACCGTGTCAATCCCGTCACGGATGAAGCGGGCTTCCATTCCGGCATCGACCTTGCCGCCGCGCACGGCAGCCCCATTTATGCCGCCTTTTCGGGCGTGGTGGAGGGGACAGGCTATTCCGATGTGCGCGGCAATTATATCATCCTTTCGCACGGCGACGATGTGCAGACCGTCTACTGCCATTGCAGTGAGATCATCGCAGAAACCGGCGCAGTCCTCAACGCGGGCGAAGTGATCGCGCTTGTGGGCAGCACCGGGCAGTCCACGGGACCGCATCTACACTTTGAGGTGCGTATCCGCGGCGTGCGCTGTAATCCCGCATGGCTTTTAACTGCCGATGCGATTTAGCGTCAGCGGCGTACGTCTGCACATCGGCTTTCTGTTTGCCTTTTCGGTCTGCTTTGTGCTCACCGTCGCCGAGGATACCGTGGTGCGCTATGCGGTTCTGTTCTCGCTTCTGCACGAATTTGGGCATTTGCTGTCGGATTTTCTGTTCGGCTGCAAACCGCGCGCCGTTTCGCTGGGGCTTTTCGGCATGACCATCACGCGCGCGGAAGATCTTACACTCAGTTACCGGCAGGAGATCTGCAGCGCGCTTGCCGGCCCTTCTGTCAATCTTGTCCTTGCAGCTCTATTCGTTTTTTTATATCTATGGCAGCGTACAAATACCTTCTTGACTACTGCAGTAGTGAATTTGAGTATTTTTGCATTCAACGCCATGCCCGTTTTTTCACTGGACGGCGGCAGGGCGCTGGAGGCATTTTTGCGCGCGCACCTTTCCGATCCCCATTGTCAGGTCGCGATACAAAAAGCCGTTTCTCTTTTGTTTATCGCGGTGTGCATGGGATACGGCTTTTATGTGCTTATACAAAGCCGCGGAAATTTCTCCCTTTTACTGTTGTGCGGCTATTTGATCGTTATGCTGTTTTGGAAATGCGGGGAATGATTTGCATTTCCCGCATTTTTCGTGTAGAATATTCCCATCACGTAAATGAGGTACACGAAATTGCGAAAAGAATGGGAATACCTGCTCGACGGGGTGCAAAAGCCCGCGCGTTATACGGGCGGGGAGCTGGGGAGCGTCGTGAAGGACAAGGCGCAGGTCAAAGTACGTTATGCCTTTTGCTTTCCCGACAGCTATGAGATCGGCATGTCGCACCTGGGGATGAAGATCCTGTACGGGCTTGTCAACGAGCGCGCGGACGCCTGGTGCGAGCGCGTGTTCGCCCCATGGGTCGATATGGAAGAAAAGATGCGCGCGAACGGCGTGCCGCTCTATGCGCTTGAGAGCGGCGACCCGATCTCAGAGTTTGACCTGATCGGGTTTACACTGCAATATGAATTGAGCTATTCGAACGTGCTCAATATGCTGGATCTCGGCAATGTGCCCCTGCGTTCTCGCGACCGCACGGCGCTCACACCGCTGGTCATCGGCGGGGGCCCCTGTGCCTGTAACCCTGAGCCTCTGGCGGATTTCTTCGACATTTTCCTGCCCGGCGAGGGGGAGGAGGTCACCAACGAGCTGATTGACCTGCTGATCGCGCACAAGGAAAAAGGCTCAACCAAGCTTGCGTTTTTGCGCGACGCCGCGAAGCTTGAGGGCGTGTATGTGCCCGCGTTTTATGATGTCTCCTATCATGCGGACGGCACGCTCAAGGCAGTCACCCCGAAAGAAACTGCCCCTTCGAAGGTCAAAAAACGTGTGATCGCCGATCTCGATTCGGTTTACTTTCCGAAACAGTTCGTTGTACCGTTTGTTGATGTGGTGCACGACCGCGCCGTCGCCGAGGTGTTCCGCGGCTGTATTCGCGGCTGCCGCTTCTGTCAGGCAGGGTTTATCTACCGCCCGATCCGTGAAAAAAGCAGCGATACGGTCAACCGACAGGCGAAAGCGTTGTGCGAAAGCACAGGTTATGATGAGATCTCGTTATGCTCACTGAGTACGAGTGATTACTCCGAGGTCGAAACGCTCCTGCCGCAGCTGCTTTCCTGGGCGCCTGACGAAAAAATCAATGTGTCCCTGCCGTCTTTGCGCGTGGACAATTTCTCGGAAAGCTTAATGGAAGAACTCAAAAAAGTCCGCAAAAGCGGGCTGACCTTTGCACCCGAAGCGGGTACGCAAAGGCTTCGTGACGCGATCAATAAAAATGTCACGGAAGAAGAAGTCCTCGGTACCGCCGCGCAGGCATTCCGCGGCGGCTGGACTTCCGTAAAACTCTATTTTATGATGGGGCTGCCGACCGAAACGCTCGAGGATGTCGCGGGCATTGCCGAGCTTGCGCAAAAGGTCGTGAACGAATTTTACCACAATCTGGACAAGCCAAAGGGAAAAGGCGTCACGGTCAGCGTGAGTGTCGCGTCTTTTGTGCCGAAGCCCTTTACACCGTTCCAATGGGAGCCGCAGGATACCATGGAGCAGTTAGCCGAGAAACAAAAGCATTTGATGGAGAGCGTACACTCAGGCAAGATCCGCGTGAGCTGGCATCAGCCGCACACGAGTTTTTTGGAGGGCGTTTTTGCGCGCGGGGACCGCAAGCTGTGCGACGTTTTGGTGGAAGCGTGGAAGCGCGGCTGCAAATTTGACGGCTGGGACGAGTTCTTCCGCTTCGATGCTTGGATGCAGGCGTTTGAAGCCTGCGGCGTCGATCCCGCTTTCTATGCGAACCGCCGCCGTGATTTTTCGGAGCTTTTGCCGTGGGAGCACTTGGATTACGGCATCCGCCGCGCGTTTTTGGAGGAAGAGAACCGCAGAGCGCACGAAAGCGTAACCTCGCCGAACTGCCGTCAGAAGTGTTCGGCTTGCGGTGCTGCGCGCTTAAACGGAGGGCACTGCGATGCAATTCAATGAAGTACGTATATTCTTCACAAAAACCGGCATGGCAAAATATATATCACATCTGGATCTCATGCGCTGCATGACCCGTGCGCTTCGCCGTGCGCAGATCCCGCTGTGGTATACGGAAGGGTATAATCCGCATTTGTTCATGACCTTTGCACGGCCGCTGCCCTTAGGAGTGGAAAGCCTTTGCGAGTCCATGGATATTCGTTTAGTCGGGGAGATGACCTTTCGTGAGATCAAGGCCCGCCTTAGCGATGCACTTCCGCGCGATATCACGGTGGTCAGCGTCGCAAAGCCTGTTCACAAGCCGACGGAGATCGCCTTTGCGGATTATGTGATGCAGCTTTATACGGATGATCCCGCCGCGCTGCTGCAAGCGATGGAAACGCGCTTTGCCGCCGACACATTGCCGGTGCTGAAAAAAGCAAAGCAGGGGAAACGCCGCGTGGAAAAGGAAACGGACATCAAGCCGAATATCCTTGCGTTTGATTTGGCACAGCACGATGACGGCGTTACGCTCACGGTGCGCGTGACGGCGGGCGACCAAAACAATGTCAGCCCTGCGCTGCTGCTTGACGCGCTGACAGCGGATGCGCCGGTTGCCGTCAAACATACCGACATTCTAAAACGCCGTGTGCTGCTCGAAAACGGCGAAGCGTTCAGCTGAATTCCCGCCCAAAGGGCGGCGCGCCGCATCGCCGTCCGCGAAAAACCACAAAACTATGACCGCCGAAAATTTTTCGGCGGTTTTTCATTTTTCTATTGACAATACTGTTATAACTGTATATACTGTTCATATACAGAAAGCGTGGTGAATGCATGCAGATATTTATTGATAACAAAAGCGGCGTGCCGATCTATGAACAGATCTATTCACAGATCAAAACACAGATCATCAGCGGCGCAATCGCGGAAAACGAGGCGCTGCCGTCCATCCGCAATCTGGCTAAAGACTTGCGCATCAGCGTTATTACGACCAAGCGCGCCTATGACGAGCTTGAAAAAGAAGGCTTTTTGTATACGGTAGCGGGCAAGGGGTGTTTTGTTGCCCCGAAAAATACGGAGCTTTTGCGGGAGGAAAATCTCAAGGCGATCGAAGCGCATTTGAGCGAAGCGGTTCGTCTTGCCGCTTCGTGTAACTTAAGCCGTGCGGATATTTTGGAAATGCTCAATTTGCTAACGGAGGAAAACGAATGAATGCCTTAGAGATCACGGGACTTTGCAAAACCTATCCCGATTTTACGCTGGACAATTTGAATTTGACCTTGCCGAGCGGCTGTGTTATGGGGCTGGTCGGCGAAAACGGCGCCGGCAAAAGCACCACCATGAAGCTGATCCTCAATATGCTGCGGCGCGACGCGGGGCAGGTGTCGGTGCTCGGTATGGACAATTTGACATATGACCGCCGCATCAAAGAGGATGTCGGCGTGGTGCTCGATGACGTCGGCTTTCCCGGGTGCTTAACACCCAAGCAGATCGGCAATATCCTGCGGCGCACCTATCAAAATTGGAACGACGATACTTATGCGCAGCTTCTTAAAAGGCTCAGTTTACCGACGGATAAAGCGTTTGATGCCTTTTCGCGCGGCATGAAAATGAAGCTCGGCATTGCCGTCGCGATGTCCCATGCGCCGAAGCTGTTGCTGCTCGACGAAGCGACCAGCGGTCTTGACCCGGTCGTGCGTGACGAGGTAGTTACCTTGTTCGGAGAATTCACGCGCGACGAAAACCATGCGGTGCTCCTTTCTTCGCATATTGTCAGCGACCTTGAAAAGATTTGCGATTATGTCGCGTTTTTGCACAAGGGCAAACTTTTGCTGTGTGAGGAAAAAGACGCGCTGCTGGAAAAATACGGTGTGGTTCGCTGTTCTAACGAACAGCTTGAAGCCATACCGGAAAGGGCGGTGCACGGAATCAAGCGTTCCCCATACGGCGTGGAGGCGGTTGTGGAGCGTGCAGCAGTGTCGGCTTCGTTTTCAGTCGGCAGCATGGATCTGGAGCAGATTTTCTTATTCTTGATTCGGGAGGCGCAGGAAGCATGAAAGGCTTGCTATTAAAAGACATCTATATGGCGGTGAAATACTGCCGCGTCTATTTTCTGATCGCCGTTGTTTTTGCGGTCGCCTTTGTTTGGAGCGACAATTTCTTTTTGGCGGTATATCCGGTGTTTTTAGTCGGCGCGCTGTCTGTGAACTTGCTTTCTTATGACGAAAAGTGCAAATGGTCTTTGTATGCGGGTACGTTCCCTTACACCCGCACCCAGCTTGTTTCCGTAAAATATATCGTCACGCTGCTCGCACTCGGTCTAAGCGTTCTGCTGATGGGGCTCGGCTTTGCGGCGCATATGCTTGTTGCGGATGATTTTCAGCTTTCGGAGCTTCTGACCTTTTTCGGCTTGCTTTTGTCCATGGGGCTCGCAAGCCCAAGCCTGATGTTGCCCATTATTTTCCGTTTCGGTGTGGAAAAGGGGCGCATCGCTTACTACGGTGTGCTCGTCTTTTTCTGCGCCGCAGTCGGCGCGATCGGCGCGTTTAGCAATGATGTCGGCTTTTTGGATATTTCTGTTGTACAAAGCACGGAAATCCTGCTTACAGCGGCACTGATCGGCGCGATCCTCTTTGCGGGTTCGTGGCTGTTGTCTGTCCGCATCTATGCCAAACGCGAGCTGTCTTGACATTTTTTCAAAAACAGCGCATACTTTTCATGACAACCGACGGTTACAAAGCCTGACGGCACGCGGATTTGTCTGTACTTATGAAAAATTTTGAAAAAATGCTTGCTTTTTTACGCTCTCTGTGCTAATATATCTAAGCAATTTTGCGTTGGCACCGTTCCAACGGCAGTTAATGGCAGCATTAAAGCTGGCGGTCCTCTGTATTTTGAGAAATGCACGAACGCCTGAAAAAAACAGGAGGACTTAGAATGGACGCATTGAAAGTAATCACCGAGGGTATGATCAAAGAAGAGCGCCCCCACATCAAGGTCGGCGACGTCGTGAAAGTACACGTCAAGATCCGTGAAGGCGAGCGCGAGAGAATCCAGGTTTTTGAAGGCACGATCATCGCTGTCAAGGGCAGCGGGGTTTCGGAGACCTTTACCGTCCGCCGCGTTTCCTACGGCGTCGGCGTGGAGCGTGTGTTCCCCGTGAATTCCCCCAACGTGGCAAAGGTTGAGCTTGTTCGCTCCGGTAAGGTGCGCAGAAGTAAGCTGTACTATCTTCGTGACCGCGTCGGTAAGGCGGCAAAGGTCAAAGAGCAGATCTGAGTTTGCAAAAGCAAAAGAGCAGCCAAACGGCTGCTCTTTTTTCTTGCCTTGATTTCTCTATTATTTCCCGATTTTCCATTTTTCCGCAAGGCGGACTGCCTCCGGCAGTACGTCGTGATTTTCGGGTTCAGGATATTCGGAATACGTTTCACACCAATTTTTTTCAAAGGCAAACAGGTCGCTCCCAAAAGGCGTTGCATCATAGCGCGGGCGTTCGCACACGAATTTTCCCGCTTCGGTCACAAACGGGCGGTTTTCGCGAAGCGCACGGATCGCCTCGTCATAAAACCGCTGCCAGCGCACCGCATAGTATTCGGCGATGAGCCCGTTCCACTCGCGCCACGCATAGTCATAAAGCGCCGAGCAGTCGCCGTTTATGTTACCCCAAACGGTGACGAGCGTGCGCGCATTCTGATCAAAATACGCTTTTTCCCATTCGCTTCGCGCAAGACGGTGTGCATCATTGATCCAGCGTGCAAGTGTGAAGTTTTTCCGAAGCCCTAAAAACGCGTCCAGATCGGCAAGCAGCTCCATTTGTTCTTTTGCGAGCCGCTCTGCTGCCTTACTGTCTTTTTTCGCATAAGCGTTTGCAAACAGCGCTTGATTTGTATGGAAACGATTGCTCAATACCTGCCTAGTTAAATCGCAAACATCATATTGATACCCGTCTGATGTGCTGAATTGCTCTTTTACGGATAAAAACAGCGGCAAGGCTTTTTCAAGCAGCTTCGGATCGTAAAACAGCTTCGTGTAGTCACACGGACCTGTTTTTTTCGGCTTCATCAGCGGGCGCGCACAAAGCGTAGAGCCGACTTCGTTTTCCTTGTAGCCGCTGTCTCGGTAACAGGTAGAAAGCAAAATATCCCATGCCTTGCGCAGCGTGTCGGAATATGCGCCGTAGCGGCGTTCAATGTAGTCATCCAGCCAGCGGTTCAAGTCGATTTCTCCGCTTTCGGTCAACAGCGCGAACTGCAAGTCATAAACCACGGGGTTTTGTTCGATGCCTTCCATGAAAAGTCCTGAACCGACCACATTTGCACCGCGCTTTTTAAGCTGTATATACGGGTTTTTGCAATGCTTAGAGAGTTTGCCCTGCATGGCGTTCTTGCCGCCGAAATTGTGCAGCATGCCCGCTACGACCGCATATCCCCAAAGGTTGCGGGTGGACTTTGTGCGTTCGGAATTGAGGTCAAGGATCAAAAGACGGTCTTTCGGAACGGCTTTCACAATGTGCTTGCGCAGTGTCCATGCCTGCATGACCCAAACGGACTGTTCGTCAAATTCGCTGTACAGGCGGTCGATCGCCTGCCCGACACGTCGCAGATAGAAAAAATTGTTTTTGGGCGGCGTGCCCTCATGAAACGGGTCGCACGCAAGGAAATGGTGATTGCCTAAAAGCCTGCCAAGGGTTTGCAGGTATTTCTGCCCGAACTTTGAAAACAACGGGTCAAGGGGATCAAGCTGCGCCGTTTTCGGATAAAGGCACCAGCCTCTTTTCGGCAGGATTTTGGCGTTCGGGTATTTTTCCCGCAGCAGCATCGGCACATGTCCCGAAAAGCCCTGCTGGATGGGCAGCATTCCGAATTCCAGCACGCGCGCAAGGATCTTTTTGCCGAGCTCCAGCCGCTCGTAAACATAGGACTTGTCTTTCGGCGGCAGGTACCCTTCAATATTCGTCATCAGCTGCCATGCCCAAAAGGCAGGGCCTGAAATGGTGGCAAGCGCTTCTGCTTCCGTAAAGCCAAACGAAAGCAGCGTCTCAAACCAGACCGCTTCTGTGCCGATGACGCAAAGCGGCATATTGATGCCGTTCATCGCCATAAAATCAATTTCGTGCTCCCAGCGTGCAAAGTCCCACCAGCACATGGTATAATCAAGCGTGCAGTAGTTCATGTAAACGCGGTATTTTTGCTCGATCGTTTTCTCGATTGTCCCCATAAACGGGATAAGCTCGTCAATTTGCAGCGCTTCGTTGCCGCACCAGGAGAGGTTGACGCGGCAGACCTGCTTGAGATACGTGTAGATCCCGTTTGCCGCGGCAACGCGGGAATTTGCCTTGACAAATAAAAAACCGCCTTTGAAAGAAACACAAAAATGATCGTTTTTGCCGTCTTCCGTGAGCGTGATCCGGATACGGTCCGCCACAAGCGGCAGGTTGCGCGTCAAAAACCCTCTTAAAACAGCATCCATTGTCTTCCTCCGGTATGTAATGCTTATTTTTCCGCTGCGTATTGCATGATGGCACGGTTGACGCGCTCGCGTAAATCGAGCAGCCAGGCGTTTTCATGGCGGTAACGGTTGAAAGTCAGCGGCTCTTTGAGCCCTTCTTCCAAAATCTGCATTGTCTTTTCACGCCCGGCAAGCGATTCCAAAAGCTGCAGCGCGCGCATATCCTGAAGACCGTCGTAGAATACAGGCAGACGCAGCGACAAAAGGGGAGAACTGTCCTTACCCGGATAGACGACAAAGCTGTCGCCCGAAGAAAAGGCGTTACCGGCGTCGGTCACTTGGAACGGGTCGATCTGGCGAATGGAAAAGCGGGAAAAATAGAAGTTATAGCCCCAGTGCAGAAAGCCTTTTACATCGTATTTATACATTTGCAGTCCCAAAACGCGGTTGCGCAGTGACGGCATGGAGAAAAAGCGGTTGGAAACATAATCATCCGCCTGCACACAGCAGTAGTACGTCCAAAGCTCCGGGACATTTCCGATAAATTTTTTGATGTGATCGTTTGCGGGAACAGGCGTTTGGATAAGCCCCTTCGCATACAGCTTATAATCGGAAAGCGCGTCGATAATCTTGAAATCCCCAAAGTTTTCGTGTACGATCCGCGCCGCCTTTTTATAGGTACGAATCTGCCCCACGTTCGGCTCGTCGGAGACGTGGAAAATGCACTGTCTGCGAATACCAAGCTCATCAATAACAGCAGTGAGCGCCCTTGCAAACTGTTCTAAAAATCTGCGGTAAGCTTTTCCCGCCGCGCGCGTTTTCCAGCCGAAGATCTGCACCGTAGCGCCGTCCTTTTTCGCTAGTATCTTCGGCGCGTGCTTCGCGCCCCACTGCGTGAAAAAGTGGCTCATTTCAAAATACTCGATCCCGCAGCGGCGGCACATTTCCACCCATGTTTTGAACTTGTCAAAGCCGAAGGCATAAGCGTCCTTGCCCGTGACGGTAACATCTACAAGCTGCACCGTGGGGCGCTCACCGCCGACTTTCGTATCGAGCGGCGGCGTAAATAGCGGGGTGAGCACGCAGTTCATGCCGTATTCGCGCGCCGTGCGCAGAAAATTTTCCGTTACGCGCCAGTATTCGTCCGAAAACGCCTCAAAACCGTAGTGCCGCATCAGGCAGTCCGTGTGGAACCAATTCGTGTAAATGAGCGTCTGCTGCGGCAGGTCAAAGGGCAGAACTTCGATTTCCGCGCGGCAGACCGTCGGTTCGCTTTCGCCGACGTGCACGGAGATTTCAAACGCATGTTTGCCTGCCGTAAGCTGTTCGCCGCCGATTTCGAACCAAATGACGTTCCGGCCATCATATTCCGCCGTGCAGCGGTTCTCGGAAAGCGGCACGAGCAGATCGGGATATTCGGTTTTATTTTTGGAAATATAGAAGTCGTCCGATTTTTTCGGCGCGTTCAAGCCTGCCGGTATCATGCGCACAAAGAATGCACGGCAGTAAGGCGACAGGGGAGACTGCATTTCCCACGCGATCTCTGCACCCTTTTCGGCACGCACCGCGAGCTGGAAGGATTTCTTTTCGTTTTGCAGCATGGAAAAGCGCAGTGTACCTGTGTCATGTACTTCGTCGGTCGGAAAGATTTTTTCAAGCGACGTGCAAAGGCACGCGCGCACGTTTTCAGCCATACCTATACCTCGTTTCAACAAAATCGACGTGTGCAGCCTTGGTATATTCTACCTAAAAAGACCGGGGATGTAAAGGCAAATATTTCGTTTTCGCCGCTTGTAAAGCGCCCCCATTCATGGTAAAATATTTGGTCGTAAATGAAAGAACAAGTGTGAAGGTGAATTTTTTGAGGTGCAGAGAGAATTTACGGAATATCGCGATCATCGCCCACGTTGACCATGGCAAGACAACGCTGGTGGACGAGCTTTTGAAGCAAAGCGGTATCTTTCGGCAGAACGAGGTCGTGCAGGAGCGCGTAATGGACTCCAATGCCCTTGAACGCGAGCGCGGTATCACGATTCTGTCCAAAAACACATCCGTACATTATAACGGCGTGAAGATCAATATCGTAGACACGCCCGGCCATGCCGACTTCGGCGGCGAAGTGGAGCGCATCCTCACCATGGTGGACGGCGTTCTGCTGCTGGTGGATGCATTTGAGGGCTGTATGCCCCAAACGCGCTTCGTGCTGCGCAAGGCGCTGGCGCTGAATAAAAAGGTTATTGTGGTCGTCAATAAGATCGATCGCCCCGGTGCGCGGCCTGCGGAGGTCGTGGACGAGGTCTTGGATTTGTTTATCGAGCTTGGTGCGAACGACGACCAGATCGACTTCCCCGTGGTGTACGCTTCGGCAAAAGACGGCTATGCGTCGCCGGATCCCGATGTGCGTGAGGGGGATATGCGCCCGCTGTTTGAGTCCATTTTGGAAAATATTGACTCGCCCGAGGGTGACATTGACGCGCCCTTGCAGGTGCTGTTTTCGAGTCTTGACTATGACGATTATATCGGGCGTATCGGGGTCGGTCGCATTGAGCGCGGCCGAATCCACCGCAACGACAGTGTTGTTCTGTACAAGACCGACGGCAGTCAGGAGAACGTCAAGATCTCTCGGCTTTATCAATTTGAGGGGCTCAAGCGCGTAGAGGTAGGGGAAGCCGCCGTAGGCGATATCATCTGCGTTTCAGGGATTGCCGATCTCAACATCGGGGAGACCATCTGCGCGCCGGACTGCGTTGAGCCGCTGCCGTTTGTAAAGATTGACGAGCCGACCATTTCGATGAATTTTATGGTCAACGACAGTCCTTTCGCAGGGCAGGACGGCAAGTACGTCACCTCACGCAATTTGCGCGACCGTCTGTTTAAGGAAGTCGAAACGAATGTCAGCATGCGCGTCGAGGAGACGGATTCCACGGACTGCTTTAAGGTTTCGGGGCGCGGCGAGCTGCATCTTTCCATTCTCATTGAAACGATGCGCCGTGAAAATTACGAATTTCAGGTCTCGCGTCCGCAGGTCATCACGAAAACCGAAAACGGTCAGCTTTTGGAACCTATTGAGCTATTGATCGTCGAAGTGCCGGAGGAATATGTCGGCGCGGTCATGCAGAAAATCGGTGCGCGGCGCGGTGAGCTTGAGAACATGGGTACGCGCGACGGGGGCGCGACGCATCTCGAATTCCGCATCCCTGCGCGGGGCCTTATCGGCTACCGTTCCGAATTCATGACGGACACCAACGGCAACGGTATCATGAACAACCTGTTTGCGGGCTATGAGCCGTATAAAGGCGAGATCCAAACGCGTGAGCGCGGCTCGATCATTGTGCACGAAGCGGGCGAGACGACCGCTTACGGGCTTTTCAACACGCAGGACCGCGGACGGCTGTTCGTCGGCCCCGGCGTGCCGGTGTATGAGGGTATGATCGTCGGCGAATGTGCAAAGAATGAAGATATTGTCTGCAATGTCTGCAAGCAAAAGCATTTGACGAACACACGTGCTGCGGGTTCAGATGATGCGCTGCGTCTGGTGCCGCATACGGTGCTGAGCTTGGAGCAGTCCATGGAGTTCATCAAGGACGACGAGCTTGTGGAGGTCACGCCGCACGCCATTCGCCTGCGCAAACGCATTCTTTCGAAAGAACAGCGCATGAAAGCGCAGGCAAGACAGAAATCGTAAAGAAGGATCTGCTATGATCGATTTTCATGTGCACACATTTTTAGATCCCATCGCCGCAAAAGCGATCCCGCAGATCGCCAAAAAGGCGGGCGGCGTAACGCCCGTTTACAGCGGCGCCGTGTCCGACCTAAAACCCGCGCTGCGCGAGTTCGGCATGGAAAAGGCGGTCGTGCTCAACATTGCTACCAATCCGCACCAGCAAAAGAAGGTCAATGATTTTGCAATCTCGCTTATCGGCGACGATATGCTCATCCCCTTCGGCAGCGTCCACCCCGACAGCCCCGATGCGCTTGAAGAATTGGATCGGCTCAAAGAAGCGGGGATCAAGGGCGTTAAGCTGCACCCGGAATATCAGGACTTTTTTGTGGACGAGGAACGGATGTTCCCGATTTATGAGCATATCGCAGAACTCGGGCTCATTACGGTGTTTCACGCCGGTGTGGACATTGGTTTCCCGCGCCCTGTGCATTGCCCGCCCGAGCGCCTTTTGCGTGTGCTCGACTGCTTCGGTGATGCGCCTGTTGTAGCGGCGCATTTCGGCGGCTGGCTGTTGTGGGACAGCGTCTTAGAAGAGCTTTGCGGTACAAAGGTTTATCTGGATACCGCGTTTTCTTACGGCAGGATGCCCCCGGACTATGCGCGAGAGATTATCTGTGCCCATGGGGCGGATCATATACTGCTCGGCAGCGATATGCCTTGGAGCTCGTCGGCGGATGAGGCGCGTTTCATCCAAAGTCTCGGCCTGCCTGCCGGGGATGAAGCAAAAATTCTGTCGATAAATGCCAAAAGACTGCTGCATATTTAGTTGCTTTTGCCCTCTTGACCGCAGCCGGCCGAGAGGGTATAATGATAGGCAGTTCGCTTTAGCAAGTAAAAGCTTTAAAGTGTAAAAATCCAGTACATAAAGTCGGTGGAAAAATGGAAAAGGTCATCATCTGGGCGACCGTTGCGGTCTATATCTTTGCGCTGGTTTTGATCGGCGTCGTGACGGGCAGAAAGTCCAAAAGCATTTCGGATTTCACGGTCGGCGGCAGGAATGCCGGCGCGTGGCTTTCCGCGCTGTCTTACGGCACAGCGTATTTTTCCGCCGTTATGTTCATCGGCTATGCCGGTAAAACGGGTTTGAGCTTCGGACTGTGGGGGGTCATGGCAGGGCTTGGCAACGCCGTGTTCGGTTCCCTGCTCGCGTGGGCGGTGCTCGCGCGCCGCACGCGTGACGTCGCGGGGCGCCTGAAGCTCAAAACCATGCCCGAATTTTTTGAAAAACGCTACGGCAGCCGCAATATGCGCCTGTTCGCGGGCGCGGTCATCTTTGTGTTCCTTGTGCCGTACTCCGCCTCTGTTTACAGCGGGCTTGCAAGCGTTGCAGACGTGCTATTGGGGATCGACGACACGATCTTTCTTATCATCATCGCCGTGCTTGCGATTTTGCTCGTGACCTTCGGCGGGTATCTGGTGCAGGCGCGCGCCGACTTTGTGCAGGGCATCGTGATGATGGTCGGCGTGGTGCTGCTCTTGGTATTCGTCGTGCGCTGCGACCGCGTGGGCGGCATTTCCGGGCTTGTGGAATACGCGCACACCGAGGCTGGGCTCCCCGATATGAACGCCTCGCAGTGGGTGTCCTTGATGGCGACGGTGCTGATGACAAGCTTCGGTACCTGGGGGCTGCCGCAAATGGTGCAGAAGTATTTCGGCATCCGTGACGACAAACAGGCCAAGCGCGGCATCGTTATTTCCACGGCGTTCGCCCTGCTGATTGCGGGCGGCGGCTACTTTATCGGCTCGCTTTGCCATGCGTATTATACCGTAGGGGTCGATATGCCCGAGGCGGATTACATTGTACCCAATATGCTGCGCGACTCCAATTTGCCCGACGTGCTGCTAGGCGTGATCATCGTCCTGCTGCTGTCTGCGTCCGTTTCGACGCTCTGCTCGGTCACGCTTTCCGCAGGCAGCGCGCTGTCCATTGACCTGATCGCCGTCAAAAAACGCGATATGCCCGCCGAAAAGACCGGGCGGCTTACCAAGCTGTTCTGCGTTCTGTTCGTGATTCTTTCATATATCGTCGCCAACACCAAAACGCCCATCCTCGACATGATGAGCTATTCCTGGGGCATCATCTCCGGCTCGTTCCTGGCACCCTACGTGCTCGCACTTTATTATAAAAAGCTGAATAAGACCGGCGCATGGGCGGGGATCTTCACGGGATTCTGCATCGCGATCATCCCGGCCTCCTGCAAGCTGCTGAACCTCTGCGGGGTGGACGCGCCCGCCGTGGTGACGCTTTTGGGGCAGGGCCCGCTGTTTGCGTGCATCGCCATGCTTGCGTCCGTCGCCGTTTGCCTGATCGTGAGCGCCGTTTTCCACAAAAAGGAGGACGGGGAAGTTTCCGATTTCTTTTACAACGGTGTTGTCGAACGCGAAGAACTGTGATATAATACAAAATGGATATTTTCGACGCGGCCGCGGAAAGATCCGCGGCTGCTTTTGCAGCTTTTACGCCGCGTTGTACCGCCTGTGGCGGATTCCTGAAAGGTGGAAAGGGTAATGTTTTTTCAAAAAGACGCGGAGACCATGCCGCGCGCCAAAATTCGCGAGATCCAACTGGAGCGCTTGCGCTATACCGTGCGGTATTGTTACGAGAACGTTCCTTTCTATAAAAAGAAGCTGGATGACGCGGGCGTGGCGCCTGATTCCATCAAAACGCTTGATGATATTCGGCGCATCCCGCCGACGACCAAAGCAGATCTGCGCGACAACTATCCGTTCGGATTGTTTGCAGTGCCGATGAAAAAGATCGTCCGCATCCACGCTTCCTCCGGCACGACGGGTAAGCCTACGGTGGTCGGGTACACGGCGCATGATTTGGATATGTGGTCGGACTGCGTGGCGCGCCTTTGCGCCGCAGCGGGTGCTACTGCCGATGACATCGTGCAGATCTCGTTTGGGTATGGCATGTTCACAGGCGCCCTTGGGCTGCATTATGGGCTTGAAAAACTCGGCTGCGCTGTGGTGCCCAATTCCAGCGGCAACACCGAAAAGGCGCTGATGTATATGCGCGACTTCAAGACCACGGCGCTGGTCGCCACACCGTCGTATGCGCTGTATATGGCGGAAACGGCAAAAAAGCTTGAATACCCGATGTCCGACTACCACCTGCGGCTCGGTCTGTTCGGTTCCGAGGGGTGTACGCCCGAAATGCGTACCCAGATCGAAACGGCATGGGGACTTTTCGCGACCGACAACTACGGCATGAGCGAGCTCATGGGCCCCGGTGTGTCGGGCGAATGTGAGGAACGCTGCGGGCTGCACATCAATGAGGACTACTTCCTTGCCGAGATCGTAGACCCCAGCACGCTGGAGGTGCTCGACGAGGGCGAGACGGGCGAGGTGCTCATCACGACGCTCACAAAAGAGGGCATCCCGCTGCTGCGTTACCGCACGCGCGACATCTCCCGCATTACATACGAGCCCTGCAAATGCGGCAGGACCTTTGCGCGCATGGATAAGATCAAGGGCAGAAGCGACGATATGCTGAAGATCCGCGGCGTCAACGTGTTCCCGTCGCAGATCGAAAGCGTGCTTGTGGGCATGCAGGGCGTCAGCCCCCATTACCAGCTGATCGTTCGACGCGAGGGCTTTGCCGATACGCTGGAGATCCGCGTGGAGCTTTCGGACATTTCGCTTCTCGAAAGCTACGGCAAGATCGAAGAATTGCAAAACCGTATCCGGCATAATATGCATACGGTTTTGGGCATCCAGTGCAAGGTCAGTATTGTAGAACCGAATACCATTGAGCGGTTCGTCGGCAAGGCGAAGCGCATTGTGGATTTGCGAAATCAAACGGAGGAGAAGTCATGAGTAAAAAATTGTTGATCGGCAATGAGGCGGTCGCCCGCGGGCTTTATGAAGCGGGCTTGCGCGTTGCCTCAAGCTACCCCGGCACACCAAGCACCGAGATCACGGAGTGCATTGCAAAATACGACGACGTATACAGCGAATGGGCGCCCAATGAAAAAGTCGCTATGGAGGTCGCGGCGGGCGCCGCGATCGCGGGCGCGCGTTCCTTCTGCGGTATGAAGCACGTCGGGCTCAATGTTGCCGCCGACCCGCTGTTCACGGCGTCTTACACCGGCATCAGTGCGGGGCTTGTCATCGGCGTTGCGGACGACCCCGGTATGCACTCGTCGCAGAACGAGCAGGACTCCCGCCACTATGCGAAGGCCGCCAAGCTGATGATGCTGGAACCTTCCGATTCCGAGGAGTGCCTGCAATTCGCAAAGCTGGCGCTGTCTTTGTCCGAGCAGTTTGACGCACCCGTTATCCTGCGCCTGACCACGCGCGTGGCGCATTCGCGCAGCCTTGCGGAAGTCTCCGAGCGTGAAGAACGCGAACTTAAGCCCTATACGAAAGACCCGATGAAATATGTTATGATGCCCGGTATGGCGATCAAAAAGCATGTGGTCGTCGAGCAGCGCATCCTTGACCAGGTCGCTTGGGCGGAGACCGCCGACATCAACCGCGAGGAGTATTACAGCACCGACATCGGCGTCATCACCTCCGGCATCACCTATACATACGCCAAAGAAGCGCTCGGCGAAAATGCGTCATATCTGAAGCTCGGCTGTGTATATCCGCTGCCGGTCGAAAAGATCCGCGCCTTTGCCGCAAAGTGCAAAAAGGTGTATGTGCTCGAAGAGCTTGACCCGTTTTTGGAAGAACATTGCCGTCAAAACGGGATCGAGGTTATCGGCAAAGAGGCGTTCACGTTGCAAGGCGAGTATTCCCAGAGCCTGATCGCTAAGGTGATCTTAGGGCATGAGGACGCGAGCGTCGCGACCGACCTCGATATTCCCGCGCGCCCGCCCGTGCTTTGTGCCGGCTGTCCGCACAGAGGCCTTTTCTATGCGCTTAAAAAGCTGAACGTCTTTGTCAGCGGGGACATCGGCTGTTATACGCTCGGCGCGCTCGCACCGCTCGGTATGATGGACACCTGCATCTGCATGGGCGCGTCGGTTTCGGCGCTGCACGGCAGAAATAAGGCGTACGAAGCCAATGCCAAAAAGTCCGTTGCGGTCATCGGCGACTCGACCTTTATCCATTCCGGCGTGACGGGCTTGATCGATATTGCTTATAACCAAAGCAATTCGACCGTTGTAATCTTAGACAACAGCATTACGGGCATGACCGGCCATCAGGACAATCCCACCACGGGCAAGACCATCAAGGGCGACCCGACCACAGCAGTCAGCCTGGAACTTCTTGCAAAGGCCGTCGGCATCGACCGTGTGCGTGTGATCGACCCGTATAACTTAGAAGAATGTGAAACCGTATTGCGCGAGGAGATCGAAGCGGACGAACCCTCGGTCGTCATTTCCCGCCGTCCCTGCGCACTGCTGAAATACGTCAAGCATAAGCCGCCTATGCATGTGGATCCGAACAAGTGCGTCGGCTGCAAGATGTGCATGAAGATCGGCTGTCCCGCCATCAGCATGAAGGACAAAAAGTCCGTCATTGACTTTACACAGTGCGTCGGCTGTGCGGTTTGCAGCCAGCTTTGCAAATTTGACGCGATCAAGGAGGGCGAAACGAAATGAAAACGAAGAGCATTATGATCGTCGGCGTCGGCGGGCAGGGGACGCTGCTTGCAAGCCGTTTGCTGGGCGCGGCGCTCATTTCGGTCGGGTATGACGTTAAAGTTTCCGAAGTCCATGGTATGAGCCAGCGCGGCGGCTCGGTCGTCACCTATGTCAAATACGGCGACAAGGTCGATTCTCCCATTGTCCAAAAAGGGCAGGCGGACTTGATCCTCGCCTTTGAACAGCTCGAAGCGGCGCGGTGGCTTCCGTTTTTGAAAACGGGCGGCACGATCATCGCCAACACACAGAAGATGGATCCAATGCCCGTCGTCACGGGCGTTGCGACGTACCCGGAAGGCGTGCTCGAAGCCATCCGCAAAACCGGCGTGAAGCTCCAAGCCGTAGATGCGCTCTCGCTCGCGGTGGAAGCCGGTTCCTCCAAAGCGGTCAATGTCGTGCTCATCGGCGTTATGGCAGCGCATATGGACATTGACCGTGCAGTTTGGGAGCAGGCGATCCGCGAGACCGTTCCCGCTAAATTTTTAGAGATGAATCTCAAGGCGTTCGACCTCGGCTATCAAAACGCGCAGTAACCGCGCTTACTAAGCAACGGTAAGATTTTAGGAGGATTGTTATGGAGATCCGGCAAATTTCCGTTTTTGTGGAAAACAAACCCGGCAGGCTTGCCGAGATAACGGGCTATCTTGCAGAGGGCAATGTGAGCATCCGTGCGTTTTCCATTGCAGACACCACCGACTTCGGCATTTTGCGCCTGATCGTGTCCGACACCGATAAAGCGGCGCAGGTCCTGCGCGCGGCGGGGGTTGCCGTATCCATTACCGATGTGGTCGGTGTTTCGATCCCCGATGTGACGGGCGCGTTTGCAAACGTCGTCAAGACCCTTGCCGACGCCGGCGAAAATGTGGAGTACGCCTATGCCTTTTTAACGCCGGAGGCGGGGCATGCGTACGTCATCCTGCGTGTGGATGACAATCAAAAGGCCGCCGATATCCTGCGGAAAAACAATATTGATTTGATCGACGAGGCGGCTGTGCTCGGCTGAAAGCCTGAGCAAAGCAATCGTCAGATTTAGGAGGTGACGGGAATGCTCGGTATGCGTGTGGGGATCGACTTCGGTTCGTCGTCCACCATCATGTATGTGGACGGCAAAGGCATCGTGCTCGACGAGCCGACGATGATCGCCGTAGATACGGAAACGGGCATTCCCATTGCTATTGGAAACGCCGCCTATACCATTAACGGCAGAACGGACGAGAATATCGAAGTCATCAGTCCCGTACAAAACGGGATCATTTCCAATTACACCATGGCGCAGCATATTTTGCGCTATTATTTCCAGCGCCTGTGCGGCAACAGTATTTTTAAGCCTACTGTTATTCTGACCGTTCCAAGCGGCGCAACGAATCTCGAACGGCACACGTTTTTAGAGGTCGCTATGCGCGCAGGCGCAGGCAGGGTGTGCCTTGTGGAAGAAGCGCTGGCGTCTGCGATCGGCGTGGGATTTGAGAACAATACGCTTTCCGGGCGCTTTATCGTCAACATCGGCGGCGGGGCAGTGGACGTCTCCGTCGTGACGATGGGCAGCCTTTCGGTTTCCAAATCGGTCAAAGTCGGCGGCAAGTCGATCGATGAAGCGATCCGGCGGTATCTGCGCCGTGAGCGCGACATCCTGATCGGGCCGCAGACTGCTGAACGGTTGAAGATCTGTTTGGGCAGTGCTGTGCCGCGGCGGGAGGAGATCGCCGTTATGGCAAACGGCAAAAGCGGGCTCGACCATATGCCTATTACGTTTGAGGTCACGTCTACAGAACTGTACGGTTGTATCCGTGAGCGGCTGGATGTTATGGTGCGCGGCATTAAATCGGTTCTTGAGATCACGCCGCCGGAGCTCGTTGGCGACATCTCTGAAAACGGCATCGTGTTAACGGGCGGTACGGCGCTTTTGTATGGGATGAAGCGATTCTTGGAAAGCGAGACAGGTATTGAGGTGTTTTTGGCAGATGACCCGATCTACAGCTGTGTTTCCGGCGCGGCGACCATTGTGCGCGACATGGACTTTCTGACCGAAAACGGCTATTCTTTTAAAACCGTACAGCAGTTAAGCTGATCGAAGAAAAGGGCATATACAGGAAAAGCACTATTAAACTGTTGTGCTTGCCGATTCGCAAAATGTCCATTCTTATTTTAGAAAGATAAAAAATCAACACCCCGTCGGGAGACGACGGGGTGTTGATTCTTTGGAGCGGGTGATGGGAATCGAACCCACACAGCCAGCTTGGAAGGCTGGAATTCTAACCATTGAACTACACCCGCAGGAACGTCTATCATTTTAGCAAAAAAAGAAAGCGGTGTCAATCGTTTTTTCCTGTTGCTTTTCTTACTTCAGCAAGTATATCCAAAAACTTCGAAAGCTTACGCGATTCTCGTATTGCATTGCAGGATGTTTTGTTGTAAAATACCCATAATAGGGTAGGTGTAGGTTTTGAGAAAGTCCGAACAATTCTGCGTTTCGCTCACGGAGCTCGCACCTGCGCGCAGCGCACCGCAGAAGTCCTGGAAATTTATATACGAATGGCTTGACTCGCTCGTCTTTGCTTTTATCACCATTTTGCTTATGTTCACCTTCGTTTTCCGCGTGGTCGGCGTGAGCGGCGAATCCATGGTGCCCACGCTGCAAAACGGCGATTGGCTTGCCGTTCGGGCGGTGAATACATCCGTAGAGCGCGGCGACATCGTCGTGATTACCCAGCCGAATTCGCTCAACGAACCGCTTATCAAGCGTGTGATCGCCGTCGGCGGCGATACGCTGGACATCGATTTTATCACGGGCGAGGTTTATGTGAACGGCGAACGGCTGGACGAGCCTTATATCGCCGAAGCAACGCGCCGCGGGTTTGATACGGCTTTCCCGCTGACCGTGCCGGAGGGTTACTTGTTTGTTATGGGGGATAACCGCAATAATTCGTTGGACAGCCGTTCGAGCACCATCGGCTTTATAGATGAACGTTATGTGCTGGGGGTTGCGGAATTCCGCTTCTTCCCGCTTGGAAATTGGGAGATCGATCAGAATGCTTAACAAAAAATCGCTGCAAAATCTGTATGATTTTGCGTCTGTGCTGGTGACCGCCGTGCTGGCGGTCACGGTGATTTTCACCTTTTGCTTCAAAATATCCGCCGTGGACGGCAGTTCGATGAACAACACGCTTTCAGACGGTGATCGCGTCATCATTACTGCGCGCGATTGGGATGTGGAAAACGGCGATATCGTTGTGATCTCGCAGCCGAATATTTACGAAAAAGTGCTCATTAAGCGCGTTATCGCGACGGCCGGGCAGACCATCGAGGTCAACGCTGCCGAAGGGCAGGTGATCGTGGACGGCGAAGTACTCCAAGAGCCGTATATCGCCGAGATCACACGCGTGCAGGGCAACATGACCTACCCGATCGTTGTCCCCGAAGGGTATGTGTTCGTGATGGGTGACAACCGCAATGCCTCCACCGACAGCCGCGATAAATTTGTCGGGCTCATCGACACACGCTTTATTGTCGGCGAAGCGATCTACCGTGTCGGCGACTCGCATCTGCTGACAAGTTCTGCGGAGTAAGGCTATGGCGGATTCGATCAAACAGAACGTGCAATGGTTCCCGGGGCATATGGCAAAGACCCGCCGCCTGCTGCGTGAGTGCCTGCCGCAGGTGGATGCTGTTGTGGAAGTGCTTGACGCGCGCGTACCCGAAAGCAGCCGCAATCCCGAGCTTTCTGAGTTAACAAAAGGTAAACCGCGTATCGTCCTATTGAATAAATGTGATGTTGCGGATGCAGCCGCTACCGACCGCTGGCTTTGCTTTTTCCGTAAAAACGGCTTTGCCGCGCTCGCGGTGGATTGCCGCAGCGGAAAGGGCTTGAAGCGTTTTGTACCGCTGCTGCGTGAAGTGCTGCACGAGCGGGTCGAAAAAAATAACGAACGCGGCATGGCGGGCAAACCGCTGCGCTGCATGGTCGTAGGCATCCCCAATACGGGAAAATCCTCTTTTATCAACAAAATGGCGGGGCGCGTCCGTGCCGAGGTCGCCGACCGCGCCGGAGTGACACGTCAAAACCGATGGTTCGCTATCGGCGACGGTGTGGAACTTCTGGACACACCCGGTGTACTTTGGCCTAAATTCGACGATCCGCGCGTAGGCGACAAGCTGGCGTTTATCGGCTCGGTCAAAGATACGGTCGTGGACGTGCAGACGCTCAGCATTCGGCTTTTGGAGATCATGCAGACCGAATACCCCGACCGCCTGCGCGAACGCTATAAGATTTCCGGTTTTGAAGGCGCGCAGCCGTGGGAAATCTTGGAAATGATCGGCAAAAAACGCGGTATGCTTCTGCGCGGCGGCGAGATTGATTATGAGCGCGCGGCGGCTATGCTTTTGGACGAATACCGAGGCGGTAAGCTCGGCAGGCTCACACTCGACAAGGTAGGGGAATAAATGGTTGATTTTTCCTTGGAAAATACATATTGGCTTCAAGGCTGCGGCGCAGTATGCGGGGTAGACGAGGCGGGCAGGGGCCCGCTGGCAGGGCCTGTTTGCGCCGCCGCCGTTATTTTTGCGCCCGATACGCAGATCCCTGGGCTTGACGATTCCAAAAAGCTCACCGAAAAAAAGCGGGAAGCGCTTTTCCCTGTGATTCAGGAAAAGGCGCTTGCGTACGGCATCGGCTATGCGAACGAGCGTGAGATCGACGAATATAATATTCTCAACGCGACTTTTCTTGCCATGCGCCGCGCAGTCGAGCAGCTTTCTGTTTCGCCAGACGTGCTGCTCGTAGACGGCAATCAAAAGCCGCACATCGGCGTGTGTGACGAGGTGACCGTAATTAAGGGCGACGCAAAGTCCGTTTCGATCGCTGCCGCCTCGGTGCTCGCGAAAGTGAGCCGTGACCGGAAAATGCTTGAACTTGATGCGCAATATCCGCAGTATGCCTTTCAGCAGCATAAGGGATACGGTACGAAGCTGCATTACGAGAGGCTTTCGCAGTACGGGCTTTCGCCGGTTCACCGCCGCACTTTTTTGAAAAAATTCCTTGAGGCAGAACGTGATGGATAAGGCACAGACGGGTATGCGCGGTGAGCTCGCAGCAGCGCGGTATCTGCGCGAGCACGGATTTACGATCCTTTCGGCGAACTATCGCTGCCGTTTGGGCGAGATCGACATTATCGCTTCCGACCGTGCATATATTTGCTTTGTCGAAGTCAAAACACGTTCCCCGCAAATGCTTGGGAAACCTGCGGATGCGGTGGATGCTGCCAAAAGGAAAAAACTGCTGGCGACGGCTTCGCGGTATCTTTCGCAAAACCCGACGAATCTGCAGCCGCGCTTTGACGTTGTCGAGGTATATGTGCGCGACGGTGCAGTTCTGCGCGTTCGGCATATGCCGAACGCCTTTGACGGGGAGGGCTTATGAGATTTCTGGATTTTCATTGTGACACAGCGGGGGAGTGCTTTTTGCAGCAGAAGCCGCTGTGGAAAAATGATCTGCACATCGACCTTTTCCGCGCTTCCTGTTTTTCTGCTTATGCGCAGGTGTTTGCGATTTGGATCCCCGATGAAAAACGCGGCGATGCGGCATTTCAATATTATCGTGATGTGCTCGAAAACTTTCGAGCGGAAGTGCAGAAAAACGCAGCGCATATTGCGATCTGCAAAAACGGAAGCGACATTCAAACCGTTTTGAAGCAGCAGAAAACCGCGGCTGTGCTTGCCGTGGAGGGCGGGGCGGTGCTTGGCGGGCGCCTCGAAAAGCTCGATCAGCTTTACCGTGACGGCGTGCGGCTGATGACGCTGACCTGGAACGGCGACAATGAGATCGCCAGCGGCTGCTTCTCCGAAACGAACGGCGGGCTTACGCCGTTCGGACAAAGGGTCGTGGACAAAATGCGGGAAAAACGGATGCTTGTGGATGTATCGCATCTCAACGAACGCGGCTTTTATGAGGTCGCCGAACGTCTGGATTCCCCGTTTTTGGCAAGTCATTCCAACGCGAAAATCGTCGATAACCCCTATGCAGCCGCCCGCAATCTTACGGATGCGCAGATTCGAACAATCATACATCTGCACGGGCTTATAGGGATCAACCTATGTGCAGATTTCTTAGGGAACAACGGCAGCACAGGCTTTGACGCGGTACTGCGCCATATTTCGCATTTTCTGGAACTCGGCGCAGAGCATTGCCTGGCTTTCGGCTGTGATTTTGACGGCTGCACCGTGCACGAATCCCTAAGCGGAATTGAGCACATTCCAGAGCTGTTTTCCTACCTTCTGCAGCATGGGATTTCGGAACCACAGCTTGAAAACATCTTTTTTGAAAACGGCATTGCATTTCTCGTTGCAAATCTGTAAACTGTGTGCTACAATGAATTGATTTTGATGAAGGAAGTGGAAATATGATCTATACAAGCACCCGTGACGCTTCCGTTCGCGTGCCCGCGTCTGAAGCGATCGCCAAGGGCATTTCCTCCGACGGCGGGTTGTTTGTGCCCATGACGATCCCCACGATCAACCTCGTGGACATCGAGCGCCTGATGCGTCTTGATTATGTCGGGCGTGCCAAAGAGATCTTAAAGCTGTATTTGACGGATTTCACCGACGATGAGCTGTCTGCTTGCGTGGAAAACGCTTACCGTGCGGACAAGTTCAGTTCGCCTGAGATTGCGCCGCTGTATTCGCTTTCCGATGAGGTGCAGGTGCTTGAGCTTTGGCGCGGGCCGACCTGCGCATTCAAGGATATGGCGCTGCAGCTTTTGCCGCATCTTTTGACGGCCTCTGCCGCTAAGACACGCAAAAATACTAAGATCGTGATCCTTGTCGCCACCTCCGGCGATACGGGCAAAGCGGCGCTGGAGGGCTTCCGCGATGTAGAGAACACACAAATTTTGGTGTTCTACCCCGAAAACGGCGTCAGCCCCATGCAAAAGCTGCAAATGACCACGCAGGAGGGCGCGAACGTCGGCGTTTGTGCGATCGAAGGCAATTTTGACGATGCGCAAAGCGGCGTCAAAGCGATTTTCACGGACCATGCGCTTGAGAAAAAATTTGCCGAGCACCATATGGCGTTTTCTTCGGCGAACTCCATCAACTGGGGCAGGCTCGTCCCGCAGATCGTCTACTATGTTTCCGCATACTGCGATATGGTCAAATCCGAGAAGCTGAAGATCGGTGCACCGATGAATGTGGTTGTGCCGACCGGGAATTTCGGCAATATCCTTGCGGCGTATTATGCCAAACAGATGGGTGTGCCGATCGGCAAACTCATTTGTGCTTCCAACGCCAATAATGTTTTGACGGACTTCCTGGAAAGCGGGACGTACGACAAGAACCGCCCGTTTTACTGCACGGAATCTCCATCCATGGATATTCTTATTTCCAGCAATCTTGAACGGCTTTTGTTCCTGCTTTCGGGGCAGGATGCCGATATGACGCGTGCGTATATGGAAGCACTTTCCGAAAAAGGCAGCTACAAGGTCAGTGAAAAGATCTTTTCGGCGCTGTCCGACCTGTTTGCGGCGGGCTGCTGTGACGATGCGGACACGGAGCGCACCATTCGCCGTATTTATGAAAAATACGGGTATCTGTGTGATACCCACACGGCGGTAGCGCTGAACGTTTATGCTGCATATAAGACCAAAACGGGCGACAGTACGCCCACAGTGATCGCCTCCACAGCGAATCCGTATAAATTTTCCAAAAGCGTTCTGCATGCCGTCGCGCCGGAGCTTGTCACAGACGATGAGTTTGAAACGGTGGAGGCGCTGCACGAGCTTACGGGTGCGCCCGTTCCGCCGCAATTAAGCAGCCTTCGCGGGAAAACACCGCGGTTCACGGGCGTTGTCCAAAAAGAGGACATGGCGAACGCGGTGCTTGAAATGCTCGGTATATGATGCAAAGAGCGTGGATGGCTGCATCCACGCTCTTTTTTGTATCTCGTCAGTTCTTCGGTTCAAACGTGCCGCATTCGGTCTCGCTGCATTCGCACGGTTTGCCGGTGCACTGGCTCGCTACCTGGATCTCCTTTGCCGTACAGGTGGAAACGCCGCTGTGGTAAACACAGTTGGAAACGTTGCATTTGATGTCGTTCATGCTTTTCTCCTCCTTTCGTTCTTATTGTGCGGCAAAACCCGAATTCTATACATGTTCGGAGCGCAGAATTATGTCCCTTTTTGCTATCGGTGATACCCATCTTTCTTTAGGCGCCAACAAACCGATGGATATTTTCCGCGGTTGGCAGGATTATGTGCAAAGGCTCGAAAAAAATTGGCGCGCAGTCGTGTCTTCGGAAGATACCGTCATTATTCCCGGTGATGTTTCGTGGGCAATGCAGCTTGGAACCGCTCTGGCGGATTTCCGCTTTTTAGACGAGCTGCCGGGTAGGAAAATCTTAATGAAGGGCAACCATGACTATTGGTGGACGACCATGCGGAAAATGCAGGATTTTTTGGAAGAAAACGGATTATTGTCCATGAAGATCCTGCATAACAACGCCTATCGCGTCGGGGATTTTTCGATCTGCGGTACGCGCGGCTGGTTTTTCGATGCAACGGATGCGCAGCCCGATAAGGTCCTGCTTCGAGAGGTGCAGCGTTTGAAAACTTCGATCGCGGCAGGCCGGGCACTCGGCGGCGAACCGCTGGTGTTTCTGCATTATCCGCCCGTTACACGCACGCAGCGCTGTGAACCCATACTTGAAGCGCTGCACGCAGAAAACATCCGCCGCTGTTATTATGCCCATTTGCACAGCGCGGCGATCGGCGCAGCATTTCAGGGGGAGCTTGAGGGAATCCATTTCTCCCTTGTATCGAGTGATTCCCTCGGATTTTGCCCAAAATTGATTGAAAAAATAAAATCCTAAAAAAGTATGGCAATTTATAACACTTTCTGCTATAATACCTAAGTTAACCCATTATTGTACAGGAGGAATCCGTAAAATGAGTTTGAAATCATCCGAAAAAGTGGAAACCAACGTTTGGCAGCTGGAAATTTCCATCGATGCCGACCGCTTTGAAAAGGCGGTCAATCAGGCGTACCTGAAGCAACGCAAGAATATCACCGTGCACGGCTTCCGCAAGGGCAAAGCACCGCGGAATTTCATTGAAAAGATATACGGCGAAGGCGTGTTCTATGAGGACGCGCTGGAGGCGCTGTATCCGGAGGTCGTGGAAGAAGCGATCAAAGAGGCTGCGCTGGAAGTTGTGGATACGCCGTTTGATCTGGAAGTCCCCGAAATGGGCAAGAGCGGCGTGACGCTGAAGCTGAAAGTTACGGTTAAGCCCGAGGTCAAGCTCGGCGACTACAAAGGTTTAAAAGCCACGCGCAAACCCTCCAAGGTGACGGCGGATGAAGTGAAGGCAGAGCTGAACCGTATGCTCGAACAGAACGCCCGTATGGTAACGGTCGAAGACCGTGCCGCAAAGAAAGATGACATCGTTGTCATCGACTTTGAAGGCTTTGTGGACGGTGAAGCGTTTGAGGGCGGTAAAGCGGAAAGCTATGAGCTCACGCTCGGCTCCGGGCAGTTTATTCCGGGCTTCGAAGATCAAATCATCGGGCACAAGACGGGCGACGAGTTCGATGTCAATGTGAAATTCCCTGAGGATTATCATGAGGGGCTTGCCGGCAAGGATGCCGTGTTTAAGATCAAGCTGCATGAGATCAAGGTCAAGGAACTTCCGCCTCTTGATGATGAATTCGTCAAGGACGTCAGCGACAAGGACACGGTCGACGAGCTGAAAAAGAGCATTAAGGCGGATATGGAAGAAGCCAAGAAGAGCGCGGCACTGGAAGAAGTGCGCAGCACGCTGCTCGAAATGGTTGCCGACGGCATCGAGGCGGAGATCCCGCAGGTCATGGTCGAGAAGAAGATCGACAGCAACGTGGAGGACTTTGCCTATCGTTTGCAGACGCAGGGGTTGGATCTGAAAACCTACCTGCAATATACAGGTCAGGACGAGGCCAAGCTTCGCGAGGGCTTCAGCGCGAACGCTGAAAAACAGGTGAAGCTGGATCTTGCACTTGAAAAGATCATTGAGGCCGAGAAGATCGAGCCGACCGCGGAAGAGCTGGAAGCGGAATATAAAAAGTTCGCCGACACATATAATATGGATATTGAGGCGGTCAAAAAGGCGATCTCCGAAGACGGGCTTCGCGCAGAACTCGCTTCGAGAAAAGCCGTGGACTTCATCGTGGATAACGCCGTGATCACGGAAGAAAAGCCCGCTGCAAAGAGGACGGCGGCAAAAAAGGCGGAAAATGACGGCGAAAAGGCGGAAAAGCCCGCTAAGAAGCCCGCCGCCAAGAAGACGGCTGCCAAAAAGCCTGCGGCAAAAAAGACGGAAGAAAAATCTGAATAATATGATTAGCCGACCAATGGTACGGCTATACTGAAACAGGCATGTTTTTCAGCGGAGGAATCCGTTGCGCGCAAAACTTTTGCGCAGGAGGTATTTCTTATGGCACTTGTACCTTATGTTATTGAGCAAACCAACCGCGGCGAGCGTTCTTATGATATCTTTTCAAGACTGCTCAACGATCGCATCATTGTGTTGTCCGACGAGGTCAACGACGCGACGGCCAGTCTTGTGGTCGCTCAGCTTTTGTATCTTGAGGGGCAGGACAGTGAAAAGGACATCAGTCTTTACATCAACAGCCCCGGCGGCTCTGTAACGGCAGGCTTCGCGATTTACGACACCATGCAGTATATCAAGTGTGATGTTTCCACGATCTGCATGGGCATGGCGGCGAGCATGGGTGCTTTCTTGCTGTCATCGGGCGCGAAGGGCAAGCGTTTTGCACTG